>CAKTIN010000072.1 GCA_934565775.1 uncultured Oscillospiraceae bacterium
GTCCAACATCAAAGAGCCCATGGCCAAGGTACACTTCGAAGCCAAAAACGCCGCGCGCCTGGCCCAGATCCTGAAAAATCCCAAGGATGTGCGAAAGGTCCTGGAGGAATGCCGGGACAAAGCCGGAAGGCTGGATGAGAAAAAGGCCGTCCTGAAGCTCATTGACGCCTACACCCTCTCCCAGTTTACCGCAAAGAAGCTCTTTGCTTACCATGCAGAGTCCAAGGAGGATTTCTCCGCCGAGATTGCCGCTCTGGAGGCCAAGGTGGACAGCGCCCGAAAGGCCGCCTCCGCCGAGGGCTGCACCCTGGACGAGGAGTTCCGGTATCTCCAGGGGGGCGAGCCCGTTCTGCAAAACCGGAAGCTCACCAAGGAGGAGATCGACCTCACCGTCCGCCGGGTCTCCCGGATCGTGAAGATTGGGATGTTCATGGACCGCTATCCTGCGGAGCTCTCCGGCGGCCAGCAGCAGCGTGTGGCCATCGCCCGGACCCTGGCCCCCGAGCCCACGGTGCTGTTCATGGATGAGCCTCTGTCCAACCTGGACGCCAAGCTCCGGCTAGAGATGCGCTATGAGCTCCAGCGGCTCCATGTGGAGACCGGCTCCACCTTCGTGTACGTCACCCATGATCAAATGGAGGCCATGACCCTGGCCACCCAGATCTGCCTGATCAACAACGGCGTTTTGCAGCAGTATGACGCCCCTCTCACAGTATACAGCCGCCCCGCCAACCTGTTTGTAGCGGACTTTGTGGGCAATCCCTCGGTAAACTTTATTGACGCCAAGGGCGCCCAGAGCCCGGACGGCTCCCTTTCCCTCCGGATCCTGGACGGACACGCCGTCCGCTTCACCCCGGAGGCTCCTCTGGATCTGGCCGCATGGTTCTCCGGCCGGGACAAGGCCGAGGCCCAGCGGCAGGAGGCTCATAAGCAAAAGGCCGCCGAAAAGGGCTATGTAGAGAAGGCCAACAAGGACGAGACCTTCCGCTATCCCATCGGGCGCGTCACGGAGGTGGACGATTCCCTGGCCGAGGAGCCCGTTGTGACCAACGAGGACTTTGTTCTGGGCCTGCGGCCGGAGTTCCTGGGCATCACCCAAGCCAGCGCCCTCACCGGAGAGATCTACGGCGCCATGCCCACCGGCATGGAATCCACCATCAAGGTCCGGGTCGGCGACTATCTGCTCACCGGCGTGGTGTTCGGCAATTCCCTGTTCTCCATCGGAACCCAGGTTCCCGTCTCCTTCACCGGTCCCGTGATGCTCTTCGACCGGAAATCCGGACAGCTCATTACCTCCGGAACCCTCAGCTTCTAATTCTACATTGTAAGGGCCGGGCATTGCCCGGCCCTTCTTTTGTGCTGGGAACCTCTTAGAATTTCTATGTCCCTATTGCATCCGGCATCATTTTGTGCTATAATTTGGTGTGTACACCAGATTATGGCACTGCGGCCCCCTTATGCGCTGCAAGCTCTCCCAGCAAGACAAACCCCCGGACGTTTCCCCCGCGCAAGCCGCGTGGGACGCCCGAACCCCGCTTTTCCACCGCGCGTGGAAAAGCACACACGGAAAGGATAGCCTCTATGAAACAACGAATTCTGAGCATTCTCCTCGCCCTCTGCCTGGTGCTGAGCCTGGGCCCCGCCCAGGTCCTGGCAGCAGAGCCCGGCGACCCAGTCGTCCGGGAAGCCGCCACCGCCCAGGAGCTGGCCACCGCCCTGGAAGACAGTACCGTGGACCTTGTGCGGCTGACGGCGGACATTGGAATCAGCGAAAATCTGACCGTAAGCCGCAGCGTCACCCTCGATCTGAACGATCGCGTGCTGCGCATAACCGGCGGCCTATTCACAGTGACTGGCCGGGATGTCACGCTGACGCTGACAGACAATGCAGAGACGAAAACCGCAAAGAAGTTCAAAATTGACGAGAGCGGCGTGTGGACGCTGGATGAAACCGGCGACCGGACCGTCACCGGCGGCGTGATTACCGGCGGCAGCGTGTATGTCGATCCCTATGGTTATTTTGACTTAGACATCGGCTTTGGCAGCGGCATACTGATTGACCATGGACTTGCAACGCTGATCGTGAATAACGTCACCATCAATGTCCCGGTCAAAAATCAGGGCGGCATTCTCGCCGGCAGCGGCACCTTCAATGGCGCAGTGATCAACGAAGACCGGCTCACCGGCGGCACCTTCAACGGCCCGGTTGATAACCATAAGGGCAGGGCTCAGAGGGATAATGAAATCAGCGGCGGCACCTTCTACGGCGCGGTGAGAAACGGGGGCAACTATTATGACCCTGACAAAGGGGAACTTGCTCTTGATGGTAAAAGCTACGGACTGATCTCCGGCGGAGCATTTTACGGCAAGGTGACCAATGCGTTCTCTGGTAAGATCACCGGCGGCGCCTTTTACGGCGAAGTGAATAACAGGGAAAGATTAGAGTACAGTCTCTTTTATCTGGGCACCCTTGCAGGCGGCACCTTCTACGGCAGCCTCACCGGCACCACTACCATTGCCGACGGCTGCTGCACCGTGACCTACAGTTATGGGACGCCCGACGAGACCTATGCCCTCCAGATCGTCCGGAAGGACGACCTGGCCATCCGGCCCGACGCCCCCACCAGGGCTGACTATACCTTCGTGGGCTGGGAGCTGGACGGGAAGGCCTATGACTTCACCGCCCCCGTGACAGGGGACCTGACCCTGACGGCCCGGTGGCTGGAGGCATGCATCTGCACGGAAAGCTGCTATCCCGGTGGAAACGCCGCCTGCCCCCGCTGCGGCAAGGACAGCCGGCAGTGCGAGTTTTTCCTCGCCCCGCTTGACGGCACGTCCTACCACAGCGGCGACGTCATCCCGGTTCGGTGGAATCTGCAATCCCACATCCAGTCCGGCGACGCCATGACCGCAGAGCTGCTGGATGAGACCGGCAGCACCGTACATACCTGGGGCGATTCGAACCCCGCTCTCGGCGGCAGAAACGTTCTGCTGCCCGACAGCATCGCGCCGGGCAGATACATCCTACGCTGCACCCTGAATCGGGCGGCGGACGGCGCGGTTGATGCGGTCGCGCAGCTGGAATCTACGATCCTGCTGAACGGCGCGGCAATTCTGGGCAAAGACCGGACCGTAAACTATCTGGAAGGCATGACCGTGGACCTTTCGGAGCTGTTCCTGACGGCAGGCCTCCTGCCCGGTGAAGCAGTAAGCTACGCCGTCACCGGCGGGGCAGATGGGGGGACGCTTGAGGGAAGCACGCTGCACGTCGTAAAGCCCGGCATCTTTACCGTTACGGCCACCGTAGACCGGGACCCCCAGTCCTACCCTGACTACCCCCAGGATCGCGATACGGCGACGCTGACGGTCAGCGGCTTCTCTCTGCGCTATGAGCTGGATGGCGGCACAGCCAGCGGCAATCCCACCTATTACAGCGCCGCTACCCCGGACTTCACCCTGCACAATCCCACCAAAACCGGCGCTCTTTTCACCGGCTGGAGCGGCACGGGACTGACGGGTGAAAACAATCTGACCGTCACCGTCGAGAAGGGCAGCACCGGCGACCGGCGCTATACGGCCCATTGGACCCCCTGCGACCACACCGGCAGCACGGCCCGGCCCACCTGCACGACTCCGGCTGTCTGCACCGTCTGCGGCGGCACCATCGCCCCCACGGGGCATAGCCCCGAGAGCGGCTATCAGTACAACGAGAGCACCCACTGGCAGGCCTGCAAAAACTGCGCCGAGCAGCTGGGAGCGGCGGCGCACACCTACGGGGACTGGACGGTCCTCCAGGCTCCCACCGCCGGGCAGCCGGGTCTGCGGGAGCGTGCCTGCACGGTCTGCGCCTACAAGCAGACGCAGGCGCTTGCCGCCACCGGCGAATTCGTGGATGTTGTCCCTGGCAGCTATTATGAAGACGCCGTCATTTGGGCCGCCGGGGAAGGGATCACCACCGGCATGGACGAGACCCATTTCTCGCCGAACGCCTTCTGCACCCGGGCCCAGGCCGTCACCTTCCTGTGGCGGGCTGCGGGCTCTCCTGCCTCCCAGAGCACGGCCATGCCCTTCGGGGACGTTCCCGCCAACGCCTACTATTATGAGGCGGTCCTCTGGGCCGTAGAAGCCGGCATCACCACCGGCACGGACGAGACCCACTTCTCCCCGGATGCCTTCTGCACCCGGGCCCAGGCCGTCGCCTTCCTGTGGCGGGCTGTGGGCTCCCCCGCCCCCCAGAGCACAGCCATGCCCTTCGGGGACGTTCCCGCCAACGCCTACTATTATGAGGCGGTCCTCTGGGCCGCGGAAAACGGCGTCACCCTGGGCACCTCGGAGACGGCCTTCAGCCCGGATGACGGCTGCACCCGCGGGCAGATCGTCACCCTGATCTGGCGCGCCGGGGGCAGCAGCGAAAGCTGATCTCCCCGGCCTCCCAAGTATACAGCGGACAGCGCAGCGAATGGGCTCCCGCCCGAACGCCGCGCTGTCCTTTTCTTTTCCGGTCAGGGGCGGACGAGGCCGCCCGTTTTGCCCGGAAAAAAGAAAAATCTCCAAAGCCCGAAGGCCTCGGAGATTTTGGAGCTGCTAGCCAGATTCGAACTGGCTACCCGGCTCCATGAAATCTCGATTTCATGGAGGCCTCACGACCTCAGATTGAATTTTTCTTGCCTTCGGCAAGGGCGGACGAGGCCGCCCGTTTTGCCCGGAGAAAAGAAAAATCTCCAAAGCCCGAAGGCCTCGGAGATTTTGGAGCTGCTAGCCAGATTCGAACTGGCGACCTCGTCCTTACCAAGGACGCGCTCTGCCTGCTGAGCTATAGCAGCGAACCAGACAGCTTCCTTATTATATGCGTATACGCCCAAAATGTCAAGAGCTATTTTCGAGAATTTTGCATTTTTTTGCCTGTCCCACACCGCAGGTATAAAACCGGCCGCAATGGGACATTCTTCCGGTACCCACTTCAAAGGAGGTTCTTCCATGCAGGTAAAGGACGTTATGACAAAGCGGGTCATCCGCATCGATCCGGAGGAATCCGCAGGCGTCGCCGCCCGGCTGCTCTCCCGGTACAACCTGGGGGCCCTGCCCGTATGCCGGCCGGACGGCAAGCTCTGCGGCATGGTCACGGACCGGGACATTGTCCTGCGGTGCGTGGCGGCGGAGCTGGACCCGGAGAAAACCAAGGTCCGCCAGGTCATGACCGGCCATGTGGTCACCGTCGCCGCCCAGGCAAGCCTGGAGGAGGCTGCGGCGCAAATGAGCCGGGAGCAGGTCCGCAGGCTCCCCGTGGAGGAGAGCGGCAGGCTCTGCGGCATGGTGACCCTGGGGGATCTGGCCTGCACCAAGGGCTGCGCCATGGAGGCCGCCGAGGCCTTCTCGGACATCTGTACCAACGTGACCCGCCGGTAAGGCCCAGGGCAGTCTCCCCTTCCGCCCCGGAGCCGTGAGACCCGGGCGGCATCGCCGCCCGGGTCTTACCTGTTTCTTACGGCCGGTGGGCCAGATACAGCAGCTCCACCAGCATTTGGGTGCACTGCTCCATATCCTCCACCGGGATATACTCAAACCGGCCGTGGTAATTCTCGCCGCCGGTGCACAGATTCGGGCAGGGCAGCCCTTCAAAGGACAGCCGGGCGCCGTCCGTACCCCCGCGAATGGGGGCGGCCTTGGGCATCATCCCCGCCCGCTTCATGGCCTCCTCCGCCTGGTCCACCACATACATCACAGGCAGAATTTTTTCCTTCATATTATAGTAGCTGTCCGTCAGGGTGACCGTCACGGTCCCGGTCCCGTACTGCTCGTTGAGGAACCGGGCGATCTGGTTGAACCGCTCCTTCCGGGCCTGGAATTTCTCCCAATCGTGATCCCGGATGATATAGTGCAGCTCGCTGTGCTCGATCCCGCCGGACATGCCCGCCAGCATGGCGAAGCCCTCATAGCCCTCCGTGGCCTCCGGGCGCTCATGCACCGGCAGGAGGCTCTGGAACTCCATGGCCACCAGCTGGGAATTCAGGAGCTTGCCCTTGGCGGAGCCGGGATGGATGCTGATCCCCCGGAATTCCACCTTGGCGGCAGCGGCGTTAAAGTTCTCATACTCCAGCTCCCCCAGGGTCCCTCCGTCCACGGTGTAGGCCCACTCCGCGCCGAATCCGGCCAGGTCAAACCGGTCCGCCCCCCGGCCAATCTCCTCGTCGGGGGTGATGCCGATGCGCAGGGTGGCGTGGGGCCGGTCCGAGGCCATAAGGCGCTCCGCCGCCGTAAGGATTTCGGCAATGCCCGCCTTATCGTCCGCTCCCAGCAGGGTCGTACCGTCGGTCACCATCAGATGCTTGCCCCGGTTTCGGGTCAGGCTGGGGAAGTCCGCCTCCCGCATCACGATTCCCTGCGCCTCATGGAGCACCAGGTCCCCGCCGGAATAGGCCACGATTCTGGGCCGGATGTTCGCCCCGGAGCAGTCCGGGGAGGTGTCCATATGGGCGATCAGGCCGATGGTGGGCAGGCCGGGATCCCCGGGGACCGTACCGTAAAGGTAGCCGTCCGGGTCCATATGGGCATCGGCAATGCCCATGGCCTTCATTTCCTCCACCAGGCTCTGGCCAAAGACCCGCTGCTTGGGGGTGGAGGGGCAGGTCTCGGAGGCCTCGTTCGACTGGGTATCAAAGGTCACATAGCGCAGCAGGCGCTCGTGTGCTTGCATAAATAATCCGCTCCTTTCAAATTTTCCGCCGATTGCGGACCAGAAAGGCCCGCCGCAAAACGATCAGTTTCGCGGCGGGCCCTGAAAAAATCTTACGTCGCAGCCTTGACCAGCTCAGCGGTATCCTGGGCGATCATAAGCTCCTCGTTAGTGGGGATGACCCAAACCGTGACCTTGGAGTCGTCCGTGGAGATGATGGCCTCCTTGCCCCGGACCTGGTTCTTCTCGGGGTCGATCTTGACACCCAGGAACTCCAGGCCCTTGCAGATGGACGCCCGCATATCTGCGGAGTTCTCGCCCACACCGGCGGTAAAGGTCAGGCAGTCCAGCCCGCCCAGCGCGGCGGCGTAAGCGCCGATATACTTCCGGACCTCATAGGCAAACTTGTCCAGCGCCAACTGGGCCGCCTCGTTGCCCTGGGCCGCAGCGGCGTCCAGGTCCCGGAAGTCGGAGGAAATGCCGTTGGACAGAGCCAGCACGCCGGACTTCTTGTTCAGCATGGTCAGGCACTCGTCCGCGGTCATGTTGTACTTATTCATAATGAACTGCACCACGCAGGCGTCGATGTCGCCGGAGCGGGTGCCCATCGGCACGCCGGCCAGAGGGGACAGGCCCATGGAGGTATCCTGGCACTCGCCGTTCAGCACGGCGGACAGGGACGAACCGTTGCCCAGATGGCAGTTCACCAGCTTCAGGTCCTTCCGGCCCATGAGCTCTGCGGCCCGGCGGGCAATATAGCGGTGGGAGGTGCCGTGGAAGCCGTACCGGCGGAGGTGGTCCTCCTCATAATACCGGGTGGGGATGGCGTAGCGGTAAGCCTTGGGGGGCATAGTCATGTGGAAGGCGGTGTCAAACACGGCCACCTGGGGCTTGCCGGGCATGGCCTTCTCGCAGGCCTCGATGCCCATGAGGTTGGCGGGGTTGTGCAGGGGGCCCAGGGGGATGCACTCCCGGATTGCCTCCTTGCAGGCCTCGTCCACAATGCAGGAGGCCACGAATTTCACGCCGCCATGGAGAACGCGATGGCCCACGGCGTCGATCTCGTCCACGCTCTTGAGCACGCCGTACTCCGGATCCACCAGAATGTCCATAACGGCCTCAATGGCCTCCTTATGGGTGGGCATGGGAATGTCCTTCTCCACCTTCAGGCCCTTGTGCAGCGCCTTATGGGTCAGGTGGCCGTCGATATAAATCCGCTCGCACAGGCCCTTGGCGCTGACATCGCCGGTGTCGGGATCCATGAGCTGATACTTCAGACTGGAGCTGCCGGCATTGATGATCAAAATATTCATGAAATGGTTCCTCCCGGATAGAATAATTTTAGGGCAGCGGCGGCAGGGCGCCGGTGCTCCCAGCATTGCGTTTTCCACGCGAGTGTGCTACTATAAGCTTGCCTCTGACTATTTTATACCAGATCGGCCCGGGGCACAAGTCCTTTTTTCAGTTTTTTTAGAGAGCGGGGGTGAAAGAATGCCTGTGATCGGCGTGATCTGCGAATATAATCCCTTTCACCTGGGACATCAGCGGCAGCTAGCCTATATGCGGCAGCTGGCCGGGCCGGAGGGCGCGGTGGTGTGCCTCATGAGCGGCAGCTATGTCCAGCGGGGAGAGCCCGCCCTCTTTTCCAAGGAGCGCCGGGCCAGGGCTGCCGCCGACTGCGGGGCGGACCTGGTGCTGGAGCTGCCCCTCACCGCCAGCCTCAGCTCTGCCGAGGGCTTCGCACGGGCGGGGGTGGACTGGCTGACCTCCCTGGGGGCGGATACCCTCTGCTTCGGCTGCGAATCCGGCGACGGTCCGGCCCTTATGGACGCGGCCGCCAGGCTGCTCTCTCCGGAGCTTGACCGGGCGGTGCGAGAGGCTCTGGCCCGGGGCGTCTCCTATCCCGCCGCCCGGCAGCAGGCCCTGGAGGCTCTGGGAGGCAGCGGCAGCCTGCTGCTGCGGCCCAACGACATTCTGGGCGTGGAATACTGCAAGGCCATCGTCCGCTCCGGCAGCCCCCTAGGCATCGCCCCGCTGCTCCGCCCCGGGGATTATCACGCCGCCGAGGCCGACCCTGCGGCTCCCTCCGCCACCGCCCTCCGGGCCCTGGCTCTGGCGGGGACGGACTGGCTCTCTTACGCGCCCCCCGCCGCCCGCGCCGCCTTTTCCGGTGCGGCCACCCACACCCTGGAGGCCGGGGAGCGGGCCGTTCTGGCCCGGCTGCGCACCATGGAGGACGGAGCCTTTGCGGCCCTGCCCTACGGCTCCGAGGGGCTGTGGTTCAAATTTATGAAAAACTGCCGCCGGTGCATCACCGTGGAGGAGATCCTCACCGCCACCAAATCCAAGCGCTACACCCGCACCCGGCTCAACCGGATGCTCCTGTGCGCCCTGCTGGGGGTCACCCGGGAGGCCCTGGCCGCCCCGGTCCCCTATCTCCGGATTCTGGCGCTCAACAGCCGGGGCGGGGCCCTGGTGCGCCGGGCCCGGGACCGGGGCGTCGCTCTGGTCAACGCCGGAGA
>CAKTIN010000073.1 GCA_934565775.1 uncultured Oscillospiraceae bacterium
GCATCACCACCATCACCATGACCATGACGAGGATGAGGAGCACGAGCATTGCTGCCACCACGACCATGAGGACCATGACGAGGATGAGGAGCACGACCACTGCTGCCATCACGACCATGAGGACCATGACGGGGATGAGGGGCACGACCACTGCTGCCACCACGACCATGAGGATCATGATGAGGATGAGGAGCATGACCACTGCTGCTGCGGCCATGACCATGCGCACCATCACCATCATCATGCCGACGAGGTGTTCACCAGCTGGGGCGTGGAGACGGCAAAGAAGTTCAGCCGCGAGGCCCTGCAAAATGCGCTGTCCGAGCTGGATTCCGGCGAATATGGCGCCGTGCTCCGTGCTAAGGGCATTCTGGCGGCCGACGACGGCACCTGGATTCATTTCGACTATGTGCCCGGCGAGGAGGAGCTGCGTACCGGCCCTGCCGCTGTGATTGGCCGGCTGTGCGTCATCGGCTCCAAGCTGGATGAGAAGGCCATTGCCCAGCTGTTTGGCGTGTAACGGAGGGCGGTCCTATGCCGATTCCTGTTTATGTGTTTACGGGCTTCCTGGATTCCGGCAAGACGAAGTTCATTCAGGAGACCCTGGAGGATCCCCGGTTCAACGCCGGGGAGCGGACCCTGCTCCTGGTCTTTGAGGAGGGGGAGGAGGAATATGACTTCTCCACCTATCCCCATCAGAACGTCTATCTGGAGGTTCTGGACCAGCAGACCGTTACCACGCAGGAGCTGACTGCGCTGCAAAAGAAGCACAAAGCCCAGCGGGTGGTGGCGGAGCTCAACGGAATGCAGCTGGTTGGGGACCTGTATAACCGCTTCCCCCAGGACTGGGGTGTAGCCCAGGAGGTCATGTTCGCGGACAGCACGACCATTCTGCAATACAACGCCAATATGCGCAACCTGGTGGTGGACAAGCTCTCCGGGTGCGAGATGGTGGTGTTCAACCGGGTGACGAAGGGGCAGGATACCATGCCCCTGCATAAGCTGGCCCGGGCCGTTAACCGCCGGGTGGACATTCTCTATGACTTTACCGACGGGTCTACCAGCTTCGACAATGTGCAGGACCCCCTGCCCTTTGACCTGAACGCCCCGGTCGTGACCATTGGCGACGAGGATTTTGCCCTGTGGTACCGGGATATTACCGAGGAGCCGAAAAAGTATGACGGAAAGACCGTCTCCTTTAAGGCCCAGGTCGCCCGGCTGGTCCGGGATAAGAAGGGCGTGTTTGCCCCGGGCCGGTTTGTAATGACCTGCTGCGTGGAGGATATTCAGTTCTGCGGGCTGCCCTGCCGGTATCCCGAGGCGGAGAAGCTGAAGGCCCGTCAGTGGGTGATGGTAAAGGCCAAGGTCTCCGTGGAGCGCCACGCGCTGTACAAGAACCAGGTCGGTCCGATTCTGACGGCAATTTCCGTGGGCCCGGCGGACCCGGCGGACCCGGATGTCGCCACGTTCTAAAGGAATAAGAGGGGAATACAATGGAATGGCTGTATGGCATAGGCCTGCTGCTGCCGTTTGCCCGTCTGTATCTGGGCCTCATGGGTCTGGCTGTTTCCGCCTATTTCTTCCTGGCAATCGCCCTGCAAACCCTGGCGAAGCGCCGGGGAATCTCCGGGGCGGCGATGGCCTGGGTCCCGGTGGCGCGGATGTGGCTCCTGGGAAAGATCAGCGATGAGTACCAGGCCAGAGTGTACCGGCAAGGCGGCGGGATGGGCCCGGCTCTGCTGGTTCCGTCGATTTTGCAGGCGATTCTGTATGGGCTCTTTTTGGGCGGGGTCGTCTGGCTGACGGTCAACAGCTCCCGGGGGCGGCTGCCCAAGGGCTTCCTCCTGGGCCCCATTGGGATCCTGGATGGAAGCGGAGCCGTCGGGTCGACTCCCGGCTGGATGCTGCTGCTTTTGGGCCTGAATGGGCTGGCCTCCGTGGTGGCTCTGGCGGCAAAGGTGCTGACGCTGATTGCCCTGAATCGAGTCTACCGCTCCTGTGACCCCCAGAAGGCCACGCTGTTTACTGTCCTGGCGGTGCTGAGCAGTCAGTATGCTGCCGTTGTCCTTTTTGCCGTGCGCGGCAAAGATGCAGGAATTCCTGCCTGCCGGCAGATTCCATATCCGTTTGAAACCAGAACATAGGAAAGAGAGGGTATATGATGCTGTTTTTGGAAACGATTCCCGTGCAGAGAAGCTTTCGTATCAACTGGAACCTTCCTCTTGGCGGGCTGGGCCTGATCGGGTATATCTTTATGGCCATTGCGCTGTATGCCATTGCAAAGCGCCGGGGGATCTCCGGCGGCGCAGCGGGCTGGTTCCCGGTTGCCCGGTTGTGGCTGCTGGGAAAGGTCCACGATGATTATCAGGCAAAGGTCTATGGCCGTAAACGGAATATGCGCACGGCACTGCTGGTGTTGGGCATTTTGCAGGCAGTGCTGTGGCTGCTTCTGGTGGCCTCTTTGATTGTGGTTCTTCCGTATCTGCTGGGCTTTGTTCGCCGGGCTATGAGCGCCGGAGGCTTTGATCCGGAGCGCTTTGCCAATGAAATGGACCGGTATTTGAGCAGTGCGGCAGGGGAGCAGTTTGCTTACGGCCTTCTGGGCCGCATGGGGCTGATGCTGATTCTGCTGATCCCCATGCTCGGGGTTACCATTGCCTGCGCCGTCGTGCGGCTGGTAACGCTTTACCGGGTGTTCCAGTCCTGCGATCCCGGAAAGGCGACGCTGTTTACCGTCCTGTCGATCTTCTTCTCCGGCCTGGACGGTGTGTTCCTGTTCGTTGTGCGGGACAAGGACCAGGGGATGTATCCCCAGCGGGGTCCCGGCTATTATCCCCCTGTAGGTCAGCCCAACGGCTATCGGGCGCCCTATGGACAGCAGCCGCCTTACTACGGCGGGCCGCAGGGTTACCGGCCGCCCCAGGGCGCTTATGGCCCGCAGAATCCCGGCCCCGTCCAGCAGCCCTATGGCTACCGGCCGCAGCCGCAGCCGCCTCAGCCGCCCCAGCCGCAGCCGCCTCAGTGCCCGCAGGAGGGGAGCAATTCCTAATCGAACGCCCGGCAAAATTTCTTTTGCCGGGCGGTTTTTCTGGCTTATAGGCGGATCTCCACGGGGTGACGCAGGGTCATGCTTTCCGGGGTGACGGTGCAGTCCATGGCAAGAAGGGCCACACCGGCCTGGGCTGCCTGGCGCAGGGCGGCGGCGAAGGCCGGGTCCGTGGCCTCGTTGGGCTCCAGAAAGCGGACGGCGTCCATCTGAATCACAAACAGCACATAGGCGCCGTAGCCTTCCTGAGCGGCCCGGGACAGGCCGTGGAGGTGCTTGGTCCCCCGTTCTGTGGGTGCGTCCGGGAACCGGACGACCCCGCCGCACTCCAGAGTGACCCCCTTGACCTCCAGGAAGGAGGGCCGTCCGTCCTTCGTAAAGGCAAAATCAAAGCGGGAATCCCCGTGGACCTGCTCCGCCCGCAGATCCTCCAGAGGCCCCAGGCCGCCCCCTTGGAGCCATTCCATGGCGGCCCGGTTCGGAGCTTGGGAGTCCAGATTGATCAGTCTGCTGCCCTTCTGGACGGCCACCAGGTCAAATCTTGTCTTTCGCGCCGGGTTATCTCCCGGCGCGCACCAGACCTGGGCGTCCGGGACCAGAAGCTCCCGGCAGCGGCCGGTATTTTTAACATGGCAGCGCTCCTCCCGGCCGGACAGGAGCACCTGGGCGATGAAGCGGTTCGGCCGGGCCAGGAAGCGCCCAGGCAGAGCCTCGCGGTATAATTTCATAGGAATCCCTCCCGGTTATGGGGTTTTCCTTACTATAACACACCGGCGAGAGAAACGCAAAGGCCGGAGGGAAAATTTTTCGTTTTCGGGCGAAAAAAGACTTGACATTTCCGGCAGGATGTGTATAATAATATACGCTGATTGACAGCAAGCATAGAGGATTTGTGTAACGGTAGCACACCGGACTCTGACTCCGTTTGCGGGGGTTCGAATCCCTCATCCTCTGCCAAAATCCACCGTAATTCGAATGGGATTACGGTGGATTTTTTATACAAATTCCGGGGCGCTGCGCTTGTCAAATTGGAAGATGTGGAGGGACCTATGAGCGATTTTGCGGTGAAAGATATGCTTGCGATGCAGCGGGCCTTACAGGAAAAGTATAGAGACAGGTGGGAATCGATTTCCCCCGAAGCCGGTAAGCATAAATTGCTGTGGATGCTCGGTGAGGTCGGAGAAGTCATTGATATAATTAAGAAAAATGGGGACCAAAAGGCTGCCGGGGACACGGCCGTGCGGCAGCGGCTTGTTGAAGAGCTGGCGGATGTGCTCATGTATTACAATGATGTTCTTCTGTGCTACGGAATACGCGAGGAGGAGCTGAAAGAGGCCTATCGGGCCAAGTTTGAAAAGAACCTGACGCGCTGGTGAATTCCGGACGGAAATGGGTTGTTTGTGCGCATGACCGGTCGATAGCGGCAGATGATTTTGAGGATGCAGAAGAGCTGATTTCCTTTATCAGGACGGGAAAAAGAGAAATACGACATAGGCTCCCCACCGGGCGGCTCCGAAGCGTTTGCTTTTTGGAGGCCTGCCCCATGGGGAGCCTGTTTTTTTGCCCGCCGCCCAAAGGCGGACGGCTTATTCGATCTTTTGCAGCGGGAGGATATATTCCTCTCTGCGCTTGGCGTATTCCTGCCGGTAGAACGAGTCGTTGCCCTGGTGAATCTGCTTCAAATAGTCGTGGTGGCTGTGAGCAATGGACTTGTCCGCCCGGGAGAGCATCCAGGCGGCGGTGCTGGAGCACTGGTCCGAGGCACGCTCCATATAGGTCAGGACCTCCAGGAAGATCAGACCGGCGTTGATGGTGCACTGGCCGCTGCGCAGGCGCTCGGTGTGCCGGTCCCGGAGCAGAAGGACCATGTCGTCAATGATCTCCTCCAGGGGCTCCACGGATTTGGCGGCCTCGTTGTCGTTGCTGTCAAAGGCGCTGATGGTCAGATTCAGAATCTCGTTGACGGCGGAGCCCAGCAGGGCCAGCTCTTCCCGGGCTGTCTTGGAGAATTGCAGCTTTTCCGACTGCATTTTCTGGGAAAACTCCAGAATATTGGTGGCATAGTCGCCGATTCGCTCGAAATTCGGGACGGTCTGCATCAGTAGGTTCAGCTGGGTGTCCTCCGCGTCGGTGGACAGACGCTTGGACAGGTCCACCAGGAAGTAGTCCGCCGTTTCCGCAAACTGGTCCAGGCAATCCTCCTCCGAGAGGATCAGAGCGGCGTCCTTGTCGTTGTATTTGCTGAGCATGAGACAGCTGCGCTTAAAATTCTGCCGGGCCACATTGCCCATGGAGGCCACCGCCCGGGTGGCCTCGTTCAGAGCCAGGGCGGGGGAGATCAGCAGCTTGCTGTCCAGGGTGTGGAGCTCCGGGTGCACCTGCGCGGCAGGAGCGTCGTCCCGGATGACCAGCTTGGACAGAGCAATCAGCTGGTTGGTAAAGGGCAGCAGCAGGGCGCAGGTGATCAGCTTGGTCAGGGTGTGGAAATCCGCAATGCTTCCGCTGGTCATGGTACTGACCCAGTAGCTTTCGGAGATGATTCCGGTCCGGTGCAGGATGGACAGACCCAGCATGATCAGAACGGTGCCGAAGAGGTTAAAGAGAATGTGCACAAAGCCGGTGCGCTTGCCGTCCTTGGTCGCGCCGATGGAGCACAGGGTAGCCGTTACGATACAGGTGCCGATGTTGCTGCCCATGATAATGGGGTAAGCCAGGCTGAAGGTTACGGCCCCGGTAGCGTCCGCAATGGTTTGCAGGATGCCGACCACGGCGGAGGAGCTTTGAATGATAATGGTGCTTCCCACACCGGCGAGAATGCCCACAATGGGAATTTTGGACAGACGCAGGAGCAGCTCGGCAAATTCGGCAGACTCAGACAGGGGCTTTACGGCGGCGGTCATATTCATGATGCCGCTGAAGAGAATGCCGAAGCCGATAAAGATATTGCCAACGCTTTTGGCAGCGCCGCGCTTGACAAACATGATAAGCACAATGCCGGCCACCAGCGCCAGGGGAGCCAGGGTTTCTGCCTTAAACAGGTTCAGAAGCGGGTTGCCGCTGGCATCTACGCTGGCCAGACGGATGATTTGCGAGGTGATCGTCGTGCCAATGTTCGCGCCCATGGCAATGGAGACACCCTGACGAAGGTCCAGGATCCCCGCGCCGATCAGCGCCACGGTCAGGACGATGGTCGCCGTAGAGCTCTGGATGACGGCGGTCACAATGGTGCCGGTCAGGACGCCAAGGAGAAGGTTGTTTGTCGCTTTTTCCAGGAATTTTTTCAGCGCTGCGCCGGAGCTGCTCTTTAAGCCGTCGCCCATGACCTCGATTCCGTACAGGAACATGGCCAGGCCGCCGAAGAGACTGATGATAGATAAAATACCCATACGACTCTCCCAAAGATGTTTTTTGCGCTTTCGTTAGACACTCAAACTCAGTATTATTATAAGAAATTCCGGCGAAAAGAGGTAGTAGAAATAGTGGAAAAAAATACGGCGATTTCTTATGAAAATTCAGCGCTTTTCACTATTTGGTCCCGGTGGAGCCGAAGCCCCCGGCCCCACGGACCGTCTCGTCCAGAGCGACGGCCTCTGCAAAGGCCGGGCGCAGGCAGGCGGTGACCACCAGCTGGGCGATGCGCTCCCCGGGCTCCACGGTCTGGGGCACGGCGCTCTGGTTGTATAGGGCCACGGTGCACTCTCCCCGGTAGTCACTGTCAATGACGCCGACCTTATTGGCCGGAGCCAGGCCGCGCTTGACGGAGATGCCGCTGCGGGCGTAGACCAGTCCGGCATATCCGGCGGGAATGGCCATGGCCAGACCGGTGGGGATCAGGGCCGTCTCCCCGGGGGCGAGGGTCACGGGGCCCTCCAGACAGGCGTATAAATCGGCTCCGGCCGCAAAATCCGTCCCGTAAGTGGGCAATTTTGCACCGGGGCGCAGGACCTTTACAGAAACCGTTTCCATTCAATCGCGCTCCTTTGTCTGCCAATCCCGCCAAAGGACGATCTGCCCGGCCTCTGCGGTTTTTTTCATGTCGATGATTCTCTGATTCCGGGAGCCCCGGAAGCGAAGATTCAGATCCTTCTCCTCCCTGTGGAAGGGGCCGTCTACCAGCACATCCAGGCTGGACAGCAGCGCCCTGGTGACGGGCCAGGAGCCGATTTTGCCGGAGGCCAACTGGTCCAGGGTGAAGCCGGAAAAGGCCCAGATGGTTTTCTCGGGATACCGGGCGCGTACCTGCCGCACCAGCTCCAGAACGGGGCCCTGGTTCTCCGGCTCAAAGGGCTCGCCCCCCAGGAGGGTAAGGCCTTCGATATAATCCGGGGCCAAGAGAGCCAAAATTTCATCGATCGTTTCCTGGGTGAAGGGCTTGCCATAGCCAAAATCCCAGGCGACCTCATTGAAGCAATCCGGGCAGTGATGGCGGCAGCCGGAGACAAACAGCACCACCCGCACCCCTGGACCGTTGGCAATGTCACAGTTTTTGATTTCTGCATAGTTCATGGGAATTTCTCCTCAGTGCGTTTTTTCTTTTCCCAGCCGGGAAAACCAGGGGAAGGTCATGGGCCACAGCGCCCCGGCAAAGAGCACCATGGCGCAGTACCGCAGGGCGCTTGCCGCGCCATGCCCGGCAAGCAGCGCGTTCAGGGGCGCCTTCAGGGCCACGCGGATAGCCAGGAGCAGGGCGGCGCCCAGGGTGAGCTTCAGCAGCTGGGCCCACCAGACGGCCTCCACCGGGAAGTGCAGCCTGCGCTCGTCGAAAATATAGGCGAAAATCAGACCGATCAGCGCTCCCAGGAGGCTATAGGCGTTCTTGGTCCCGTGGGCCACGTTCTCGTCGGCCGGCCCGCCGGGGAAGGAGGCGCATTTCACATAGACCACAAAGGCCACAGCCAGCACCAGCATCAGCCCCAGCAGGGCGGGAAACGCCCGCCGGTCCTTTGAAAATACCACCGGCCGCAGCAGGAACAGAAGGATTCCGGCGGTCAGGGCGGCGACCCCCACATCCAGAGGGGTGTGGACTCCCAGATACATCCGGGAAAAGGGAATCAGAATACACAGAGCAAGGCAGAGCCCCCTTACCCAGGGACGCTTGCTGGTCAGCCCTATGGAACCGAAGGTTCCCACGGCGTTTTGGGTATGTCCGCTGGGGAAGCTATAGCCGGTCGCTCCGGCCCGGGCGGTCTCCACGATTTCAAAGTTGGGGTCCAGGACCCAGGGGCGGGGAATATGACACAGAAGCTTCAGAAATTGGTTGATGATGATCCCGAAAAAACCCACGGACAGCAGATAATACCCCCGCTTTTTATCAACGCACCAGAAGATCGCCAGAGCGGCGACCAGAAACACGGCCTCGGAGCCCAGCTCCGTAATGCCCTGCATCAGCACATTCAGGACGGGAGCCCGCAGGTCCGCCAGCCAGCGCAGAAACGCCATAAAAGGGTCCTCCTTTCACATGACCTTAATCAAGACCATTCTATCAAAAATTTACAGAAAAGTAAAGATTGGACCCCGGGGGATTCCTGGCCCGCCCTTGTCATTTTGCCCAATCTGGGGTATAATAAGAAAAATGAATGAAAAGGGGAGCGATCCGAGATGTTTTCCCAGGAACCCAGATGTATTTATGAGAAAAACCCCATTTTGGAGGCGATCTGCCAGTTCCGGTTTCCGGAAATCCTGGCCATCGGAGCAAAATCGCCGGTGGATTTTCAGGAGGCGATTCGGGATGTATTTCCCCGGTACAACCTGCTGCGGGAGGTCCAGGCCCCCAGAGTGACCGGTGCACCGGGAAGCTTTTCCATGACCCAGCCGGT
>CAKTIN010000074.1 GCA_934565775.1 uncultured Oscillospiraceae bacterium
GGGCAGGACGTGGTCGCTCTCTCCGCGAAGGGGGGGCAGGGGCTGGACCGGCTTCTGGCCGCCATCGACCGCGCCCTGGGGAAGCGGCTGCACCATGTGACCCTGCTGCTGCCCTATTCCATGGGCGGGCAGGTGGAGACCCTCCACGACAATGCCAAGGTCCTGAAGGTGGACTACACCCCCGAGGGCATCGCCGTGGAGACCGTCTGCGACGAGGTGCTGTACGGCCGCCTGCGGCAGTATGAGCGGCCATGAGCATGGAGGAATATCTGGTGCCCACCGCCTTTGGGCAGGATGAATTTACGGAAAAGAAGTCCCGCTTCATCGGCCGCATCTGGCCGGTGGAGACGGAGGAGGAGGCCCTGGCCCATATCCAGGACATGAAAAAGCAGCACTATGACGCCACGCATAACTGCTGGGCCTATGTGCTCCGGGACGGCCCCGTGCGGTTCTCCGACGACGGAGAGCCCGGGGGCACGGCGGGGATGCCCATGCTCCAGGTCCTCCAGCGGGAAGGGCTGTCCAACGCCTGCTGCGTGGTCACCCGGTACTTCGGAGGCATTCTGCTGGGCGCCGGGGGGCTGGTCCGGGCGTATACCCGGGGTGCCAAGCTCGCCGTGGACGCTGGAGGCAAGTCCCTCAAGCGAGTCTGGACGGCGCTGTACGTCCCCTGCCCCTACGCCTGGTTTGAGCGGGTGAAGCTGGAGATTGCCGCCTATGGGGGCGTGCTCCGGCAGGCGGAGTTCGGCGCGGAGGTGGAGCTGGACATTCTGGTCCCCGCCGCCGTAGCGCAGCCCTTTCTGGACCGGCTGACGGACCTGTCCGCCGGGGTGCTGGAGGGCATGGTCACCGGGCAGGAATACCGGGCCTTTCCCGTGGAAAAAGGAGACAATCATGGTTGAAATCAAGCAGATTGACCAGGCTCATGCAGGAGACCTGGCTCTGAAAAACGACCCGTTTCCCCTCTGGGGGCGGATGATCCCCGCCCTGCAGGACGGGGTGTGGAGCTATCGGACGGAGGAATTCGATCAGCCGTCGGAGCAGACCTTCCCGGACGAATGCTATGATTTTGATGTGCTGTCCCGGGACGGGGCCGCCTTCGGCGCCTATGAGGACGGGGTCTGCCTGGGCTTGGCGATCTATAAAAAGGGATTTTTCGACTACTGGTACTTAGAGGACCTGAAGGTCAGCGCCGCCGCCCGGCGGAAGGGGATCGGCCGGGCGCTGATCCGCTCCGGCCTGGACTACGCCAAGGCCCAGGGCTATCTCGGCGTGTATTTGCAGGCCCAGGACAACAACCTGAGCGCCTGCCTGTTTTACTTAAGCTGTGGCTTTGAGATCGGCGGCTTTGACAACCGGGTCTACGACGGCACCGCCCAGGCGGGAAAAGCGGACATTTATTTTTACGCAAAGGCGTAGGCCCTTTGCGGCAGTAAGGAGAGATGGGTATGAGTATTCGAGAGGAATTGGAGCGGCAGGAGCACCTGTTTCTCAGCCCCAGGGCTGTCTTTTCTGACCGCTCCCAGGGCCGCCCGGTGCCGGAGGAGCCCCGGGAGGATGACGTGCGCACCTGCTTTCAGCGGGACACGGACCGAATCGTCCACAGCAAGGCCTTCCGCCGCCTGATGCACAAGACTCAGGTGTTCCTGCGCCCGGAGGGAGATCACTACCGCACCCGGATGACCCACACCCTGGAGGTCTCCCGGATTGCCCGGACCATCGCCCGGGCCCTGCGGCTGAACGAGGACCTTACCGAGGCCATTGCCATGGGCCATGATCTGGGGCACACCCCCTTCGGCCATGCCGGAGAGGTTGCCCTGACCCAGGCTCTGGGCAAGCCCTTCCGGCACAACGAGCAGAGCCTGCGTGTGGTGGACCTGCTGGAAAAGGACGGCCAGGGCCTGAACCTGTGCCACGAGGTCCGGCTGGGCATTCTGGGCCACACCGGCGAGTATGTCCCCGAAACCTGGGAGGGGCAGATCGTGCGGAAATCCGACCAGATTGCCTATATCAACCACGATATTGACGACGCCATGCGGGCGGGCATCCTGTGCAATGACGACATTCCCCGGGACATTGCCGCCGTGCTGGGCCAGACCCACCGGGACCGGATCAACACCCTGGTGACGGACCTGATCCGCACCACCCAGGAAAGCGGGGAGCTGTGCATGACCCCGGCTGTGGATAAGGCCATGCGCGACCTGCGGGAGTTCATGTTTGAGCGGGTGTACCGCAATCCCGTAGCCAAGGGAGAGGAGACCAAGGCCAAGGAGATTCTGAAGCGGCTGTATGAATACTACATCCGCCACCCGGACGCTCTGCCGGAGGATTTCCAGCCCCAGCTCTCCTTTGACGGCATGGAGCGCACCGTGTGCGACTACATTGCCGGAATGACGGACAAGTACGCCGTGGACAAATTTTCCCAGCTCTTTATTCCCTTCGCCTGGCAGGTGCGGGGTTGACGGCGGCACAGAGAATTTGCTATAATATTGGGTACGCCGCAAGCAGAAAGGAGGCAGACGGATGGCCTTTCCCGCGCCGTTTTTAGACGAGCTGGAGGCCCGCAATCCCATTGAGGATGTGGTGGGGCAGTATGTCCAGCTCAAGCGCCAGGGGAGCAATCTCTTCGGCCTGTGCCCCTTCCACGGGGAAAAGACCCCCTCCTTCTCCGTCGCCCCGGACAAGGGTATCTATTACTGCTTCGGCTGTCACAAGGGCGGCGGCGTGATCCAGTTCATTATGGACATTGAGAATCTCAGCTACCCGGACGCCGTGCGGTTTCTGGCCAAGCGGGCGGGGCTGGATGTACCGGAGGACGAGCAGTATCAGAGCCGCTACCGCAAGCAGGAGCGGCTCTGGGCCCTGTGCAAGGAGGCCGCCCGGTATTTTCATGCCCAGCTCTACGCCCCCGCCGGTGCAGAGGGCCTGGCCTACGCGCAAAAGCGCGGGCTGACCAAGGGCACCCTCACCCGGTTCGGTCTGGGCTTCGCCCCGGCCGGCTGGTCCAATCTTCTAGCCGCCATGAAGAAAAAGGGCTACACCGAGCAGGAGCTTCTGGACGCCGGTCTGGCCGTCCAGGGCGCCAAGGGCGGAGTGTACGACCGGTTCCGAAACCGCTTCATGTTCCCCATCATCGATGTGCGGGGGAACGTCATCGGCTTCGGCGGTCGGGTCATGGATGACTCCAAGCCCAAATATCTGAACTCCGCCGAGACTCTGATCTTCAACAAGCGGCGCAATCTGTTTGCCCTGAATTTCGCAAAAAAGAGCAAGCTGGGCTATCTGATCCTGGTGGAGGGGTATATGGACGCCGTGACCCTGCACC
Organism: uncultured Oscillospiraceae bacterium; assembly: GCA_934565775.1. Taxonomy (GTDB): domain Bacteria; phylum Bacillota; class Clostridia; order Oscillospirales; family Oscillospiraceae; genus Faecousia. Next base: position 3,326 of record CAKTIN010000074.1, read on the forward strand.
AATACGGCTTTGACTGCGCCGTAGCCTCCCTGGGCACCTCCCTGACCGAGGACCACGCCGCAGTGCTCTCCAAATACACCGACCGGGTGGTACTCATCTACGATGGCGATGAGGCCGGGCAGGCCGCGACCCGGCGGGCCATTCCCATGCTGGAAAAGACTGGGGTCCAGGTAAAGGTGCTGAAAATGCGCGGCGCCAAGGACCCGGATGAATTTTTGAAAAAATTTGGGGCAGACCGGTTTAAGCTCCTTCTGGAGGAATCGGAAAACCCCGTGGAATATCAGCTTCAGGCCATCGGCCGGAAATTCGACCTGAAGGACGACGAGCAGCGGGTCGCCTATCTGAAAGCGGCGGCGGATTATCTGTCCACCCTGCCCAACGCCGTCCAGCGGGAGGTTTACGGCACCCGGGCGGCAGAGGCCGCCGGGGTCACCTACGACGCGCTGAAGCTGGAAATGGACAAGGCGTATAAACGCCGGCTCCATCGGGAAAAGAAACAGCAGGAGAAGATTCTCCTGGCTCCGGCCGCCGCCCAGCAGCCCCGGACCCGGGCCATCCGCTATGACAATATTCGCTCCGCCATGGCCGAGGAGGGCGTGGTGGGGATGTGCCTGCGGGAGCCCGCCCTTCTGGATCAGGCCGGCGTGCTGGCCCCGGGGCAGTTTTCCAGCCCTCTGCTGGGTCGGGTATTCGGCCAGCTCCTGCAGCGCCACCGCCAGGGGCTGAAGGTCTCTCTGGGCGTGCTGGAGGACCTGACCCCGGAGGAGGGGGCCCATATGGCCGCCGTCGCGCAGAAGCAGCAGGGCCCGGTGAACGAGCGGGCCCTGGAGGATTACATTCGCATCATCCGCCAGGAATATGACAGCCGAAGCGTCAGCTCGGAGAAGGACCTGCTTGCCCTGCGGGACAAGCTGAGAGAAAGAAAAGGATACGAAGGATGACGGATACCCCACAGAAAGAACAGGACCAGTCCCCAGTCGTCAGCGCCGGAGAGGACGATCTGCGGCAATACTTGCAGGAGATCCGGCAGTACCCCATTCTCACCCCGGAGCAGGAGCGGGCCTTGGCCATTCGCTGCGCCCAGGGGGACGAGGAGGCCGCCGCCCAGATGGTCAACAGCAATCTGCGGCTGGTGGTGTCCGTGGCCCGGGAGTATGCGGGCCGGGGCGTGCCCCTCATGGATCTGATCCAGGAGGGCAACATCGGCCTGCTGGTCGCAGTGAAGAAATTTGACTACACCCTGGATTACCGCTTTTCTACCTATGCGACCAAGTGGATCCGCCAGGGCGTGACCCGGTGCCTGCTCAATCACAGCAGCGTGATCCGGGTCCCGGTGCACACCGCCGAGCAGATTCGCCGGGTGAGCGCCATTCGGAACACCTTCGTCCAGCAAAACGGACGGGAGCCGGAGCTGGATGAACTGTCCAAGGCGGCGGAGCTGCCCCAGGACAAGGTGAAGGAGCTCCTGGAGCTCAGCCCGGAGGTCTGCTCCCTGGACGCCCCTGCCTCCGACGGAGATGACGCCAGCGCCATCGGGCAGCTGGTGCCGGACAGCAGCGCCGAGGAGCCCATGAGCCGCCTGGCCCAGGAGCAGATGCTCCACACCCTCAGCAGTCTGCTCCAGCAGCTCCCGGAGCGGCAGCAGGAGGTCCTGCGGCTGCACTACGGTCTGGCGGACGGCGTCTGCCAGTCCCTGGAGCAGATCGGCAAAAAGCTGGGGATCTCAAAGGAGCGGGCCCGGCAGATCGAACGCCAGGCTCTGGAAAAGCTGCAAAAACTGGGCGACGCCCAGGGATTAGGAGATTTTTTGGATTGAATATGGATCTGGAATTCGATTTGGAGGAGCGCCCCTGGGAGCGGAGCCTGTCCGCTCTGCGGCCGGGCGGCACCCTGTCCGCCGCTCATTTCCTGGCGAAGCTGTCCGAGGCGGACCAGGAGGAGCTGGACGACGCCATCGACCAGCTGCGGCAGAAGGACATTCTTTTAGATACCGGGGACCTGGTCCCCGCCGCCATTCCCCAGCAGACCGCCCAGCGCCTTGCCCTGGAGCGGGAGCTGGCGGAAAGCGGCAGCCGGGGGGAGGAGCTGGAGGAAAACGATCCCCTGCGCCTGTCTCTGGAGCAGTGGCTGGCCCAGTCCCCGCTGGAGCCGGAGCGGATCCCCGCTCTGGCCGCGGCAGCCGCCGCCGGAGACGCCCGGGCTGCCTCCGCCCTGGCCGAGGGCTTTCTGCCCCTACTGTGGGCAGTGGCAAAGGAATACGCCGGGCAGGGCGCGCTGCTGACGGATCTGATGCAGGAGGGCAGCCTGGCCCTGTGGCAGGCGGTCATGGACTGCCCGGACCCCCGGGGCTTTGAAGCGCTGGCTCTGCGCCAGGCCCGTCTGGCCATGGCCGGGGCCGTCGTCGCCCAGCATCACGCCTGGGGAACCGGGGCCGCTCTGCTGAAGGCCATGCAGGACTATGACCGGGCCGACCGGGAGCTGCTCCGGGACCTGGGGCACAATCCCAGCCGGGAGGAGATCGCCCAGTATCTCCACGTGGATCCCCAGCGTCTGGAAACCCTGGAGAAAATGCGCCGGGACGCCGCCGCGCTGGAGAAGGCCGTTCCCCAGCCCCAGGAGGCCCCCGAGCAGGACGCGCCCGTGGAGGATACCGCCTATTTCCAGCAGCGCATGGAGATCGAGGCGCTGCTCTCGGGCCTGACCCCGGAGGACCGGCAGCTTCTGGAGCTGCGCTTCGGCCTGACGGGCAAGCCCCCCATGAGTCCGGCGGAGGCCGGGCGCGCCCTCGGCCTGACCCCCGGCCAGGTGCAGCAGCGGGAGGCCCGGGCCTTGTCCGCCCTGCGGCAGAAAAGCAATTGACAAATGGAGGAAGATGTAATAGAATGGTGTCACGAGTGAAAGAAAAACCCTTTCAGGAGGTCATTCTATTATGTATAACAAGATCGTAGAGTACGCTGCCAATACCTTGGGCATCTCTGCCGACGAGATCGACCGGGATACCACCTTTAAGAGCCTGGGCCTGGATTCTCTGGACATTGTGGAAATGATCGAGGACCTGGAGAGCGAGCTGGACGTGGAGATCAACCTGGAGAACCAGGACATTACCACCATCGGCGAGCTGGCAGACTACATCGAGGATCAGCTCAACTAATTGAAGCCTTGTGAGCCGCTGGCTCATAACAAGGTCGCACTAGCCGGGGAGATAGCGGTGCCCTGTAACCTGCAATCCGCTATAGCAGGGGTGAATTCCCACACCCGGGCCATTTGCCGCACCGTCCGGTCGCCGTAAGCGGCGCTGAGGGGACGGTCTTGCGCAACAAGACCCCGTGAACCATGTCAGGTGGGGAACCAAGCAGCATTAAGCGGACCTTCTTGTGTGCCGCAGGGTTGCCGTTCCTGAGCTGGCTGCAGCGATATCGGGTGCTGCAATGGCACAAATGTGGGTGTGCGATCTTGTTATGAGCCAGCTTTGCTGTCTTTCGGAAGGAGGGAGCGCAGTTGTACCAGGCGCTTTATCGAAAATACCGGCCCCAGACCTTTGACGATATGGTCGGCCAGGACGCGGTGACCCGGACCCTGCGGGCCCAGCTTACCTCGGGCAAGCTCAGCCATGCCTACCTCTTTACCGGCTCCCGGGGCACGGGCAAAACCACCGCCGCCAAAATTCTGGCCAAGGCGGTCAACTGCCTGGAGCCTATGGACGGCAATCCCTGCAACCGCTGCGCGGCCTGCAGGGCCATTGACAGCGGCGCGTGTATGGACGTGCTGGAGATCGACGCCGCCTCCAACAACGGCGTCGATCAGGTCCGGGACCTGCGGGACGACGCGGTCTACACCCCCTCCCAGGTCAGGACCCGGGTCTATATCATCGACGAGGTGCATATGCTCTCCCTCTCCGCCTTCAACGCTCTGCTGAAGATCATTGAGGAGCCGCCGGAGCATCTGCTGTTCATTCTGGCTACAACGGAGCTGCAAAAGGTCCCGGCAACCATCGTCTCCCGGTGCCAGCGGTTTGCCTTCCGGCGGCCCAGCATGGAGGAGATCGACTCCCGGCTGCAATACATCGCCTATCAGGAGGGTGTGGAGCTGGAGCCGGAGGCCTCCCGGGTCCTGGCCCGGCTGGCAGACGGTGCCTTCCGGGACGGCATCAACCTCCTGGATCAGTGCATGACCAGCCCGGACAAGGCCATTACCCCGGACTGGGTCTATCAGTGTCTGGGCATCGCCGGGCAGAAGCAGACGGCAGCCCTGCTGTCCGCCGCCGCCGCCCATGATACCCAGGGCGCGCTGAAGCAGTTCAGCGACCTGTACGCCCAGGGCAAGGACATCGCCGCCATGCTCGACGAGCTCTGCGCGGCCCTCCGGGATCTGCTCATTCTGAAAACCGCCCCGGCAGCCGGGATCTCCATGCTCTCCGGGGTCTGTACGGAATCGGAGGCGAAGGAACTCACCGGCCGGTTCACCCCGGCGGAGCTGGTCCGGATGCTGAACGTGGTGCAAGGCACCCTGTCCGGCTTCACCCGCAGCGGCAGCCGCCGCATCGATGCGGAGCTGTGCCTGATGGAGCTGTGCGACCCGGCCCTGCGGCTGGACGCGCCCTCTCTCAACGCCCGGCTGAGCCGGGTGGAGGAGCAGCTGGCCTCGGGGGTCCTCCCCGCCCGGGCAGAAGCCCCCCGGCAGACCGAGCAGGCGCCTCCCGTCCCGGACGATTCGGACGCCCCGCCCCCCTTCTCGGACGAGGACGCCCCGCCGGAGTCCGGCCAGGCGGCCCCCGCCTCGGACGTGGCCTGGCCGGAAATCGCCGCCCGGGTGCGCAGCGAGCTGAAGCCCCCGCTGATTGGCTTCTTTGCCCCCAGCCCCAAGGCGCCGGTCCAGGGGCGGCTTCGGGGCGATACGCTGTATTTGCTTTGCTCCGCCCCCTTCGTATTGGATCTAGTCGGCAAGCCGGAGCTGCTGGCTCTGGTAGGCCGGAAGGCCCAGGCCGTCCTGGGGCGGCAGGTGCAGGTCAAGGCGGTGGACGCTACCTCCGCCCCAGGCGCCAACGCAAATATGCAGCAGCTGCTGGCCTTTGGCAAGGCCCATGAGCAAACAATTAAAATTAAGGAATAAAGGAGAATGTTACAATGGCAAAGGGTGGTTTCCGCGGCGGCCCCATGGGCGGCATGAACCAGGCCGCAATGATGAAGCAGGTCCAGAAAATGCAGCAGGAGATGCTGAAGGCCCAGGAGGAAATGGAAAATAAGACCTATACCGCCACCACGGGCGGCGGCGTGGTCTCCGCAACCGTCAACGGCAAGCACGAGGTGACGGCTCTGACCATCGACCCCGAGGCCGTGGACCCCGAGGATGTGGAGATGCTCCAGGATATGGTCATCGCCGCCGTGAACGAGGCCATGCGCGCGGCCGAGTCCGACGCCGCCGCCAGTATGTCCAAGCTCACCGGTGGCATGAATCTGGGCGGCCTGTTCTGATATGCAGTACTTCCC
>CAKTIN010000075.1 GCA_934565775.1 uncultured Oscillospiraceae bacterium
GCCTTAGATCCCCCGCAGCAGACCGGTCATGGGACGGCCGGTTTTTTTCTCAAAGTAGGCCTTCAGGGCCAGGTTAGCGTCCCATTTTTCCTGGGGGTAGTAGCTGTACCGCCGCTTTACGTCCGCCATGCGGACCTCCACGTCCACAACGCCCTCCGCGCCGGCCAGAGCGTCGCAGAGCTGGCACAGACGGTCGTAGTCATCCGGGACGGTGCGGGCTAAGGCCGCCTCCAGGGCACGCTGCTCCTCCGGGGTCAGGTCAAAGCACCCGATGTAGGAGCGCAGGGACAGGTCGTGGAAGGAGTGGGTCAGGCAGATCCGCGCCGCTTCGTCATAGCCCAGGGCGGTAAGGTAGGTATACCCGTCCCACACGTGGCGGAGGTGGCCCGTTCCGAATTTCCGGCCAATGTCGTGAAGAAGGGCCAGAATATAGGCCTTTTCTCCGTCCAGGTCCGGACAGGCGGCGGCGATGGCCTCTGCGCACCGGGCCGCCACCCGGCTGTGCGCACCCCAGGGACCGGGATTGCAGCGCTCCGCCTCGGCCAGCAGAGCCTCAGCCTCCTGCCTTGCGGGCAGCATGGCTAACCCTTCAGGCCCCGGGCCTGGCGGTCCATGTCCTCGACCACAATGTCAAAAATCTCTCCCAGACCGGCGCAGTATTCCAGAACCTTCCAGGGCTCGTTGGTATGGAAGTGGATCTTGATCAGATTCTCGTCCCCCACGGCCAGCAGGCAGTCCCCCCGGAAGTGGGAGGTGAAATAGTCGCTGATCCGGTCCTCGTCCAGGCCCTCGCCCTCGATGAGCAGCTGCGTATCATATTTGAATTCCAGCATGGCGTCCTCCTTATACATTCAGCACGGCCTGGACCTCCTCGCCGCCGTAGCGGTCGATGAGGGGTTGGGCCACATCCTTCAAAAATGCAGTCACCTGGCTGGGAGCCCGGCCGGTGAAAGCCTCCGGGGAGAGCATAGCCTCGATCTCCGCCCGGGTCAGGGGGAACCGGGGGTCGGCGGCGATGCGGTCCAGCAGATCGTTCTGCCCGCCCTCCAGCTTGACCTTGGCCGCGGCGGCGTGGGAGTGGACCCGCAGGGCCTCATGGAGGGCCTGCCGGTCTCCGCCTCGCTTGACGGATTCCATCAGAATGTTCTCCGTGGCCATGAAGGGGAGCTTTTCCCTGACCCGGCGGGCAATGACCCGCTCATAGACCACCAGGCCGGAGGTGACGTTGATATAGAGGTTTAGAATGGCGTCCACCGCCAGGAAGGCCTCCGCCACGCTGATGCGCTTGTTGGCGGAGTCGTCCAGCGTCCGCTCGAACCACTGGGTCCCGGCGGTCATGGCGGGATTCAGACTGTCCGCCATCACATACCGGGCCAGGGCGCAGATGCGCTCGGAGCGCATGGGATTGCGCTTGTAGGGCATGGCGGAGGAGCCGATCTGATTTTTCTCAAAGGGCTCCTCCATCTCCTCAAAGGACTGGAGGATCCGCAGGTCGTTGGCAAATTTCATGGCGCTCTGGGCAAAGCCGGACAGCGCCCCAAGGAAGTAGCTGTCCACCTTCCGGGAGTAGGTCTGCCCGGACACGGGGACCACGCCGTCAAAGCCCATCTCCTGGGCGATCATCCGCTCCATCTCCAGGATTTTGCCCTCGTCCCCGTTAAACAGCTCCATAAAGGAGGCCTGGGTGCCGGTGGTACCCTTGGAGCCCAGGAGCTTCAGCCGGGACAGGCGGAAGGCCAGCTCCTCCATGTCCATGGTGAGCTCATACATCCACAGGGTCGCCCGCTTGCCCACGGTGGTCAGCTGGGCGGGCTGCAAATGGGTGTAGCCCAGGCAGGGCAGGGCCTTGTACCGGTCCGCAAAGGCGGCCAGATTTTTCAGGACCTGGGCGGCCTTCTTCAGCACCAGCCGGGAGGCCTCCCGTAGGATGATCAGATCCGTATTGTCCCCCACATAGCAGCTGGTGGCCCCCAGATGGATGATGCCCGCCGCCTTGGGGCACTGCCGGCCGTAGGCGTAGACATGGCTCATCACGTCGTGCCGGACCAGGTGCTCCCGGGCCTCGGCCACGTCATAGTTGATCTCGTCCTTATGGGCCTCCAGCTCGTCGATCTGCTCCTGGGTCACATCCAGACCCAGGTTGTGCTCCGCCCGGGCCAGGGCGATCCACAGCCGCCGCCAGGTGCGGAATTTGAAATTTTCGGAAAAAATATGCTGCATTTCCGGGCTGGCGTACCGGGTGGACAGGGGGGAAATGTAGCCGTCGTGATTTCGTTCCATGGGATGACCTCTTTCTATGGTACTGGGCCGCGAAGCCCGCAGAGCGTTCCAACTTAACGCTACCATTGTACCATGGTTTTCTCCCTCCGTCAAATCTCCGGGCGGGGAATTTTCAAAAAAGCCCGGAAAGCGGTTGACAATTCCGGTGACGCGCCCTATAATGGTCAAAATATTCGGATTTTCCGAAAAAGGAGGGACTTTTTTGAATCTGAAATTAGTGGAGCTCACCCCGGCGTACCGACCCCAGCTGGAGGAGATGATGGGCCGGTGGCTGGCCCGGGAGAAGGCGGAGGATGTGACCCCCTGGGCCATTGTGCGGGCCGATTACCGGGACTTTGACCGGTACTTGGCGGGGCTGAATTTCGAGACGGAGGACGAGACCCATGTGCCGGACCGGACCTTCTTCTGCCTGGACGAGGACACCGGGCGGTTTGTGGGGGCGGTGAACCTCCGCCTGCGGCTCAACCGGCGGCTGCTGGAGCAGGGCGGGCACATTGGTGACGGAATACGGCCCTCCCTTCGGGGGCAGGGCTATGGGACGAAGATGCTGGCGCTGGCCCTGGAAAAGTGCCGGGAGCTGGGGATCTATCATGTGCTCATGGTCTGCGACAAGGATAACCTTGCCTCTGCCCGGGTGATCCAAAAGAACGGCGGCATTCTGGAAAACGAGCCCGTGGTGGACGGCTGCACCATTCAGCGGTACTGGATCGATCTGGAAAAGGGGGAGGGCCAATGAAAAAGCCTGCCCGCCTGCGGCCCGGGGACCGGGTGGCCATTGTGTCGCTGTCCAGCGGCTCTCTGGGTGAGCCGCAGTTTCTCCACAAATACGATCTGGCCAAGGCGCGGCTGGAGGAATACGGCCTTCAGGTGGTGGCCATGCCCAACGCGCTGAAGGGCCGGGAATACCTGTACCGCCATCCCGAGGCCCGGGCCCGGGACCTTATGGACGCCTTTCGGGCCCCGGAGATCAAGGCCGTCATCTGCGCCATTGGAGGCGACGATACCATCCGCCTGCTGCCCTATGTGGACCTTCAGGTGCTGGGGGACCACCCCAAGATTTTCACCGGCTTTTCCGACACCACCACCAACCACTTCATGCTCTACCAGGCGGGGGTCGTGTCCTATTACGGCCTGTCCGCCATGTGCAACCTGGCCGAGTACGGGGGCATCAACGAGTATACCCGCCGGGCCATGGAGCAGACCCTGCTTGACCCCCAGCCCACCCTGGACATCCCGTGCAGCGATTTTTGCAGCTACGATGCAGACAAGGTATGGTGGAGGGAGGAAAACCAGAATACGCCCACCCCTCGGTTTCCCAACACCGGCTATCAGGTCCTGCAGGGGAGCGGAAAGGTCACGGGGCGGCTTCTGGGCGGCTGCGTGGACGTGTTTTTGGAGCTGCTGGGCACCAGTCTCTGGCCCAGCCTGGACCAGTGGGAGGGCAAGCTCCTGCTTTTGGAGACCAGCGAGTGCAACATGGACCCGGATACCCTGCGCTGGATCCTGCGGAACCTGAATGCCCAGGGGCTGTTCCGGGTCCTGCGGGGCGTCGTGGTGGGCAAGCCGGCCTTCCGGGAGGCGGAGCGGGTCTACCCTGAGGTGTATCGCTCCGTGGTGGGCTTCGAGGCCGGACGGCCGGACCTGCCGATTCTATATAATGTAAACGTGGGGCACGCCTACCCCATCGGGCTGCTGCCACTGGGGCTGGAGTATGAGCTGGACTGCGACCGGCCGGGGCTGCGCCTGCTGGAGCCCGCCACGACTTGACAAACGAATCCGGGAATTCTATAATAAAAAAGGACTCGGCCCCGGCGGCTCTGCCGGGGCCTGTGATCCCAGAGAGGGTTAGCGAAAGCTAACCCCTAGAAACGGAGGGCTTACGATGTATCAGATCACGCTGAAAATAGACGGCATGGCCTGCTCCATGTGCGAGAGCCATGTAAACGACGCGGTGCGGGCGGCATACCCGGTAAAGAAGGTCACCTCCAGCCACAGCAAGGGCCAGACGGTGATCCTGTCCCAGGAGCCCCTGCCCCAGGAGGGACTGAAGGCCGCCATTGAAAAGACGGGCTACCGGGTCCTGGAGTATACCTGCGCGCCCTATGAAAAAAAGGGCCTGTTCCATTTCGGAAAGTAAGGCCAAGCAGAGAGCACCCGGAGGCGGACGTCTGAAACGTCCTTGCCTCCGGGTGCTTTTTTACGGGGACCGGGATGGGCTGGGCGGAGAAGTGTAGAACAATTTCCTCCGGATTGGGAAATGATTTTGGAAAAAGCGGGAGAAAACAAAACAAAACCATTGACAAACGGAGAAAAAACTGTTATAATGAACTGCAACTTTGTCCGGGAGAGAGTACAGCCTCCGGTGGGCGGAAGCTCGTTGGGATCCGGAACGATTTCTTTTGGTGAAAACAGAGAAATCTTTTCGTGATTTTTGTTGACTTTTTCCTAAAAAAGGGTATAATAAATGCTTGTGTGGACATTCTGTAAGGAAATGGAGTGTTTTCCAGCGATGCTGAAGGACTTGCAGGCCGGGAAAAAGGCCGTGGGCCTCAGGCAGATCAAGCGGGCCCTGCGCGACGGCGCGGCCCAAAAGGTTTTCCTGGCCCAGGACGCAGACCCCGCCCTTACGCAGCCCCTGGCTGCCCTGTGCCAGAGCACGGGCGTGGCGGTGGAGTGGGTCCCGACGATGACAGAGCTGGGCCGCGCCTGCGCCATTGCCGTGGGAGCCGCCGCAGCAGCCACCTTATCCAATGTTGATCCTGCCGGAGCTTGCTCCGAGGATATAAATCCGCCATCGGCGAGTAATTAAGAAAGGAGAAAATAATGCCTACTTTTAATCAGCTCGTAAGAAAGGGCAGACAGCAGGTGACCTACAAGTCCACCGCTCCCGCTCTCCAGAAGGGCCTGAACACCCTGCAGAATAAGGCGACCGACCTTGCTTCCCCCCAGAAGAGAGGTGTCTGCACCGCTGTCAGAACCACGACTCCTAAGAAGCCGAACTCCGCGCTTCGTAAGATCGCCCGTGTTCGCCTGACCAACGGTTACGAAGTCTCCGCCTATATTCCCGGCGTGGGCCACAACCTGCAGGAGCACTCTGTGGTGCTGATCCGCGGCGGCCGTGTCAAGGACCTCCCCGGCGTGCGTTACCACATCATCCGCGGCACTCTGGATACCCAGGGCGTGCAGAACCGGATGCAGTCTCGCTCCAAGTACGGCGCGAAGCGCCCCAAGGCGAAGAAGAAGTAAGCTTTTTCGCAGTTTTTCTTTGCATTTTCCCAACGCCGAACGCAAGGCGAAGCCTTGCCATGACGTTTTTATATAGATTGCGTATATAAAAACCTCTTGGCAGGCACCAACGAAAGTACACTTTCGAAGTACCTATGAAATCATTATATTATGAAGGAGGGAAGCGAAGTGCCCAGAAGAGGTAATGTTCCCAAGAGAGAGGTTCTGCCCGATCCGATCTATCACTCCGTTCTGGTTACAAAGCTCGTCAACAGCATCATGCTCGACGGCAAGAAGGGCGTCGCCCAGAAGGTCGTTTATGGTGCCTTTGAGATCGTAGAAGCAAAGACCGGCAAGAACGGTCTGGAAGTCTTCCAGCAGGCGATGGAAAACGTCATGCCCGCTGTGGAGGTCAAGTCCCGCCGTGTCGGCGGCGCCACCTATCAGGTGCCTATTGAAGTCCGTCCCGCCCGCCGTCAGACCATGGGTCTGCGCTGGCTGACGACCTACAGCCGCAACCGCAGCGAGAACACCATGAAAGAGCGCCTGGCCGCTGAGATCATGGACGCTTACAACAACACTGGTTCCGCCGTTAAGAAGCGCGAGGATACCCACAAGATGGCCGAGGCCAACAAGGCGTTCTCCCACTTCCGGTGGTAAAGGAGTCACCCAATGCCTAGACAGTATTCACTTGAAAACACAAGAAATATCGGCATCATGGCCCACATCGACGCCGGCAAGACAACGACCACTGAGCGTATTTTGTTCTACACCGGCCGAACCTATAAGATCGGTGAGACCCATGACGGCAGCGCAACCATGGACTGGATGGCGCAGGAGCAGGAGCGTGGTATTACCATCACCTCCGCTGCTACCACCTGCTTCTGGAAGGGCCGCCGGATCAACATCATCGATACCCCGGGTCACGTTGACTTCACCGTAGAGGTGGAGCGCTCTCTGCGTGTGCTGGACGGCTCTGTGACCGTTTTGTGCGCAAAGGGCGGCGTCGAGCCCCAGACGGAAACTGTCTGGCATCAGGCTGATGAGTACAATGTTCCCCGCATGGTGTACGTGAACAAGATGGACATCATGGGCGCTAACTTCTACCATGTCCTGGATATGATGAAGGACCGGCTGAAGTGCAACGCCGTGCCCATTCAGCTCCCCATCGGCGCGGAGTCCGACTTCAAGGGCGTAATCGACCTGCTGAAGATGAAGGCTTACGTGTTCTATGATGAGCTGGGCAAGGATATGCGGGAAGAAGAGATCCCCGAGGATATGCAGGACCTGGCCGATGAGTACCACGAGAAGCTCCTGGAGTCCGTCTCCGAAGAGGACGACGAGATCATGGAGCTGTATCTGGCCGGTGAGGAGATCCCCATCGACAAGATCAAGGCCGCCATCCGGAAGGCCACCATCGGCGTGCGGATGATTCCCGTGACCTGCGGTTCTTCCTATAAGAACAAGGGCGTCCAGGAAATGCTGGATGCAATTGTGGACTATATGCCCTCTCCCCTGGATAAGCAGGGCGTGAAGGGCATCGACCCCAGAACGGATGAGGAGGACTTCCGTCCCGCAGACGACAGCGCTCCCTTCTCCGCTCTGGCCTTCAAAATCGCTACGGACCCCTATGTGGGCAAGCTCTGCTTCTTCCGTGTGTATTCCGGTACGCTGGCGAAGGGCTCTACGGTCCTGAACTCTACCAAGAATACCAAGGAGCGGCTGGGCCGGATCCTGCAGATGCACGCCAATCACAGAGAGGACATCGACATGGTGTACTCCGGCGATATTGCCGCGGCTGTGGGTGTGAAGAACACCACCACCGGCGATACCTTCTGCGATGAGGCGCATCCCATCATTCTGGAGTCCATGGTGTTCCCCGAGCCCGTGATCCGGGTAGCCATCGAGCCCAAGACCAAGGCCGGTCAGGAGAAGATGGGCATCGCCCTGATGAAGCTGGCGGAGGAGGACCCCACCTTTAAGACCTATACGGACGAAGAGACCGGTCAGACCATCATTGCCGGTATGGGCGAGCTCCACCTGGAGATCATCGTGGACCGCCTGCTCCGGGAGTTCAAGGTCGAGGCCAACGTGGGTGCGCCCCAGGTTGCGTATAAGGAAACCATCCGCAAGGCTGTGGATCAGGAGACCAAGTACGCCCGCCAGTCCGGCGGTAAGGGCCAGTACGGCCACGTCAAGATCCATGTGGAGCCCAACGAGCCTGGCAAGGGCTACGAGTTCATCAACAACATCGTGGGCGGCGCGATCCCCAAGGAATACATTCCTGCGGTAGACGCCGGTATCCAGGGTGCGATGCAGGCCGGCGTGCTGGCCGGGTTCCCTGTGGTGGACGTAAAGGTCACCCTGTACGACGGCTCCTTCCACGAGGTCGACTCTTCCGAAATGGCATTTAAGATTGCCGGCTCCATGGCCTTTAAGGAGGCCTGCCGGAAGGCGAATCCCGCCATCCTGGAGCCCATCATGAAGGTCTCCGTCATTGTGCCTGACGAATACATGGGCACGGTTATCGGCGACCTGACTGCCCGCCGGGGCAGCATTCTGGGCCAGATCCCCAGAAGCGGCGCCACCCAGATTGACGCCGACGTGCCTCTGTCCGAGATGTTCGGTTACGCTACCGACCTGCGCAGCAAGACCCAGGGCCGCGGCCAGTACACCATGGAGCCCAGCCACTACACCGAGCTGCCCAAGTCCAAGAGCGAGGAAATCATCAATAAGCGCACCAGAGGCTAAAATTTTCCTTGCCTTTCTGCTTATTTTGTTGTACGATATAAGCAGTGCGGCAAAGATCACGTATCTGTATTCATTCGGATAAAACACCACAAATAACAGGAGGATTATTTCAATGGCAAAGCAGAAATTCGTTAAGAATAAGGCTCATGTCAACATCGGCACCATTGGCCACATTGACCATGGCAAGACCACTCTGACCGCTGCGATCACCAAGTATCTGGCTCTGAAGGGCCAGGCCGAGTTTGAGGACTATGCTTCCATCGACAAGGCCCCCGAGGAGAAGGCGCGTGGTATCACGATCAACACCGCTCACGTTGAGTATCAGACCGAGGACCGCATGGGCCACAACTACAAGACCGGCGAGGACTGCGAGATCAAGGGCCGCCACTATGCCCACGTTGACTGCCCGGGCCACGCTGACTATATCAAGAACATGATCACCGGCGCTGCGCAGATGGACGGCGCGATCCTGGTTATCGCTGCTTCCGACGGCCC
>CAKTIN010000076.1 GCA_934565775.1 uncultured Oscillospiraceae bacterium
GGGTGTGGTGGAGCTGAGCGTGGCCATTGAGACCGTCTTTGATACCGCAAAAGACCGACTGGTGTTCGATGTTGGGCACCAGTCTTATGTGCATAAGCTCCTTACCGGGCGGCAGGAGGGCTTTGACCATCTGCGCTCCCTGGGGGGGATGGCGGGCTTTCCCAAGCCCTCGGAGAGCGATACGGACGCCTTTGTGGCGGGGCATGCCTCCAATTCCGTGTCGGTCGCCCTTGGAATGGCCCGGGCGAACGCGCTGAGGGGCGAGCGCCGCAGCGTGCTGGCGCTGCTGGGGGACGGGGCGCTGACCGGCGGCCTGGCCTATGAGGGCCTGAACGATGCCGGGGCCAGCAGCCTGCCTCTGATTGTAATCCTGAACGACAACGAGATGTCCATCGCCCCCAATGTGGGCGGTATTTCCAAGCACCTGGCCCGGGTGCGGATGCGCCCCGGCTATTTCGGCCTGAAGCGGGCGTACCGGGATTTTGTAATGAAAATGCCCGGGGGCAAGCGCATTTACCGCTCTACGCACCGCCTGAAGCAGTGGCTGAAGAATAGTCTGCTTGGCTCCAATATGTTTGAGAATATGGGATTCGTGTACTACGGTCCCGTTGACGGGCATGACCTGAAGCGGCTGATTTATCTGCTGGATATTGCCCGGCAGTCGGATCGGCCCGTTTTGTTCCATGTCAAAACCGTTAAGGGCAAGGGCTACGCCCCGGCGGAGGAGGATCCCACCCGGTTCCACGGGATTGGAAAATTCGACCCTGCCGATGGGCACAGCCTTGCTCCCGCTGCGGTCACCTTCTCGGATACTTTCGGCAGGACCATGATGGAGCTGGCGCAGAAGGACCCCAAGATCTGTGCAATCACGGCCGCCATGCTTTATGGAACCGGTCTGACCGCATTCAGCAAGGCCTTCCCGGAGCGGACCTTTGACGTGGGGATTGCCGAGGGGCACGCGGTGTCCATGGCCGGGGGCCTGGCAAAGGCCGGGATGACCCCGGTGGTGGCAATTTACTCTACCTTCCTCCAGCGGGCGTATGACATGATTTTGCAGGATGTGGCCATGCTGAAGCTCCATGTGGTCTTTGCCGTGGACCGGGCCGGACTGGTGGGAGAGGACGGAGAGACCCACCATGGGATTTTTGACGTAGGATTTCTGCGCCAGGCGCCGGGCATGACGGTGCTGGCCCCGGCCAGCTGCCGGGAGCTTTCCGAAATGCTTCGCTGGGCGGTGGAGGACTGCACCGGCCCCGTGGCGGTCCGCTATCCCCGGGGAGGAGACGGCAGGTATACCGGTTCCGCTTTCCCCTCCGGCCTTAGCCGGGAGGATCTGCGCCGGAAGGGCGTCCATCAGATGCGGCAGGGCCGGGATATTACCCTGGTCACCTATGGGACCCTCTCCAACGAGGTCCTGGCTGCGGCGGAGCTGCTGGCACAGCGGGGCATTGAGGCGGAGGTTTTGCGCCTGCTGTCCGTAAAGCCGATTCCTCTGTATCCGATCCTGGACGCCGGGAAGCGGACAGGGAAGGTAGTTGTGATCGAAGAGACCTGCTATGACTCCGGGATCGGCCAGCACATCGGCTATTATCTCAGCCGCCAGGAGGCGCCTTGCCCTGTGGCCCTGATCGATCTGGGTCGGGAGTTTGTGACCCATGGCAGCAATCCGGAGCTTTACCGGAAATACGGTCTGGACCCGGAGGGAATTGCCCGGGACGTTGAGGTGGTTTACCGAAATGAAGAATAAGAAGCGTCTGGATGTGCTCCTGACGGAGCAGGGCTATGCAGAGACCCGCACCAAGGCCCAGGCCATTATCATGAGCGGCGAGGTCTATGTAGATGGACAAAAGGCGGATAAGCCCGGCGTCTCCTATGAGGAGACGGTCTCCATTGAGGTCCGGGGGCACGCCTGCCCCTATGTGAGCCGGGGCGGCCTGAAGCTGGAAAAGGCCCTGCGGGACTTCGGCGTGGACCCTAACGGTTACGTTTGCAGCGATTCCGGGGCCTCCACCGGCGGCTTTACCGATTGCCTGCTGCAAAAGGGTGCGAAAAAGGTCTTTGCCATTGATGTGGGCTACGGCCAGCTTGCCTGGCAGATCCGCAATGATCCCAGAGTGGTGTGCATGGAGCGGACCAATATCCGCTATGTCAAGCCGGAGGATCTGGGGGAACCCCTGGACCTTTCCGTGGTGGACGTGTCCTTTATTTCTCTGAGGATCGTCCTGCCTGCCATTCAGGCCCTTCTGAAGCCCACGGGGCAGGTCGTCTGTCTGATCAAGCCGCAGTTTGAAGCGGGGAAGGACGCTGTGGGAAAGAAGGGAGTCGTCCGCGACCCGGCGACTCACCGGCAGGTGCTGGAGGGCTTCCTGGAGCTGGCGAAGCAGCTGGGCTTCACCCTCCTGGGGCTGACCTACTCCCCGGTCAAGGGGCCGGAGGGGAATATTGAGTTCTTAGGCCATCTGACCATGGTCCCCGGGGAGAGCGTCTCTGTGGACGTGGCAAAGCTGGTGGAGCAGGCCCACGAAGCCCTGCACGGCTGATATGAAAAAGGTTGTTATGTGCTCTAATCCCTACCGGGATAAGAATTGCAAGACCCTCCTGGCTGCCCAGGAGCGCCTCCGGGCTGCCGGAGTCGAGACCACGCTGGCGCTGCCCTTTGACGTGGACCGGAGCTTTGAGCTGCCCCGGCATATCCATTTTTCCGATTTGGAAAAATCCCTGCGGAATGCGGAGCTTCTGATCTGCTTTGGGGGAGACGGGACAATTCTCCATGCGGCCAAGGCTGCCACCCGGGCGGGGATCCCCATTCTGGGCGTCAACATTGGCACCATGGGCTTTATTGCGGAGCTGGAGCCGGAGGAGCTGCCGCTTCTGGACCGCCTGGCTCGGGATGAATACACCCTGGACAGCCGGATGATGCTGGATGTGAAGGTGTTCCGGGAGGGGCAGACGGTCTTTCATGACCTGAGCCTGAACGATGTGGTGGTCACAAAGGGCGCTGTGGCCCGGGTAGTGCGCCTGAGTGTGTATTGCGACGAGGTCCTGGCTCTGGACTATGGCGGAGACGGCGTAATTGTGGCGACGCCCACCGGCTCCACAGCCTACAGTCTTTCCGCAGGCGGTCCCATTGTGGAGCCGGATGCGGATGTAATGCTGGTCAATCCCATCTGCGCCCATGACATCAAGACGCGGTGCGTGGTGGCCTCCGGGGCGCGGACCATTGCCGTAACCCTGAACCGGGCCGGCCGCCGGAACGCATTTTTGTCTGCGGATGGGGGCAAGGCCATCCGGCTGAATGTGGGCGATGTGGTCCAGGTTACCCAGGCCAAGGAGCGGACGAAGCTGCTGCGACTGAAGCAGCGGAGCTTCTATGACGTTGTGCACACGAAATTTCAGAATCCATAAAAGAGAAGAGGAGAGAAGATGAAGGCACAGAGACAGGCAAAGATCCTGGAGATCATCTCCACAAAGGATATTGAGACCCAGGAGCAGCTGCTGCTGGCCCTCCAGGAGAGCGGGTTTTACAGCACCCAGGCCACGATTTCCCGTGACATCAAAGAGCTGAGAATTGTCAAAGAGCTGACCTCCTTTGGCACTTACCGATATACGACTCCCTCCTCCGAGGGGCGGGGAACCTTTTCCTCCCGGCTGAACACCATTTTCAGGGAGTGCATTACGAGCTTTGACTATGCGAAGAATCTGATTGTCATTAAGACGATGCCGGGCCTGGCCTCCGCTGCCGCCGCAGCGATCGACGCCATGAATATGTCCGTCGTTGTGGGGACCCTGGCCGGTGACGATACGGTGCTGGTTATTATGCAGGATAACAATGCGGCCGCGACCTTCTGCGGCGAGATCAAGAGCCTCATGGCCTAAGGGGGCGCAGCCATGCTTTCGCTGCTGCATATCGAGAACATTGCCGTCATTGAGCAGGCGGATATTTCCTTTGACCGGGGCTTTAACGTCCTGACCGGTGAGACCGGCGCGGGAAAATCCATTGTGATCGACGCAATCTCCGCTATTTTGGGAGAGCGCGCCTATCGGGATATGATCCGCACCGGAGCAGGGAAGGCTTCTGTCCGCGGGGTGTTTACCCAGGTGCCGGAGCTGCCATGGTTTGCCGCCAACGGCGTGCCCTATGCCCCCGAGACCCTGGTGCAGCGGGACATTTTCCTGGACGGAAAAAATGTCTGCCGGGTCAACGGGCAGCTGGTGACGGTGACCATTCTCCACCAGCTCGGGATTCAGCTGATCAATATTCACGGGCAGCATGACAGCCAGGCCCTCTTTGACGAGGCGAACCACCTCCAGTTTTTGGACGCCTTCGCCGGGCATGAGGCCTTGCTTGCCCGGTACGGCGGGGAATTTGCCAAGGTTTCCGCCCTGCGCCGGGAGATCCAGCATCTGACTATGGACGAAAGCGAGAAGCTTCGCCGGATGGAGTCCCTGAAATTCCAGATCGATGAGATTTCCCGGGCAGAGCTCAAAGCCGGGGAGGATGAGGCGCTGGAAGCCCGGCGGAAGCTCCTGCAAAATGCGGAGAAGCTTTCCGATGGGCTGGGGACCTCCGTCTCCTGCCTGTACGGGGACGATACTACGGACGGCGCAGCGGCCATGCTGGCCCAGGCAGAGCGCGCTCTGGGAAAGATCGCCCGGTATGACGATACCATTTCGGCCCTTCACGAGAAGGTGGCGGATCTGATGTATCAGGTCCAGGACGCCGGGGAGGAGCTCCGGGACCTGCGGGACAGCTTCGGCTATTCCGGGGAGGAGCTGGAGCAGATCGAAAGCCGCCTGGATGTGATCCACCGGCTGCGCCGAAAATACGGCGCGACCTGTGAGGATATTTTAGCCTATCTGGAGAAGGCCCGGCAGGAGCTCGATGAGATCGAATTTGCGGATGACCGCCTGGCGCAGCTCCAGGAGCAGCTGAAAAAGCAGGAAAAAGCGGCCTGGGACCTGGCGCTAGCACTTCGCGCCTCCCGCCAGGCGGCGGCAGAGCGGCTCTCCCAGCGGATTCTGGAGGAGTTGCGGCAACTGGATATGCCGAAGGTGCAGTTTTCCTGCCGCTTTTCGGAGATTGAACTGAGCCCCACCGGGGCGGACGCCGTAGCCTTTTATATGTCCGCGAATGTGGGCGAGGCCCTGAAGCCCATGAGCAAGGTTGCCTCCGGCGGCGAGCTGGCCCGGATTATGCTGGCGCTGAAAAACGTCCTGGCAGAGAAGGACTCCGTAGCGACCCTGATCTTTGACGAGGTGGATACCGGCGTCTCCGGCCGGGCCGCCCAGAAGGTCGCGGAAAAGCTCCGCAGCGTCGCCCGGACCAAGCAGGTCTTGTGTGTAACCCATTTGCCCCAGATCGCGGCACTGGCGCAGACCCATCTGCTCATCGCCAAGGGCGAACGGGAGGGGAGGACCTACACCACCGTGACCCCCCTGGACCGGGAGGGCCGGAAGGCGGAGCTGGCCCGGATCATCGGCGGCGCGAATATTACGGAAACGACCCTGAAAAGCGCCGAGGAAATGCTGAACGAAAAATAAAACTTGACATTTTTCCCCTGATTTGCTATCATGAACAAAACAAAAGCCGCAGAACGCTATGATGGGATGCAGTAAGCGGTCCCTTTCCTTCAGAGAGCCCCCGGCCGGTGAAAGGGGGTAGGGAAGTCCGCTGAAATACCTCCCGGAGCGGCCCGCCTGAACCTTCCAGTAGGGCGGGACGGTGGAGCCCGATATAGCTCCTGGGGTTATTGGACCCCGTAAGGCGCCGCTTGCGAGAGCGGCGTGAACCAGAGGTGGTACCGCGCGCCTGTTCGCCCTCTGTCCCAGCCGGGACAGAGGGCTTTTTGCGGCTTTAGGAGGGCAGAGTTATGAGATATCCTTGGATAGACGGCTACCTGCGGAGCAAGCCCGGGGTCGAGGTGGATTTTCAACCGGATTGGGGCTGGCACCGCTATAAAGTCGGAGGAAAAATGTTCTGCGCGATTTGCCTGGACGGCAAAAGCGGGCAGCCCTACTATATTACGCTGAAGCTTGCCCCTGCAAGGGGGGACGCCCTGCGGCAGCTATTTCCGGACATCCTGCCCGGTTACTATATGAACAAGACCCACTGGAACTCCATCCGCGCAGACGGCGAAGTCCCGGAGCCTCTGGTCCGGGAGATGCTGGAGGAAGCCTACAGCCTGGTTTTGGGCAGTCTGAGTCAGAAATTGCAGAAAGAAATTCTGAAATCAAATCATTTGGAGGATGCAACATGAAACTTTACGACGAGCTGGTCGCCCGCGGCCTGATTGCGCAGGTGACCAATGAGGAAGAGATCCGCACCATGATCGATCAGGGCAAGGCCACCTTCTACATTGGCTTTGACTGCACGGCGGACAGCCTGACTGCCGGCCACTTTATGGCCCTGACCCTGATGAAGCGGCTGCAAATGGCCGGGAATAAGCCCATCGCCCTGATCGGCGGCGGTACGACTATGATCGGCGACCCCTCCGGCCGGACGGATATGCGGAAAATGCTCTCCAAGGAGGACATTGACCACAATGCCGAGTGCTTCCGCAAGCAGATGGAGCGCTTTATCGAGTTCGGCGAAGGCAAGGCCCAGATGGTGAACAATGCCGATTGGCTCCTGGGGCTGAACTATATTGATCTCCTGCGGGAGGTGGGCGCCTGCTTCTCCGTAAACAATATGCTCCGGGCAGAGTGCTATAAGCAGCGCATGGAAAAGGGCCTGTCCTTCCTGGAGTTTAACTATATGATCATGCAGTCCTATGATTTCTACTACCTGTTCCAGCACTACGGCTGCAATATGCAGTTTGGCGGCAACGACCAGTGGAGCAATATGCTCGGCGGCACGGAGCTCATCCGCCGCAAGCTGGGCAAGGACGCCCACGCCATGACCATCACCCTGCTGACCGACTCCCAGGGCAACAAAATGGGCAAAACGGCGGGCAATGCCGTTTGGCTGGACCCCAATAAGACCAGCCCCTTTGATTTCTACCAGTACTGGCGAAATGTGGGGGACGACGATGTGATGAAGTGCATCCGGATGCTGACCTTCCTGCCCCTGGAGCAGATCGACGAGATGGCCCAGTGGAAGGATGCGAAGCTCAATGAGGCAAAGGAAATCCTGGCTTATGAGCTCACCTCCATGGTCCATGGCCAGGAAGAGGCGGAGAAGGCAAAGGCGGCCTCCCGGGCGCTGTTCTCCGGCGGCGCAGAGGGCGCGGATATGCCCACGACCTCCATCGCTCCCGAGCAGCTGAAGGATGGTGCGATCGGCATCCTCTCTCTGATGGTGGCCTGTAAGCTGGCGGGCTCCAACGGCGAGGCCCGGCGGCTGGTGCAGCAGGGCGGCGTGTTTGTAAACGATGAAAAGGTTACGGATCCGGCCATGACCGTAACCGAGGCCCAGCTGACCCAGGGCGTGAAGCTTCGGAAGGGCAAAAAGGCCTTTCACAAGGCAATCCTGGGCTGATTCCTAATTCAATATACACAACATGCCCTCCGGCAATGCGCCGGAGGGCATTCAGCCTGTCAAAGAGACATAGCTCACCGTTGCAGAGTGAGGGATATGATCCAACAGGCCATGGCCTAGGAACCAGCGGTAGGCATTATTCACCTGAATCTCCCGGTAAGTCTGCCGCAAAGACGGTATCCCAAACAGGCGCTGAATCAGCACCATTTTTATAAGCACAACCGGATCTGTGCCGGGGCAGCCATTGTCATGGCAGCGGTACGGGTCCGGCTGTTCATGCAGCCATTCGTAGTCCATGACCTTCTCGATCTTCCGCAGAAGATGCCCTTCCGGCACCAGCGCCTCTAAATCCGCGATGATTGGCTCACGCCGCGCGTCTTTTCTCCAGTCTTCCATGAAAACACCCCCGCTCCTTTTATGATACCGGAAACAGGGGCGTTCAAGTATTCACACCCCTCCGAGGCCCCACCGCTGCTTTCAAATACAGATGTCATATATATCGCTGAAACCGAAAAAAGCCCCGGTGCGGATCGGGTTTTCTGATTCGCACCGGGGCTTCAGACTGCATTAAGCTGCTATTACCAAGTGAGGTTTTTACTTTTCCTGTATTTCTTTTCCGCTAAAATGCTCGATCTCGATTTCAAACATCTGCGCGGCTGTTCCCGCTCTGACAATTTCCTCATCAGCCAACTGTTCGTCTGGATAATACTTCATGGCAAGCTGTTTGAGCCGTTCCAGAGCCTCCGGGCTGGCTTCTGCCAGATGGCATCTGCCGAACACGACGACGCTCTGCACAAATGGGGCCCATTTTTCTTCCTTGACGGTTTCGTTTCCGTAGACCGTGAAGCACACTTTATCGCAGGCCCGGAGCGCCTCAATTTTGTGTCCTGCTTTTGCGCCGTGGAAATAGATTTTCCGTGCTTCCTTATCAAAGTAGTAATTGATCGGGATCGCATAGGGATAGTATTTGTTTTATTTATATTATTTTATATTCTATTGCGCCGGATTGTCCGCAGACTGTCCGTGGACAATCCGCAGGACATAAAGAAAGAACGGACACTCTCAACAAGTGAGAATATCCGTTCTTTTCTGTCGGTATTACCTGAGCCATATTGTGACGGCAAAGCCGCCGACAAAGTAAAAAGGTTCGTGTAATACCCCTTTG
>CAKTIN010000077.1 GCA_934565775.1 uncultured Oscillospiraceae bacterium
GTTCCGGGGCGGGCGGCATTTGACAATATTTGCGATGTAACAGTTCTCCCGGCTCAGGTCAATAATAGACAGCATATCGTCCAGCAGCTTCCCCGCCGGCCCCACAAAGGGCTCCCCCTGCAGGTCCTCCTGCTCTCCAGGGCCCTCCCCCACAAAGAGCACATCCGCATTCCTGGGCCCTACGCCAAAGACCACATTGTGCCGGGTCTCGCACAGGGGGCAGCGGTTGCAGCTTTTGCACAGAGCCTCCAGGTTTTCCCAATCCTCCATCTCAGCGCCTCCTGCCTCTGGCTGCCGCCGCACGCTTTTTGTGCTTCCGCACGGATGCCGCCCGCAGAAGCAGCACCCCAGCCACCAGCCCTACCAGCAGCACGGCAAGGACGATTGCCACCACCAGCCAGGGACTGCCGGAGGCCTTTTCCAACGTCTGCTCCACGGCATAGGCCGCCGCCTTATTCCGCTGAATGGCCGTCATGGTCACCAGCTCCGTCTCCCCGACGCAGGTGCCGTTATAAAACCGCCGGACCGTCCCCACGCTCTGCCCGGCCTCCAGCGGCGCTTGAAGCCCCTCCGGATTCGAAAGCGCATAATCCAGGGTCAGCTTTTCCGGATCGTAATCCGCAGGCAGCAGGGTGGACAGGGCCTCCTTCGGCGTAAGGACCACGCTGTCCGTGGATTCCCGCACCGGCAGCTGCGCCACCGGCGACAGCGGAGAGAGGACCTGAGCGATGGTGTAGTTGTCAAAGCCGAAGTCGATCAGCTTCTCTCCCTGGGTAAAGCTGCCCAGGGTCGTGGACTCCTCCGTCACATAGCTCTCCGCGCCCAGGATAATGCAGAGATACTTCAGGCCGTTGTCCTCCGCCACGAACATAATGCAGTATCCGGCGGGGGTGGTAAACCCGGTCTTACCCCCCAGCACCCGGGAGTCATAATACTGATCCGTCACCTTTTTGCTGATGAAAAAATCCGTGGTATCCAGGATACGCTCCTCGGAGACCTTGTTCGTAGGCTCCAGATAGTGCCGCTCCGTGGCAATGATCTCCTGGAACACCTCAAACTTCATGGCCTCCAGCATGATCCTGCTCAGGTCCCGGGCGGTGGTATAGTGATCGTCGTCATGCAGGCCGTGGGGGTTGGCAAAGTGGGTTCCGGTGCAGCCCAGCTCTCTGGCCCGCTGATTCATGAGCTCCACAAAGGCCTCCTGGGTCCCGGACAGGTACTCCGCAATGACCGGCGCAGCATCGTTCGCCGAGGAAATCATCAGGCAGTACAGCAGCTCCTTCAGCGTCAGGGTCTCCCCCTCCACCAGGCCCGCGCTGCTGCCGTTGGGGTCCAGGCCCTTCAGCGCCGTAGTGGAGATCGTAATCTCATCGTCCAGATTTCCCCGCTCCATGGCAAGCAGACAGGTCATGACCTTGGTCAGGCTGGCGGGCTCCCGCTGCAGGTCCAGATTCTTTCCGTATACCAGAGAGCCAGTGTTCATCTCCAGCAGCATAGCCGCCTGGCACTCCAGGCTGATCGCGCTCTCCGGGGCCAGGCTCTGCTTGGAATCCGGGCCGGCGGTGGTGCTGCCGGAGCCGTCCCCCTGGGCCATAGGCTCCGGAATGGTGGGCTCCTGGGTGGGCTCGGTCGTCTGCCCGGTTTCCTCCGTCTGCGACGGCTCTTCCAGCTGCGTCGCCAGCGCCGGGAGAGCAAGGGTCCCCAGAAGGGTCAGAGCAAGAAGCAGTGCGATCCAATTTCGTTTTTTCATGATGATCTCCAGAAATATTCAGAATGCCAGTTGCCCGGCAGGAAAAAGTCGTGTATAATGGGACTATATTATACCAGTCTTTGGCCGCTGGTGTCAATCGGAGAAGCGGTGATTTCCCATGAAAAAGGTCCTTTCCAGCAAATGGCTCCTTCCCGCCGCCGGACTTTTCTGCATTCTGGTGCTGTTGGGCGTCTTTTTTGCCCGGGCCCGGGGCGTTCCTCTCTCCGTCTCCCCTGCTGCCGTCACACGGACGCAGGCCGCCGATGGCCTTGACCTGAACACGGCCTCCGCTCAGGAGCTGGCCGCTCTTCCGGGGATCGGCCCGGCGCTGGCTCAGCGGATCGTAGACTATCGCCAGGCCAACGGCCCCTTCTCCCATATTTCGGAGCTGCTTCTGGTTCCGGGCATCGGAGAGAAAAAGCTCGCCGCTCTGGACGGACTCATTACAATAGGAGATACGCCATGAAAATTTTAGTTGTGGACGATGAAGCCCTGCTGGTAAAGGGCATCCGTTTTAATTTGCAGAACGAGGGCTATGAGGTCATCACCGGCTCCAACGGCCGGGAGGCCGTGGACCTGGCCCGGTCGGAAGACGTGGATCTGGTGGTTCTGGATGTGATGATGCCGGAGATGGACGGCCTGACCGCCTGCGCCAAGATTCGGGAGTTTTCCGACGTTCCGGTCATTCTTCTCACAGCCAAAACCGAGGATATGGACAAGCTCATGGGCTTTGAGCAGGGGGCGGACGACTATCTGACCAAGCCCTTCAACATTCTGGAGCTCAAGGCCCGGATCCGGGCTCTGCTCCGCCGGGCGGGAGGCCGCCGGGAGGAGAGCCGGAACAGCTGCCTGGAGGCAGGCTCCATCCGCCTGAATACCGACGCCCGGAGCGCCCATAAGGGCGGGGTCCCCGTGGAGCTCACCGCCAAGGAGTTCGACGTGATCGAATTTCTCATGCGCAACCCCAACCGGGTCTATTCCCGGGAGGCGCTGCTGGATACCATCTGGACCTATGAATACAAAAGTGACATCCGAACGGTGGACGTTCATATCCGCCGCCTGCGGGAAAAGCTGGAGGATAACCCCGCAGAGCCCAAGCACATCTTAACCAAGTGGGGGGTTGGGTACTATTTCAAGCAATAAAAAAAGGCGCCCCTGGCTCAGCAGCACCCAGCTGAAATACGCCCTGACCTACATCTTTATCACCCTGGCGGTGCTGCTGTTTCTGAATTTCTACGCCGTCCGCTCCACCCAGCGGCTAATCTTTCAGAATAAAAGCTCCATGCTGGAGGATAAGCTGCAAATGGCCGTCACCGGCTTTGCCCACACGGACGAGGTAGACGCAGACAGCGCCGCCCGGGTCCTGGGCCAGCTGGGCGACCTGAACATGACCCGGGTCCTTGTGGTCAACCGCACCGGAACCGTGGTCTACGACTCCGCCGTGGGAGAGAGCGCCCTAGGGCAGCTGTCCCTGCTGCCGGAGCTGGTCTCCGCCATGGAGGGCAACGACGTCGTTTACGGCGTTTATCGCTCCTCCGGCATGGAGATGCGGGGCGCCATGCCCATTTTGTACCGGGGCAGCCTCACCGGCGCGATCTACATGATGGAGTATGACGCCGAGCAGGCCCGGCTCATCGGCAGCTTGCAGGACAACATTCTCCGGATCTCTCTGGTGCTGGCGGGGGCCGTCATTCTCTTTTCCCTGATCTTCACCGCCACCTTCTCCCGGCGGATGCGGCACATTCTGGAGTCCGTCCGGATCATCCGGCAGGGCGACTACTCCCATAAGGTCCGGCTGAAAGGGCGCGATGAGCTGGCTCTGCTGGGCGAGGAGTTCAACAGCCTCACCGACCGGCTCCAGGATTCCGAGCGCCGCCGGAGGCAGTTCGTCTCCGACGCCTCCCATGAGCTCAAGACGCCTCTGGCCTCCATTAAGCTGCTGTCCGACTCCATTTTGCAGAACGACATGGACCAGGAGACCCTGCGGGAGTTCGTGGGGGACATTGGCAGCGAGGCGGACCGCCTCACCCGGATGTCCCAAAAGCTGCTGTCCCTGACCAAGGCGGATGCGGAATGCGAATCCGGCGCCGGGCAGCGGGAAATTGCCGATCTGGCCCTCACCGCCAAGCGGGTGCTGCGGATGCTGGCCCCGGTGGCGCAGCTCCAGACCATCTCCCTGATCGACCGCACGGAGCCGGGCTGCACCATTCTGATCCTGGAGGATGATCTTTATCAGATCATCTTCAATCTGGTGGAAAACGGCATTAAGTATAATGTGATTGGCGGCAGCCTGACGGTGACGACTCAGCACGACGGAGAGGATGTGCGCCTTCTGGTGGAGGACACCGGCGTGGGCATCCCCGCCGAGGCCCTGCCCTACATTTTTGACCGGTTTTACCGGGTGGATAAGGCCCGGTCCCGGAAGGCCGGAGGCAGCGGTCTGGGGCTGTCCATTGTTCACGATATGGTTCTGCGCAACGACGGGCAAATCGCCGTAACCCCCCGGGAGGGGGGCGGGACCTGCTTTGCCGTGACCTTCCCGGCCTTTGACATGGAGTGAAAGCTATGAAACGGATCCTCGCGATTTTACTATGCCTGGCGGCGGCAGCCGGGCTCTGCACCTGCGCCGCTAAGCCTCAGGAGGCACCTGTCAGTCCGGTCGATTTCTACTACCGCCGGGCGGAGCTAACCTATGAGGGCAGCGACGGAGTCATTTCCCCGGAGCAGCGGGAGGCTTTGGGGCACGAGTCCGACCTAGACTGGCTGCTGGCCCAGTATTTTTCCGGCCCGGTCACGGAGGCGCTGACGCTCCCCTTCCGGCGGGGGCTGCACCCGGTCGCCTGGACGCAGGAGGATGGGGTCTTTACCCTCACGGTCAGCCAGGAGCTCGGAGAGCTGTCCGGCATTGATCTGACCGTAGCCTGCGCCTGCATTGCCCAGACCCTCTTTGCCCTGACCGGCTGCCAGGCCGTCACCCTGCGGGCCGAGGGGGTGCAGCTGGAGGGCTCCGATACCCTATCCATCACCCGGGAGCAGCTTCTGCTCCAGGACGACAGCGCGCAGCACCGGCTCCGGGAGTTGGCCGTGTACTTTACGGACGCACGCCGCCGGTATCTCACCCCGGAGTCCCTCACTCTGGACGTCTCCGACCCCTCCGAGGCCTGCCAGGCGCTCCTTCAGGCCCTGCTGGACGGACCAAAGGGCGGGTCCCTGGTCCGCCCCCTGCCGGAGGGGGCCCGGCTGCTCCAGGCCTCGGTCCAGGGAGGCGTGTGCTCCGTGAACCTCTCGGCGGAATTCAGCCGGAACGTGTTCCGGGACGAGGTCGCCCAGCGGACGGCGCTGCTGGCCGTCATTGATACGCTGACCCAGCTGGATCAGGTGGATTCCGTGGAGTTTTATGAAGAGGGCAACCTGCTGGTGCTTTACGGCTATATGGATCTCAGCACCCCCTGGACCCGGGACGAGAGCATCATTGGCCCGGTCCGGTCCAGCGTCAACGAATTTGACGCCGATCTCTGCGGGACCATCGGCGCCCAGAGCTATCTGGCAAAGGTGCCGGTCAAGCTGCGGCGCTCCGCCAACGAGACGGCGGAGGAGGTGGCCCTGGGCGCGCTGCTGGCCTGGGCGCCGGGCAACGGCTATGCCAACCCCATTCCGGAGGGGACCCGGCTGCGCTCTGCCTCCACGGATTCCTCCGGCCTTTGCACGGTGGACCTCACTTCCGAGTTTCTGGAGGCAGCCACCCCGGAGGCACTGGGCGTGGCGATCCACGCCGTAGTGGGTACCCTGTGCTCTCTGGATGGCGTCAGCCGGGTGCAGATCCTGGTGGAGGGGCAAGTACCCCAGCAATACGCTGCGCTCTTCCAGGCTGAGGGTGCGCACGCCGTATGGTTTTACTGAAAAAAATACCCCGGGCCGAAAGGCTCGGGGTATTGGTTTCTTTTGGAATCCGCTTAGTCCGCCACGTAGGGCAGCAGGGCGATCTGACGGGCGCGCTTAATGGCAACGGTCAGCTGGCGCTGATGGGCAGCGCAGGTGCCGGTGGTACGCCGGGGCAGAATCTTGCCGCGCTCAGACATATAGCGGCGCAGCTTTGCGGTATCTTCGTAGTCAATGGCGGTCATCTTATCCACGCAGAAGTTACAAACCTTCTTGCGCTTGCGGGGCCGCATACGATCATTCGGCATGGTGATCCTCCTTCGTAAAAATCTCGTTTACATTCAAGTTAGAAAGGAAGCTGGGCGTCGTCGTCCTCCAGCATCGCGAAATCGGATGCGGGAGCCGCGCTGGGCGCGGAATAGCCGCCAAAGCTGCCGGAAGCCGGAGCCGCCGGGGCCTGGCTCTGGCCGTAGCCGCCGCCATAATTCCCGCCGGAATAGCTGCTGCCGCCGGACTCGCCGTCCCGCTTGCTGTCGCCGAAGTAGACGTTATCCGCCACAACCTCGGCAGAGCGGCGCTTGTTTCCTTCCTTGTCGGTCCAGGGTCGAATCTGGAGCCGGCCGGACACCACCGCCATGCGGCCCTTGGTGAAGTACTTGGAGACGAACTCCGCGGTGCTGCGCCAGGCAACAATGTCGATAAAGTCCGTTTCCTTCTCGCCGCCGTCCCGGGATCCGAAGTCCCGATCCACAGCCAGGGAGAAGGTCGCCACGGCAATTCCGCTGCCAGTGCGGCGGAGCTCCGGGTCACGGGTAAGACGGCCCATGAGAACGATATGGTTCAGCATGAACGGGCCTCCTTACACTTCCTCAACGGTGATCAGAGAGCGCATGACGCCCTCGGTGATCTTCAGCACGCGGTCCAGCTCAGCGGGGAGCTCGGGCTTGCACTCGCAGATCATCCGGACGTAGTAGCCCTCGGGCAGATCGTTGATGGGGTAAGCAAGACGGCGCTTGCCCAGCTCGTCAACACTCAGGATCGTACCCTCTGCTTCCACCATTGCCTTGAATTTCTCAACGAGAGCGGCGATGCCTTCCTCACCCACAGCGGGGTCGATAATGTACATCACCTTGTACTTTGCGGAAATCTTAGCCATGTTTTTGCACCTCCTTTTGGACGTTAGGCCGCCGGGCTCCGGCGGCAAGGATCTGTCCGCATTCGCAGACCCTACTATTGTAGGGGTATTTTCCCCGGTTGTCAAGCATTTTTTCTTCTATTTCTTCGGCTTTTCCGGAATCCAGCCGCATTTTCCTTTTTCTGACGAAGGAGAACTTTTTCTTTACAATCCGCCGGACTTTTGGTATAATAAACTGAATTGCGCCATAGGAGGTAACAACGATGCGAATGCGGAAAAAGCCCAACCTGGTCCCCCGGCTGGAGGCCTGCGCAGATTGGTGGATTCGGGATCCGGAAACCCACAAGGGCGCCTGGCGGGCGCTGATGCCCGAGGCAAAGGAGCTCCGGGTGGAGCTGGGCTGCGGCAAGGGCAAGTTCACCGTGGAGACCGCCGCCGCAGAGCCGGACGTGCTGCTCATCGCTGTGGAGCTGGTCAAGGAAGCCATGGTGGTCGGTATGGAAAAGGCCCGGGACATGGGCCTGAAGAACGTGTACTTCGTGGCTCTGGATGTGGCGAATCTTGAGGACTGCTTTGCGCCCGGGGAGATCGATCTGCTGTATCTCAATTTCTGCGATCCCTGGCCCCGGAAGAAGAACGCCAAGCGCCGCCTGACCTACCGCACCTTCCTGGAAAAGTACCGCCGGGTCATCAAGGACGGCGGGCGGATCCACTTCAAAACGGACAACGCCCCCCTGTTTGAATTTTCTCTGGAGGAGTTCGCCCTGTGCGGGCTGGAGACGGACCGGGTCACCCGGAACCTCCATGGCAGCGGCCCCGTGGGCATCATGACCGGCTACGAGGAGAAATTCTACGCGCTGGGCACGCCGATCAACCGCTGCGAGGTCATCTGCCACCCCCGTCCGGAGGGCGAGGTCCCGGCCTGGCTCCAGCAGAAGCCGGAAGAACCGGAGCAAGTATGATTTTCCCCGTCCCGGGCAAACTATTCCGGGAGAAATCCTGTAAAAAAATGCTGGATTTGCCCTTGTCGAACAGGGAAAAGCAGTATATAGTCTAGGTACGGCGTTTTCTGCCGCATAGACCAAGGAAACCGGCGCAAGCCGGGGCAGATAAAGGAGAGCTGTTGTTATGAGCAACGGAAAGAAACCCACCGGCGCGAACTCTGAATCCTACGCCGCGATTCAATCTCTGATCGCGAAGGGCAGGAAGGATGGCGTTCTCCGGGCTTCTGAGCTGAACGCCGAGCTGGAAAAGCTGGATATTTCACCGGAAAAGATCGAGGAGCTGTACGATCGCTTTGACGCCATGGGCATTCAGATCGTCAGCAACGATCTGGATATGGAAATGGACGACGACCTGGATCTTCTGGGCGATCTGGACGACGTGGATCTGGACGGGATCGAAGAGGAAGAGCTCATTGACCCCGTGGAGCTGGTGGCGGAATACAATCTGGACGACCCCGTGCGGATGTACCTCAAGGAGATCGGCCAGGTGAAGCTGCTGTCGGCGGAGGAAGAGATCGAGCTGGCCAAGCGGGTCACCGAGGGCGACCAGGAGGCCAAGAATAAACTGACGGAGGCCAACCTGCGGCTGGTGGTCTCCATCGCAAAGAAATATTCCGGCCGCGGCCTGCACATTCTGGATCTGATTCAGGAGGGCAATACGGGCTTGATCCGCGCCGTGGACAAGTTCGACTGGACAAAGGGAAACAAATTCTCTACATATGCCACCTGGTGGATCCGGCAGGCCATTACCCGGGCCATCGCGGACCAGGCCAGGACCATCCGTGTGCCGGTGCATATGGTAGAGGTCATTAACAAGGCCACCCGGTGTAACC
>CAKTIN010000078.1 GCA_934565775.1 uncultured Oscillospiraceae bacterium
AGCGGGTGACGAGGCTCGAACTCGCTACCTCCACCTTGGCAAGGTGGCGCTCTACCGGATGAGCTACACCCGCATCAGCAGAACTTATTATAGCACATCCGGAGGATTTGTCAAGTATTTTTTCAGGGATTTGCGGGCTCTGTAGGAGCGGGCTCCTGGGTGGGCTCCGTAGGGGCGGAGGGGGCGGCTTCTTGGGTGGGCTCCTCCGGCGCGGTAGGCTGCTGGGGCGCCTCGGTTTCGGCGGGCTGCACCGGCTCCTGCGCCAGCCCGCAGGGGGGATACTGGTCCTTGGGCCAGGCGTAGGCGGTCATGTCTCCGTCCGCCCGGTAGGTCAGCTGCTCCTCCGCCAGGTCGCCGCAGAGGTCCACATGGTAGTACGTCTCATCCACCCTTACGATATTCCAGTACCACTCGGCGCCGTTCCGGGTGCCCCGCACCACCTGGCAGTCCAGGCCGGAGCGGCTGCACAGGGCGGCAAAGACATTGGCAAAGGCCAGGCTGTCTCCCTTTCCCTGGCACAGCAGAGAATAGGCGGGGGTGACGCTGGACTCCACGGTATAGCGCAGGCGCTCGGTCAGGAAGGCGTAGAGCTGCTGGAAGCCCACGGCGTCCCCGGCGTTCTTGCTCACATAGCCCTTGGCGGCGTCAAAGATCACCTGCACCTGATCCCGCATGGCGGACATCTCCGCCGGGGAGGTGGTATAGGTAAAGCGCAGCTCCACCACCCGGACCTTGCCGGACTGGGGGAATACGTTGCAGTAGACCGAGGGAATCTCCATGACGATCTCCGGGTGCTGAGCACAGTAGTGGGCGATATTCGACTTGAAATCCACAGCGTCATAGCCGGAAATTTGCAGTACCAGCCGGGAATCGAAGCTCTCCAGGGCCTGCTCGATGAGCTTCTGGGCGTTGATCATACCCCGGACGGTGCGGATGCTCTGAATTTCCTCCAGGGTGCGCCGGAAGAGAATGGATACCTCCATGAGCTTCTGCCCGTCCTGCTCATGAAGAGAATAATAAATGCTGTTTACGGCATAGGCCCCCACGGGGTCGGTCCGGCAGACGTAATCCACGGCCTGGTCCATATCCTGGGTGAGGGTCTCTCCGTAATGGCTCACGTCCAGAGTGCCCTCGGCGGTGTGAGTGCCCACGAAGGACAGCAGGGTGGTCCGCAGGGTCAGATAGCTGTCCACGGGCTCCACCTGGGGCTCCTCCGGGGCCTCCGTGGCCAGCTGCTCGGCATGGGGCTTGACGCTGAGGAAGCTGGCCTCCGACCGGACGGCGCAGCCGGACAGCAGCGCCAGCGCCAGAAGCGCGCAGACCAGCAAGCCCCGCAGGGGGAGAGTTCCGGGCTTTTTCACCATGACGCAGCCTCCTTTTTGATGATGGAACATTACAGGGAATCGGAGGTATACCGGGCGAAGCCGTCTCCCAGGACCTGATGGCTCTCCTGGAGAATGACGAAGGCGTCCGGATCGATGGACACCACGATCTCCTTCAGATCCGCCAGCTGCTGCTTCTTAACGGCGGTGAGGATGACCTTGGTATCCTTGCCGCTGTAGGAGCCCTGGCCGTACAGATAGGTCACGCCCCGGCCCAGCTGATCGCCGATGGCCTTGGCAATGGCCTCGTACTGCCCGGAGACGATGAGCGCCACCTTGGAGTAATCAAAGCTGTAGACCACCGCGTCCACCACCTTGGAGCACAGGTACAGGGTAATGGCGCAGTAGAGGATGTTGGACACGTCCTGGAAGGCGATGCCCGTCAGGAGCATGACGGTGCTGTCAAAGCCCAGGACGATTTTGCCGATGGGGATGTGCTTCCAGCGCTTCTTCAGCAGACGGACGATAATATCCGACCCGCCGGTGGAGGCCCCGGCCAGAAAGACCAGCCCCGCGCCCGCTCCACAGAACACGCCCCCGAATACCGCCCCCAGAAGGGGCTCCGTGGGGAAGGCGGGCAGGGCAAGAAACAGCTCCAGAAAGCCGGACAGCGCGGCGGTGCCGATGAGAGAGCCAAAGAAAAACTTCTTCCCGATGCGCAGCCCGCCAATGAGAAACAGGGGGATGTTAATCAGCAGGGAGACCAGGGCCACGGAGCCCCAGTTGGTCAGGTGAACGATGATCATGGCCAGACCGGACAGGCCGCCGGCGTTAATATCGTGCGGGGCCAGGAACAGATCAAAGCCCAGGGCGAACAGGGCGCATCCGGCAATGATCTCCAGGCTCCAAAGGACCCAGCGCGGGAAGTTTTTCAAGTGGACTCCTTCTTTCTTAAATCTCCAGACGAATTTGCTTTTCCTCCGAGTCCTCCTCCTTGAGCAGGGCCCCGGCGGCGGGGATGGCCTTGGCCCGGTAGCGGGCGCGGTTGGTAATGGGGGTGTCCTCCAGCAGGGCGCCTCGGGCCAGAGCGGCGTTTTTCCGCAGGGTCAGCACGGCCACCCCCTGGGTGTTCCGGGTGGTTTTCGGCGCCAGCAGGGCGGTGGAGAGAAGCAGGGCCCGGCCGTCTGTGGAATAGGCCACGATCTCCTTCTCCTCCTGAAGGGCCAGGACGGTTTTTAGGGGGCTTTTGTCGGAATAAGCACCGGTGAGCTTCTTCCGGTTGGATTTGGTGTCATAGGCGGACAGGGAGACCCGGGCGACCTTGCCGTTTTCAAAGAAGAACAGCAAAAAGCCGCTGTAATCCCCGGGCAGGCACACGTCGATCACCGCTTCACCGGGGTCAAAGCCCAGCTTCGCCGGGAGATAATCCCCCAGGAGGGAGGCCTTGCCGTCGTCAAAGTCGGAGCAGCGGGCCTTATAGACCTGGAACTGGTCCGTAAAGATTAAGAGCTCCGCCCGGTTGGTGGTCTCATAGGTTTTCAGGAGGGCGTCTCCCTCCTTCAGCTTCTGCTCGCCGGACATCCGCAGGGACTGGGCGGTGATCTTCTTGAAGTAGCCGTCCCGGGAGATGAACAGGGTCACGGGATAATCCGGAATTTCGTCGGGCTCCTCCTCCAGAACGGCCTCGTGCTCATACACCAGCTCGGTTTTCCGGGGGCGGCCGTATTTCTTGCTGACCTGCTCCAGCTCGGAGATGATGAGCTTCTGCACCCGGGTGCGGCTGCTCAGGATACGCTCCAGATCGGCGATCTCTGCCTCCAGATCGGCGACCTCAGCGGTGCGCTTGAGGATATACTCCCGGTTGATGTTCCGCAGCTTGATCTCCGCCACATACTCCGCCTGGATCTGGTCAATGCCAAAGCCGATCATCAGATTGGGCACGACCTCGCTTTCCAGCTCGGTGTTCCGGATAATGGCAATGGCCTGGTCAATGTCCAGCAGGATCCGCTGGAGGCCCTTGAGCAGATGGAGCTTTTCCTCCTTCCGGGCCTTCTGGTAGAATACCCGGCACTTGACGCACTCCGTCCGCCAGGCGACCCATTCGCTCAGAATCTCGCCCACCCCCATGACCCGGGGCATTCCCGCAATGAGGATGTTGAAGTTGCAGGCGAAGGAGTCCTGGAGGGTGGTGGTGCGGAACAGCTTCTGCATGAGCTTTTCCGGGTCCGCCCCCCGCTTCAGATCAATGGCGAGCTTCAGACCGGACAGGTCCGTCTCGTCCCGCATATCGGCGATCTCTTTGATCTTTCCCGCCTTGATCAGCTCCGCCACCTTGTCCATAATGGCCTCGGTGGTGGTGGTATAGGGAATCTCATAGACCTCAATGAGGTTGCTTTCCTTGAGATAGCGCCATTTGGCCCGGAGCTTGAAGCTGCCCCGGCCGGTCTTGTAAATTTCAGCCATGGCCTCCGGGTCATACAGCAGCTGCCCGCCGGTGGAGAAATCCGGGGCGGGGAGGGTCTCCAGAAGATTGCAATCCGGGTCCTCGATGAACCGGACGGTGGTCTGGCAGACCTCGGCCAGATTAAAGCCGCAGATGTTGCTTGCCATACTGACGGCGATGCCCTGATTGGCCGACACCAGCACATTGGGGAAGGTGGTGGGCAGGAGGGAGGGCTCTTTCATGGTGCCGTCGTAATTGTCCACCATTTCCACCGTATCATAGTCGATGTCCCGGAAAAGCTCGGCGCAGATGCCGTCCAGCTTGGCCTCGGTGTACCGGGAGGCGGCGTAGGCCATATCCCGGGAGTAGACCTTGCCAAAGTTGCCCTTGGAGTCCACAAAGGGGTGCAGCAGGGTCTCGTTGCCCCGGGACAGCCGCACCATGGTCTCGTAAATGGCCGCGTCTCCGTGGGGATTCAGGCGCATGGTCTGCCCCACGATGTTGGCGGATTTGGTCCGCTCGCCGCTCAGCAGCCCCATTTTGTACATGGTGTACAGCAGCTTCCGGTGGCTGGGCTTGAAGCCGTCAATCTCCGGGATGGCCCGGGAGACGATGACGGACATGGCATAGGGCATGAAGTTGACCTCCAGGGTCTCGGAGATGGGCTGCTCAATGGTAGAGCCGGCCAGCCCCATGACCTTTGAGGTGTCGATTTTCTTTTTTCCGGATGGTTCCGCTTTTTTTCTTGCCATACTAGGCTCCTTACTTGCGCGGGCTTCGGCCCTTTAAGACAGGTCCGCCAGCTCCAGATATTTTGCGCCGTTTTCTGCGATAAAGTTCTTCCGCTCGCTGAGGTTGTCCCCCTGGAGCACATCGAAATAGTAGGCCGTCCGGGCGGCGTCCTCGGGCATGACCTGAATGAGCCGACGGGTCTCGGGATTCATGGTGGTCATCCACATCATCTCCGGCTCGTTCTCGCCCAGGCCCTTGGACCGGGCAATGGCGTATTTCTTCCCCTCCAGCTCCTTGAGGATCCGGATCTTCTCCTGCTCGTTATAGGCGAACCAGGTCTTGTCCTTGCAGGTGATCTCAAACAGGGGGGATTCGGCGATATAGACATAGCCCTCGTTGATCAGAGTGGGGCACAGGCGGTAGAGCATGGTGAGGATCAGGGTGCGGATCTGGTAGCCGTCCACATCCGCATCGGTGCAGATAATGACCTTGCTCCACCGGAGGCTGCCCAGGTCGAAGGAGGAGAGCCCCTTGATCTTCTTGCTTTGCAGCTCCACGCCGCAGCCCAGGACCTTCATCAGATCCGTAATGATCTCGCTTTTGAAGATTTTGTCGTAATCCGCCTTGAGGCAGTTGAGGATCTTGCCCCGGACCGGCATGATCCCCTGAAATTCCGCGTCCCGGCCCAGCTTCACGGAGCCCAGGGCGGAATCGCCCTCCACAATATACAGCTCCCGCTTCTGCGTGTCCCGGCTGCGGCAGTCCACAAACTTTTGCACCCGGTTGGCAATGTCCACATTGCCGGAGAGCTTCTTTTTGACGCTGATTTTGGCCTGCTCTGCGGACTCCCGGCTGCGCTTATTGACCAGAATTTGATCCGCCGCCCGGTCCGCCTCCGCCTTGTTTTCCAGAAACCAGACCTGGAGCTTGTCCTTGAAGAAGACGGTCATAGCCTCCTGGATGAACTTGGAGTTTACGGACTTCTTGGTCTGATTCTCGAAGCTGGCCAGGGTGGAGAAGCAGTTTGTCACCAGCACCAGGCTGTCCTGGATGTCCTGGAAAATGATTTTGGATTCGTTTTTGGTATATTTCCCGGAATCCCGCAGGTATTTGTCGAAGGCGGCCACAAAGCCGGAGCGGGTGGCCTTATCCGGGGAGCCGCCGTATTCCAGCCAGGAGGAGTTGTGATAATACTCGATATGGCTGACCTTCTTGGAAAAGCAGAAGGCGGCGGTGATTTTCAGCTTCATTTCCGGGCGGGTATCGCTGTCCCGGCCCCGGCGCTCCGCCTCAAAGTAGGCGGGCATGGTAAAGGCGTCGTCTCCGGCCAGCTCCTCCAGATACTGGACGATGCCGCCGTCATAGCGGTATTCCGTGACCTCAAATTTGCCGTTTACCTGGTTGCGGAACCGGAAGGTCACGCCCTGGTTCACCACGGCCTGGCGGCGGATTACATCCTTATAATATTCCGCCGGGATGTCAATCTCCGTAAAGACCTCCCGGTCGGGCTTCCAGTGAAAGTAGGAGCCGGTTTTCTTCCGGTCCGTGGGCTCCTTTTTCATCTTCCCCACCGGGCGGCCCTTTTCAAAGTGCAGGGTGTACTTGTAGCCGTCCCGGCGGATTACGGCGTCAAAGTATTCCGAGGCGTACTGGGTGGCGCAGGAGCCCAGGCCGTTGAGACCCAGGGAGTATTCATAGTTGCCGCCGTCGGTGCCGTATTTGCCTCCGGCGTACATTTCGCAAAAGACCAGCTCCCAGTTGTACCGCTGCTCCTTTTCGTTCCAGTCCACGGGGCAGCCCCGGCCGAAATCCTCCACATCCACGGACAGGTCCTCATACCGGGTGACGATGATGGTGTCTCCGTAGCCGGAGCGGGCCTCGTCGATGGCGTTGGAGAGAATCTCAAAAACCGCGTGCTTGCAGCCCTCCAGATCGTCGGAGCCGAAGATCACGGCCGGGCGCTTGCGCACCCGCTCCTCGCCCTTGAGCATGGAAATGCTGGAATTGTCATAGACTTGCTTCTTTGTCATGGCGACCTCACGATTCATCGTGGTATTTTACCACATAAATATCCATTATAGCGATATTATAGTCTTTTTCCGAAGGAATGTCAATCCGCCGGGCGGGGTTGCGTTCCTCCCGGATTCGCGGTACAATAAAAGAAATTGTCAAAGGAGGCGACGGAGATGCTTACCTATGCGCTGGATAAGGACGCCGGTCCGCTCTATGAGAGCCTGTACCGCCATATCCGGGAGGATATTCTTGCCGGGCGGCTGAAGGCCGGGGAGAAGATGCCCTCCAAGCGGGCCCTGGCGGCCCATTTGCAGGTGGGGAAGGTCACGGTGGAGGCGGCCTACGGGCAGCTTCTGGCGGAGGGCTTTCTCCGCTCCCGGGAGAAGGTGGGGTATTTCGTGGAGCCGGTGGCCCCTCGCCTGCCGGCCCCTGCGCCCGCTGCTCCCGCCCCTGCGGCGGAGGAGCCCGCCCCGGCGGGGCCTACGGAGGCGGACTTCCCCTTCTCCGTGTGGGCCCGGCTGCTGCGGGGAGTCATGGCGGATTACGGGCCGGGGCTTCTGCGCCCCACGGATCCCCAGGGGGCTCTGCCCCTGCGCCGGGCCATTGCCCGGGCGCTGTACGATTTCCGGTCCATGGAGGTCTCCCCGGAGCAGATTGTGGTGGGGGCCGGGACGGATTTTCTCTACAATCTCCTGGTCCAGCTCCTGGGGCAGGACAAGCGCTTTGCCTTGGAGGACCCGGGCTACAGCAAGATCCGCCGCATTTACGAGAGCTGCGGCGTGGCCTGCCGGGCGGTGCCCATTGACCGGCAGGGGATCGACCCCAAGGACCTGGGGGATGCCCAGGTGGTCCACATCACCCCAGCGCACCACTTCCCCACAGGGACGGTGATGCCCATGCGGCGGCGGCAGGCCCTGCTTCAGTGGGCGGCCGAGGCCCCGGACCGGTATCTCATTGAGGACGACTACGACAGCGAGTTCCGCTTCACCGGGCGGCCCATCCCCACCCTGCGCTCCATTGACGCCGTAGGCCGGGTGGTTTACATCAACACCTTCTCCCGGACCATTGCCCCGGCCATCCGCATCGGCTACATGGTCCTGCCGGAGGGCCTGGTGCCCCGGTTCCGGGAGCGGCTGGGATTTTATGCCTGCACGGTGCCCAGCTTCGAGCAGTATACCCTGGCCCGGTTCCTGGAGCGGGGGTATTTCGAAAAGCATATCAACCGGATGCGGCGGCTGTACCGCCT
Source organism: uncultured Oscillospiraceae bacterium (assembly GCA_934565775.1). GTDB lineage: Bacteria > Bacillota > Clostridia > Oscillospirales > Oscillospiraceae > Faecousia. The sequence goes on from CAKTIN010000078.1 coordinate 7,757, forward strand.
GCGCCGGGACGAGCTGCTCTCCGCCCTGGCCGGGGCCAACTTCGCCGGGCAGGTGGAGGTCCAGGAGGAGGACGCCGGGCTGCACTTCCTCCTGCGGGTGCACACCGAAAGGACGGACGGGGAGCTGGTGGACCTGTGCGCCCGGGCGGGGGTACCCCTGCGGACCCTGGGGTCTTATTATGCCGGACCCGCTCCCCAGAGCACCGCGCACACCCTGGTGGTGCAGTATGGGGGCCTGACCGGGGCGAATGCCCGGCAGGCCGTTGCCCGGGTGGAGAAGCTTTTAGAGGAAGAGGGCGCGACCTGACCTGGGCCTTTTCCGTCTGATTAGGGAGAAGGAGGCGAGGGCGGCTTTGGAGGACAGAGAGATCCTGGAACTGTACTGGGCGCGGGACCAGCGTGCCATTGCCGAGAGCGAGGGGAAATACGGCGGCTTCTGCCGGACCGTTGCCTATGGGATTCTGCGCTGCCGGGAGGATGCGGAGGAATGCGTCAGCGACACCTGGCTGCGGACCTGGAACACCATCCCGCCCCAGCGGCCCGGGAGCCTCCGGGCCTACTGCGGAAAGATTGTGCGGAATCTGGCGTTGGACCGGTGGGATTATAACCGGGCGGAAAAGCGGGACGCCCATATGACCCGGCTCCTGGGGGAGCTGGGGGAGTGCGTTCCGGCGGAGGCCGACGGCTATGCCGGTGTGGAGCTGAGCCAGCTTCTGGGAGATTTCCTGCGGCAGCAGGAGAAAACGAACCGCCTGCTCTTCCTGCGGCGGTACTGGTATGCCGATACC
>CAKTIN010000079.1 GCA_934565775.1 uncultured Oscillospiraceae bacterium
TTGCGCAGCTGCGCCAGACGGTCGATACGGGTACGCATGGTGCGGAAGTTGGTCAGCATACCGCCCAGCCAGCGGGCATTGACATAATACTGACCGGCGCGCTCCGCCTCTTCCTTGATGGCGTCCTGGGCCTGCTTCTTGGTGCCCACAAACAGAACGCTCTCGCCGTTGGCGGCCAGATCACGCACGAAGGAATACGCCTCTTCCAGCTTCTTCACGGTCTTCTGCAGATCGATGATATAGATGCCGTTGCGCTCGGTGTAAATGTAGGGGGCCATTTTGGGGTTCCAGCGGCGGGTCTGATGACCGAAATGCACGCCGGCCTCAAGCAGCTGCTTCATGGATACGACAGACATAGTTTTTACTCCTTTTTGTTTCGCCTCCACCCCGATCCACTTGCCGGACCACCTGCTGCACAGCAGGCACAGGGCGCGGCAATCTCCGGGTGTGTGGTTTCTAAATGTCGCGGCAAAGCCACGCCCAATTATTTTATCAGAACCTTTCGGATTTTGCAAGCACTTTTTTTAATTTTTCCGAACTTTTTTATGGGCTTTCTCCGGTCTCCACCCTAGAACCAGCCCTTTCCCCGCGGTCTGGGCGTTCTGCACTTCTCCGGCTCCAGCTCCACCAAAACAATGTCCGACCCCATGCGCCGCACCGCCCCCCAGGGAATGACAAAATCCTCCCTTTTTCCGAATAGGCCGAAAAAGCGGCAGGGGCACGGCACCACCAGCGCCACCGCCCTTCCCTCCGGCAGCTCCAGGAGCACGTCTGAAATATACCCCAGCCGCTGGCCGTCGCAGATGTTGATGACCTCCTTGCACCGCAGCTCCGTCACCCGAGTTCCCATGGGCGTCACCTCCTCAGAGGCAGTTTATGCGCCCCGGGGCAGAAAAATCCCCGGACCCTTCCCGGGTCCGGGGCGCTCTCAGGATTCTAGGGTCCCCGCGTCCAGCAGGGTGATAGTCAGGGCATATTGCTGCCCTCTGCGGTACAGCACCAGCTCCACCTGGTCCCCGGCAGAGTAAGCCCCCAGGGCGGCAGACAGCTCCGCCATGGTGCTGACCTTCGTTCCCCCGAGGCTCAGCAGCAGGTCTCCGGGGGCCACCCCGGCCTCCGCGCACTGGGTCCCGGCAGTCACGCTGCGGATATACAGCCCGGAGGGCAGCCTGTGATAGGCCATGGTCAGCGCAGGCAGCTCCTCTACCTCCAGCCCCAGGGCCGGGCGGCCGGGCACATAGCCCATGCGGATCATGTCCTCCAGAATTTCCTTGGCCGCGTCCATGGGGATGGCAAAGCCCAGTCCCTCCACACCGGCGGCGGAGTAGGCGCTGCCGATCTTCATGGTGTTGATTCCCACCACCTGGCCGTAGCAGTTGATCAGCGGCCCGCCGGAGTTCCCGGCATTCAGCGCCGCGTTGGTCTGGATCAAGGTCATCTGCCGCCCTCCGACGCTCAGGTCCCGGTTGATGGCCGAGACGATCCCGTCGGTCATGGTGCCCCGGAGCTTCTGCCCCAGGGGGTCGCCAATGGCGCACACGGCGTCCCCCACCCGGAGCTTGGTAGAATCCCCCAGCTCCGCAGGCGTCAGGCCCTCCGCCTGGATGTGCAGCACCGCCAGGTCGCTGACCTCATCCTGCCCCACAACGGCCGCGGGATACACCGCTCCGCTGTTCAGCGTGGCCTCCACCGATGTTACCCCGGCAATCACGTGCTCATTGGTCACCAGATACCCGTCCTCGGACAGGATGATCCCGGTGGCGCAGGAGGTGCCGGAGGCGGTCTGCGCCGTAATGGACACCACGCTGGGGCTCACCTTTGTGTAAATCTCCTGGAGGGATAGGCCGCCCTCCTGGGGCAGATTCTCCACGCTTGCCGGAGTCTGGGAAATATGCAGCTCCACATCTCCCGCCGCCTCCGTGGGTGCCGGGGCGGTTTGCTCTACCGCGGGCTCCGTGGGCTCCGAGCTGGTCAGCCGCAGAATACCGTCATCCTGGGTGGGCTCCTGGGCCTTTGCCGCCGGGTGCAGCCGCAGCATAGCCGCCGCGCCCCCCAGACCGCCGAAGAAAATGCAGGCCACCATAATGACGATCAGCAGCCCCAGATACTCCTTGGGCGGGGTCGTGTTTCCCGTTTCATAAAAGCCGCAGCGCTCCTCCCGGTCCTCCCGAGCCGGCACAGAAGCCCCGGGCTCCAGATTTTTCTTTTCCCGGTCTTGGCGGTGAAACATAAGCGATTGCCTCTCTTCTCCGAATTCCCCACCCGGTCAGTTGACCAGAGGCAGGGTAAAAGTAAATTCCGTCTTGCCGTCCCGGCTGCTCACGGAGATGTCCTCCCCGTGGGTGCAGACAATGGTCTTGACGATATACAGCCCCAGGCCCCAGCCGTCCCGGTTCAGGCTGCGGCTCTTGTCAATCTTGTGGAACCGGTCGAATACCAGGGGCAGCTCCTCCGGGGGAATGGTCTCGCCGGTATTGGACACGGAGACGTAGATCTTGCCGCCCCCCTCCTGAAGCTTCACTCCCAGGCAGCCCCCGGGATTGCAGAACTTCACGGCGTTGTCAATGAGGTTGTAAATCACCTGGGTAATGGAGTCCTGCTCCGCCCGGGTGAACACCTCGTGCTCCGGCAGCTGCACGTCCACATCCAGCTTTTTCCCGTTGATCTTCTGCTCAAAGGTCACCAGCACCCGGCCAATGGCCTCGCACACGTCAAACCGAGACTTTTTCTCCTCGGGGATGCCCCCCGCGTCCTGAAGCCGGGAGATCTCCAGCATACTGCGCACCAGGCGGCTCAGGCGCTTGGTCTCATCGGAGACCAGCTGCATATAGTGCCGCTCCTTCTCCGGCGGGATGGTCCCGTCCAGAATGCCGTCCACATAGCCGCCGATGGTGGTCATGGGGGTTTTCAGCTCATGGCTCACATTCGCCACGAACTCCTGCCGCTGGTACTCGCTCTTCTCCAGGGAGGTGGCCATATTGTTAAAGGCCGTCGCCAGCTCATCCATCTCCACGGTATTGTTTCCGCCGGTGTCCACCCGGGCGGTCAGATCCCCGTGCCCGAACTGCCGGGCCGCCGAGGCCATATCCCGCAGGGGCTTGACCATGCCCCGGGTAAAGACGGTAATGACGATCATCGCCAGCAGCAGCACCACGCAGGCCACAAACACGTAGATCTCCATCATCTGGGACAGCACCGTAGTGGTCTGGGTCATGGGCGCGGTTACGATCACCAGGCCCAGGGCCTGGTTGCTGTCCTCATCCCGAATGGGGGTAGAGACCACATAGCGCTCCTGGCTGTCCAGCCCGGAGATCACGCCGGTATCCGCATGATAGCCCTCCGTCAGCACCCGGTTCAGGTAGCGCTGGTCGATGGTCATGCCGATATGCTTGCAGGTCAGCTCATCGCAGGAGCACAGGATCACCGTCCCGGAGGCATTGCAGATAAATGCGTCCGCCTGGGTCACCTGGGCGGAGAAGGACAGCTCCGTGCGCAGGTTCCACGCGTCCTGCCCGGAGATCACTCCGGCAATCTGGTAGGCCTCCGCCAGGTCCGCCACCGCCTCCGCCGTTGAGCGGAGGGAGGCCTCCTTTTCATTGGCCATAAAGTTCCGGGTCAGCAGCCGGAAGGAGGTCCCCAGCAGCAGCATTCCAAAGATGATCACAGCCGCCATCATGGAAAACAGGCGGCCAAAGGTCGTTTTCACGGGTTCGCCACCTCGAATTTATACCCTACGCCCCAGACGGTCTTGAGGCTCCACTGGTCGGATACGCCCTCCAGCTTTTCTCTCAAGCGCTTCACATGGACGTCCACCGTCCGGGAGTCGCCGAAGTAGTCAAAGCCCCACACCTCGTCCAGGAGCTGATTGCGGGTGTATACCCGGTTGGGCGAGGAGGCCAGATGGAACAGCAGCTCCATCTCCTTGGGGGGCGTATCCACCTTCTTGCCGTCCACCGTCAGCTCAAAGGCGTCCATATCGATAATCAGCTTGTCGAATACCAGGCGGTTAGACTTTTTCTCCGCCGTCCGGCCGCTCCGCCGGAGGACGGCCTCGATCCGGGCCAGGACCTCCTTCATCTCAAAGGGCTTGGTAATATAGTCGTCCGCGCCGTTCTTGAGTCCGGCCACCTTGTCGCTGGTCTCGCCCTTGGCGGTGAGCATAATAATGGGGGTCTGGCTCTCCGCCCGGATGGTCCGGCAGACGCCCCAGCCGTCCATCACCGGCAGCATCAGGTCCAGCAGCACCAGATCCGGCTTCACAGACCGGAATTTGCTGACGCCCTCGCCGCCGTCCGCCGCCAGGGTAACCGTGTATCCCTCTTTTTCCAGATAGAGCTGCAGCAGCTCCGCAATATTTTTATCGTCCTCTACTACAAGCACCGAAATTGCCATCGTCGCTTCCTCCGTTTCTTCCGTTCCCTTTTTGGGATTTCTTCGCTATATAGACATTATAGCGCAAAATGCCGGGTTTAGGTGAACATTTTGTGAATTGAACCGCAGTAATTTGTGAACGGCCCGATTTGCCCCGCAGGTTTTTGCTCCGCCCCCTTGCCCCGGGGGCGCGGCTGTGTTATAATGGCAGAGAAGCCGGGGTTTTGCCGAAAAAAGCGGCCCCGGGCAGAATTTTGAAACGAGGCAGACCGAGTACCATGTCCACAAACCCAACGGAATTGACCCTCCCTCTGGAGGATTGCCGCAAGCTTCTGGCCTCCTGTAGCCAGGAGGGGGCCCTGCTTTATCTTTATTTTCAAACCGGCGGCTCTCCGGAGACCGCCTGCGCCAGCCTGCGCATGAGCGAGAGCACCTACCGCTGCGCTCTGGCCACGCTGAAGCAGCTCGGCCTGTACCGGCCGGAGCCCGTGCGGATCCTCCCTGCGGAGCAGCGCCCCCAATACACGGAGGCGGATGTTACCCGGGCGCTGGAGCGGGAGCGGGACTTCAGCCTGCTTCAGGGGGAGGTGCAGCGGGTGCTGGGCCGGGTGCTGAGCACGGAGGAGCTGAAGATCTTCCTCTCCTTCCAGCATTATCTGGGTCTGCCCGCAGAGGTCATTCAGCTCCTTGTGAACTACTGCAAGGAGCGCTGCCGCCGCCGGGGCAGCACCCGGAATCCCTCCATCCGCATGATCGAGAAGGAGGCCTACGCCTGGGCGGAGCATGGCATCGACACCATGGAGGCCGCCGCCGCCTTCATCCGGGAGAAAAACCGGCAGGACAGCCAGCTGGGGCGGCTCATGCGGCTGCTGCAAATCACCGGCCGGGCCCTGACCCCGGCGGAGGAGCAGCTTGCCCTGTCCTGGCTGGACATGGGCTTCGACGAGGAGGCCCTCACCCTGGCCTATAATAAGACCTGCCTGAATACCGGCGGGCTCAAATGGCCGTACATGAATAAAATTCTCAAGAGCTGGCACCAGCAGAAGCTGCACACCGGCAAGGAGATCCTGGAGAAGGACCGGAAGCCCGGCGCCCCCTCGGACGCTCCCCGGTCGCTGGACAGCGAGGAGCGGGAGGCCATCGCCCGGATGCTCCGGGAGCAGCAGAAGGAGGGATAAGCCATGGCATACAGCAGCGAGATCGTATCCCGGGCCCGGGCCCGGCTGGCGCAGGCCCGGCAGGAGCGGGAGCAGGAATATGCCGAGCACCTCCGGGCCGCCTATGCCCAGGTGCCCCGTCTGCGGCAGATTGACCGGGAGCTGAAGCTCACCATGTCCCGGGCCGCGCTGTCCGTCCTGGACCGGGAGCAGGACCCCCAGGCCGTTATGGCCAAGGCGCGGGAGACCTGCGAGGTCCTTCAGCAGGAGCGCCAGTGGCTCCTGGACGCAAATTTCGAGGAGGGCTACCTGGACGAGGAGCCCGTCTGTCCCAAATGCGGCGGCCAGGGCTACATCGGCGCGCAAATGTGCGAATGCCTTCAGGAGCTGTGCCGCCAGGAGCAGCGCCGGGAGCTCACCGTCCTGTCCGCCGGCGGGCGGGACAGCTTTGAGGGCTTCTCCCTGCGGTACTATTCCGACCGGCTGGACCCCGCCCTGGGCGCCAGCCCCCGGCAGATCATGGCCGCGACTCTCAGCACCTGTCAGCGGTACGCCCGGAACTTTTCCCTCCGGTCGGGCAACCTGCTCCTGTCCGGCAGCACCGGGCTGGGCAAGACCTTCCTGTCCGCCTGCATCGCCCGGACCGTGTCGGACAGCGGGCACAGCGTGGTCTATGAGACCGCCGGGCGGCTATTCCGCAATCTGGAGGCCGGCCGCTTTGAGGACGACCAGGAGGCCCGCCGCCAGGGCGAGATCTATACCCGGTGCGACCTGCTGATTCTGGACGATCTGGGGACGGAAATGGTCACCCAGTTCACCATCTCCGCCCTGTACGCCATTGTAAACGACCGGCTGCTGGACCATTTGCCCACGGTGATCTCCACCAACCTCACCACCGGAGACCTGGGCAAGCGATACTCCCCCCAGATCACCTCCCGGCTCCTGGGCAATTACCTCCGGGTGCCCTTTGTGGGGGAGGATGTGCGCCTGCAAAAGGCCCGGGAGGCCCAGCGGGGATAACTTCATACTTCCTTAATATCTGAGGCCTTACTTTTTAATAATTGCATGATAGAATAGAGGCAAATAAAAGATTTTCTTTTTCATTTTCTACCTCTCTTTTCTTCTATGAAGCTCCCCCGGCGATCTGGTCAATCGCCGGGGGAATTTCTATTTTCCGGCAGCGGGAACCTTAAGAATTCTGAAAATTTTCCCTTTCCCCTTGCGTTTTTTCACGGATCCGATACACTATAGGTGTAATTTTCCATAAAGGGAAAGGAGTCTCCCATGAAAAAAGCGCTGTCGACCCTTCTCCTTTTGGCTCTTTCGCTCCTCCTCTTCGCCCCCGTCCGGCAGGCAAGCCCTCCGGCAAAAAACGACGTGTTCACCGATGCGTTCTTTGCCGGGGTCGTAGAGATCCGGGCCACCGGCATCGGCCAGCTTTGCGGCGGCGATCTGGCCCCGGTCCTGGCCTATCTGAAGGGCCTGACCCTGACGGAGAGCGCCCAGCCCCTGCGCGCCGCCAATGAAGCGGGCGAGCTCCTTTACGGCCCCGGCTGCATCACCTTTGTGCGAAGCGACGGGACCGAGCGCTCCTTCCTCATGAATCACGCGACCTTCACCGGCCTGGAGGGCAGCGGCTTTGCAGGGCGCAGCTATACCGTCGCGTCCGAAAACCTCAATACCGGCCTGAAAGAGGCCTTTGCCCAGGCCGCATAATGCTCTGCCTCTCAGTAGGAGGGAATTAGGATGCTAAAAAGAATTTTATCCAGCTTTTTCCTCGCCGCAATGCTCATAGGAGCCTTAGCGGGCTGTAGCAGCCCCCGCTTTGATCAAACAACCAGTAAAAATGACCTGCTTACAGAGAAATACTCCTTGGAGCAGGTGGAAACACTGAAGCGCGATGCAGAAATGGGGCATAAGACCTTCTCCAAATTCAAGCAGGAGTTTGCGGTTCAGTGCGCGCGGAAAACGGATCAAGGCTATTATGTTGTGCTCCTGTTGGAGGACGGTGAAAATGCCTATGCTTTTTTTAATAGCGAAAACCTACTGGTGCGAGTCTTGATCACCAGCGGCTTTCAAACGAAGAGCCAATTCCAGAGCCAAGTCGCGGAGCAGATGCCTATGAGCGAGGTGCTGCACCTGGATCAGAATTCAATCCTTCTGCCGGTCTCGGCGGTCAGCAGTACGGTGCACCTTGTCCGGGAGGGTGTATTTCTCATAGACTACGCGCGGATCCGGGAAGGGGAAATCCTTGCAGACCCGATTGTCGCCTCCATAAAGTTCCTGGACAATGAGAGCCTGGCTGCCAGCGAGGATCCGCTAATTCAGAGTGAAATTCCGTATCTTCTTCCCATGGATAAAGGAAACAGCTGAAATTGACATTTGCAATGCAAGCAGGAGAATATACCCCCATTTACAGCCGGATTTGCGCTGTGATTTGAGGAACAGTTTTACGATTATGCAATTAAAAAGGACAGGAGGCAAATCCATGAACTCTAACATCAGAAAAGCAATCCGGTGTCTCGCGGTCTGCATGGTCCTCATGATTTCCTGCTCTGCCTGCGGGGCGGCACGTGGGGAAGCTCCGCCCAGTGACCCGCCCGGTACGGAAGCGGCGCACCGGCTTCATCGGACCTCGGATTTTTACTGGGTCATTCTGGGAATAACGACTTCAGCTGAACTCTTCGACCGGCTGGGCGCGGCAGACGCCGCGTATGCCACCGGATATGGCGCACTGCTGAAATACACTCTTGAGGACGGCTCCCACCTGTATGTTCGTTGTTACGGTCCGGATTTGACGGTCAAGCAGATGGTAATAAATGATCCGGACGAACCCGGCATTTAGGAAGCGGGCTTTTCCCAGTAGGCGCAGCCCCCTTATAGAGCAAGCAGCCGCGGCAATACTTTGCCGCGGCTGCTTCAGACTGTCAAAGAACCCCGGCTTTCAGTGCGCGAAAGCTGGGGCTTTGCTGCAATTTGGACAGTAACGAACA
>CAKTIN010000080.1 GCA_934565775.1 uncultured Oscillospiraceae bacterium
TTGTTTGCCGCCCGGCGGACCTCCCGATCCGTAAGGGGCCGTTCCGCCAGCACAAAGCGCTCCCACGCTTTGTAATTAGCCGTCCAGTAGACATAGGGCAGCGCCTCCCAGGGATAATACACGTCCTGGTCTTTCTTCAGCCCCGTGATTCGGATCCCGGAATCGTCCAGAATCGCAACCATTGGAAGTGCGGTAAGAAAAAGGAACAGGAAAAAATGTAAAATGAGAATATTCATAAGCAGGCAAGCCCAGTAGGCCAGGCTAGATTCCGCCCCAACCCCCAGCACAAGCAATACCATCCACTCAAGCTCTGCGCAAATAATTGCCTCAACGCGATAACTTCGATAAGGACGGTACCAAAGCGGCATCGTTCCTTGTTCTTTATCCATCACAGCCAAGCCGCTGCACGCTCCTTCCTTGTCTTGTTCTGTGGTCCGCATTTGTCCCATCCCTTTGCGTATTGCGCAAAGCCCCTGCCTTCATCGGGTGAAAGCAGGGGCTCTTTGTCAGTCAGAAGGGGTTCCGCGCCCCCGCTGCGCCTCAGGCGCGATGGAACACCTGGGGATACAGGTCGGTGTCGGCGTCGCCGTCCGCCGTGCCGGTCAGGGTAACGGTGTCCGCAGCGGCGTCATAAGTACCCAGCTCGTCCTCGCCGTTCGAGGTGAAGGTCAGCGCGCCGTTCTCCACGGTGTACTTGCCGTCATAGCTCAGGTTCTCGGACAGCGCGGTCAGGAATTCCTGATAGCCCAGCGCGTCAAACAGGTCGTCGTAGGTCATGCCCAGGCTAGCCTCGATCAGCCCGTCCACATCGCTCACGCCCAGCTCGGCGTAGGCGTCCTCCAGGGTATAGCCCTGGCTGGACAGGTTCGCCTCGATGGTGGCCACATAATAGTCCTTCAGGCCGGTCTTGAGGGCATCCAGATAGCCGCTCACGGCGGCGTCGTAGCTGTCCTGGTTCACACTGGCGGAATAGGTCCCGTCCTCCTTGATCGTCATGTCCAGCTTCAGATCGAAGGAGCCAAAGTTGCAGTAAGACAGGGCGTCGGCCAGATCGTCCCCGCCAGCGGTCAGGATGGAGCTCAGGATGAGGTCGGAGTAATCCTTGGCGTCGGTCTCCCAGCTGCCCACCAGGGCCTTGGTGGTGATGGCGTCGTTGGCCTTGACCAGCAGGTCGGCGCAATCCTCGTAATCCCCCAGGGCCTCGAAGGCCTTGGCGGCATCCTCGTAGTTCCCGGCGTCATAGTCCGCCTTGGCCAGGCTGTAGTCGCACTTCTTGGCCAGGTCGGCGCTGTCCTTGTAGTCCCCCAGGGCCTTAAAGGCAGCGGAGGCGGCGGCATAGTCTCCGGCGTCCATGCTGGAGACGGCCTTCTTATAGTCGGAAGCGTCGCAGCCCGCCAGGGAGAGCACCAGCACCAGCGCCAGGGCGATGGCAATGAGTTTCTTCATGATTTTGTTCCTCCACTTTTAGTTGGTAAGTTGCAAATTTTGACACTGCCATTATACCACCGTCCCCATAGGAAGTCAACGGCATTTGCCGGGCCGGCGCCCTTCTGCGGAAATTTCGGCAGAAGGTACCGGCCTTCTCCGGTGCTATTCCCGCCCCGCCGGGCATAGGCTGTCACAGACGAAAGGGAAAGGGGCGCGGACATGGACGATAAGGGATTACATCTCCCCCACAAGCTGACGCTGGAGGAGCGCACCCGGCTGACGGTCTCCGGGGTCTCCGAGGTGGTCAGCTTTGACGAGACCTCGGTGGTGCTGAAAACCGTCCGGGGCGGTCTGGTGGTACGGGGCCGGGGGCTCCAGCTCCGGACCCTGTCTCTGGAGGGAGGACAGGTCGCCGTAGACGGGACGGTGGAGCTGCTGGCCTATGAGGAGCCACGGAAGGAAGGCGGGGGCTTTTTCTCCCGGCTGTTTGGCTGATGGCCCCGCCAGTCTCCAGGCAGCTGGCCTGGTTTGCCCTGGCGGCGGCTCTGGGCCTGGGCCTGGGAGCCGTGTACGACTTCCTCCGGGCCCTGCGCCGCCTGGTCCCGCGGCTCACCCCCCTGGCGGACGCCCTCTTCTGGCTCACCGCCTGGGGATCTGTCACCGCCATGGGGCTGTATCTGTGCGGCGGCGACCTGCGGCTGTATCTTCTCCCCGGCGCCGGGGCGGGGATGGCGGGGTATTTCCTGGGGCCGGGGCGGCTCCTGGGGCCGGTATTCCGGGGATTCTGGGGGCTGATTGGGGCCTTTGCCCGGCTCTGTGCCCGCCCCATCCGGTGGGCCGGAAAATTTTTTGCTAAAATTCGAAATTTCCTCTTTTCTTCCGGGAAAAAATGGGTTACAATATTTACAACCATCTTCGGCCGCAGATTGCGGCGGCCGGAAAAACCCGGAGGCAGATCCGATGAAGCTACCCGTTCAAATCCGCCGCTCCAGCCTGCTGACCAAAGCGGTGGTCCTGCTGGTGGCGGTATGCGCCACTGCTACCCTGGTGTCCCAGCGGGCACAGCTCAGGGAGAAGCAGGCCGAGGCCCGGGACTTGCAGCAGCAGGTCGCTGCGCTGGAGCAGGAAAATCAGCAGAGGAAATCCGAGATCCAGGACCTGGGCTCGGACGACAGCGTAAAAAGCATCGCCCGGCGGGAGCTGGGGCTGGTAGAGGGCGGCGAGATCGTCTTTACCGACAAGGGAAACTGAACATTTGATCCGGCTCGCGCCGGCAGGGAGGATATTTAGGAACATATGGAGTTCACCGTAGGAACAATTCTGGAAGGCAAAGTCAAGACCATCACCAACTTTGGCGCGTTTATCGCCCTGCCGGAGGGCAAGACCGGCATGGTGCATATTTCTGAAATCGCCAACACTTACGTCAGCGATATTCGCCAGCACCTCACGGAGGGGCAGGATGTGAAGGTCGTGATCATCGGAGTGGACCCCGCCGGGAAGATCAATCTTTCCATCAAGCGGCTGGAGCCCAAGCCCGCCCGTCCTGCGGGGAACCGGCCCTCGGGGGCGCGCCCCGGCGGAAACCGGCCCGCCGGTCAGGGCCGCCCGGCCCAGGAGGCCCGGCCCGCCCGGCCCCAGCAGCCTACACAGGCTACCGTGGGGAAATCCGGAGACCAGAGCTTTGAGGAGAAGCTGAAGCAGTTTATGTCCGAATCGGACAGCAAGATCTCCTCTCTGCGGCAGTACAGCGACCACCGCACCAAGAGCCGGAGAAGATAAGTAACCGAAAAGCAGGGCACGGGCCTTTTCGGCAGCAGCCGAGGGGGCTCCCCTGCTTTTTTCACACGGCCCCGCCGGGGCCGCAGAAGGAGACGCCATGGCATCCGTACTCATTACCGGGGGTTCCCGGGGCATCGGGGCTGCCACCGTCCGGGCCTTTGCCGCCCGGGGGGACCGGGTGACCTTTCTATATGAAAAGAATCACGCCGCCGCCCAGGCCGTGGCCCAGGCCACCGGCGCCCGGGCGATTTGCTGCGATGTGGCCGACCCGGAGGGGGTAGAGGCGGCCTTCCGCTCCCTGCCGGAGCTGGACGTGCTGGTCAACAACGCCGGGGTGAGCCAATACGGCCTGCTCCAGGAGATCACTCCCGCGGCCTGGGACCGGCTGTTCGCCGTCAACGTCAAGGGGCAGTATCTGTGCATCCGCCAGGCCATTCCTCTGTTTTTGCAGAAGCAGGCCGGGTGCATTCTCAACGTCAGCTCCATGTGGGGGCAGGTGGGAGCCTCCTGGGAGGCGGGGTACTCCGCCACCAAGGGCGCCGTTATCGCCATGACCAAGGCCCTGGCCAAGGAGTTGGGCCCCTCCGGCATCCGGGTCAACGCCATCGCCCCCGGGGTCATCCTTACGGACATGGTGAAGAATGTGGAGCCCGAGGTGCTGGAGGCCCTCCGGCAGGAGACCCCCCTGGAGCGCCACGGCACCCCGGAGGACATCGCCCGGGCCATGGTGTTTCTGGCGGAGGCCGATTTTATCACCGGACAGGTCCTGCCCGTCAACGGCGGGTACATTATATAATAATAGAATAGATGAGACACAGAAAGGACAGATTACTATGAAAATTGCAGTCGCCTGCGATCACGGGGCTCTGGCCCTGAAGGAGACCGTGAAGGCCCATCTTGCCGCCCGGGGCTTTGAGACCGTGGATTTCGGCACCAACAGCCTGGACAGCTGCGACTATCCCGACTTTGCGGGCCCCGCCGCCAAGGCGGTCGCCGCCGGGGAGTGCGACCGGGGCATCGTTATGTGCACCACCGGCATCGGCGTGTCCATCGTGGCCAACAAGGTCAAGGGGATCCGCTGCGCCCTGGTTTCCGACCTGATGAGCGCCCGGCTGACCCGGGAGCACAACGACACCAACGTCCTGGCCCTGGGCGCCGGGGTCGTGGGGGAGAAGCTGGCCCTGGAGATCGTGGATACCTGGCTGGATACCCCCTTCAGCGAGGGCGCCCGGCATAAAAACCGCATCGCCAAGATCAGCGCCCTGGAGGGCTGAGGCAGGCTTTTGACAATCTGGATCTCCGGCGCGTTGCGCGCCGGAGATTTTTTGTGCCTTAAGCGCGGGGAATTTTACATACATTTTACAATTTTCCGGTTTTGGATTTGACATTCCTCCCTTATGCTCTGAATTGTAAGAGTAGAGTATCAAATTTGAAAAGAAAGAGACGGAATTGGGTATGGATCTGTTTCATGTGCTGACGATGATCGGCGGCTTATGTCTGTTTTTATTCGGCATGACCCTGATGGGCCAGGCGCTGGAGCGCCGGGCCGGGAGCAAGCTCCGGGACCTTCTGGGAAAAATGACCGGCAAGGTCATGGCCGGCTTCCTCACCGGCCTTGGCATCACGGCAATCATTCAGAGCTCCTCGGCTACCACGGTCATGGTGGTGGGCTTTGTGAACTCCGGCCTTATGACCCTGCGCCAGGCCATCAACGTAATCATGGGCGCAAACGTGGGCACAACGGTCACCGCCTGGCTGCTGAGCCTGGGCGGCATCGACAGCGGCAGCTTCTGGATCAAGCTTCTGAAGCCCACCTCCTTCACCCCCATTCTGGCTCTGATCGGCATTGTTGACTATCTTTTCAGCAAAAACGACAAAAAGAAGGACACCGGCCTGATCTTTCTGGGCTTTGCGACCCTGATGTTCGGCATGGACACCATGAGCGGCGCGGTGGCCGGGCTGAAGGATGTGCCCGCCTTTACCAACCTGTTTTTGGCCTTCAAGAACCCCATCCTGGGTGTGCTGGCCGGGGCGGTGCTCACGGGTATCATCCAGTCCAGCTCCGCCTCCGTGGGCATTTTGCAGGCTCTGGCCGTCACCGGCCAGGTGAGCTACGCCGCCGCGATCCCCATTATTATGGGCCAGAATATCGGCACCTGCGTTACGGCCATGCTCTCCTCCATCGGCACCAATAAGAACGCCCGGCGGGCGGCGGTGGTCCACCTGATGTTCAACGTCATCGGCGTGGTGGTGCTGCTGACGGTGTTCTGCATCGTAAAGGTGGCCTTCGCCCCGGCGCTGTTCGACCAGAGCGCCACCATGTACGGCATCGCCGTGGCCCACTCCCTGTTCAACCTCCTGTGCACCGCCATGCTCCTGCCTGCGGGCGGGCTGCTGGAGAAGCTGGCCTGCCTGATCGTCCCGGACGGCAAGCAGGTCCAGACCACGGTGGAGCTGGACGAGCGCCTGCTGGGCACTCCCTCCCTGGCCCTCCAGCGGAGCCGGACCGTAGCGGAGGAAATGGCCCGGTGCGCCGTAAACGCCATGAACGACGCTCTGACCTGCGTCACCCATTACACCCCGGAGCTGGCCCAGAGCGTCCGGGACGGCGAAGAGCACTGCGACCATTATGAGGACATTCTGGGCACCTATCTGGTCAAGCTCAGCGCCCGGCAGATGGGCGACGACGAGAGCGAGGAGGCCACGGAGCTGCTGAAGGCCATCGGCGACTATGAGCGCATTTCCGACCATGCAGTGAACGTGCTGGAGTCCGCCGAGGAGGCCCGGAGCAAGTCCCTGCGCTTCAGCCCAGCCGCCCTGGAGGAGCTGAAGGTCCTCGCCAGCGCGATCCGGGAGATCCTGGCCCTGTCCTTGGAGGCTTTCTCCCAGAACGACGCCGACCTGGCCGCCCAGGTGGAGCCCCTGGAGCAGGTCATCGACGGGCTCAAGGAGCAGATGCGCACCCGGCACATCCTGCGGATGCAGCAGGGGACCTGCAGCATCGCCACGGGCTTTGTGTGGTCCGATCTGCTGACAAATCTGGAGCGGACCTCCGACCATTGCTCCAATATTGCAGGCTGCATCATCGACACCAAGCAGCACAATCTGAACCTCCACGAAACGCTGCGCAGCGCTCAGGCGGACAGCCCCGCCTTCCAGTCCCGCTTCCGCACCTATGCAGGCCAGTACGTCCTGCCGACGGAATAAGGTACACATACTTCCATCCTGCCCCCGCAGCGAAAGCTGCGGGGATTTTTCTACCGTCCCCCGACTCGCCGCCCGCCGGCCCATACCGGGCGGCTCTCGCGCCTCCCGCTCCCGCACCGGTTCGGCCTGCGCTCTAAACGGGCCGTCCGGGACGGAGGGCTTCCGTAGACCCGCACCGGCCGTCTCCAGAAAATCCGGTCGAATTTTGGCGAAGAATTAGGGGTTGACAAAAGCCCGGCGCCGTGATATGATAAGAGGGCTCTAAGGAGCACATATCGCGGAGTAGAGCAGTCCGGTAGCTCGTCGGGCTCATAACCCGGAGGTCGTAGGTTCAAATCCTGCCTCCGCAACCAAATCAGTTACCGTTGTTGATACAATATCAGCAACGGTAATTTTTTATTTTCTGCTGTTCTGTAGGCGTTTTCTGTCTGAAAACGGAGGATTTTCAGAACATTTCTGCCGTTGAACAGGCCGTGATGTCCTATTTACCGCAGCTGGGTGTTCCCAAAGCACGGCTTGGGAGAATTGCAATCGTTATAAGAATATAAACGATAAATTATTATTTTTTATCTGTATGAAACCGCCTAAGGCTGCGATGCTACTCTGAGCCTTAGGCATTTTCCTTTTATGTCCATGGGACAAAACGGACAGAAAGGACAAAATAGAACAGACCCGGAGCAGCAGAATCTTTTTCTGCCGTCCCGAGCCTGTTTTTACTATTCTCATAGCCTCGTTGTGATTTCCTTCTCATCCTTGAACCGAAACACCACCCGCTCATCGGCGTGGACGGTGACATGGTCGATGGTGCCTTGCCAGAGTTTTTCGTCAAAGGCTATGGGCAGGGTGTCCAATTCGCCCAGTTCAAACATCATACCGCCGATGGCAATGGCATTCGCTTTCATCTTGTCCCGCTGCCGTTGCAGTGCTGCCAGTTTGGCTTCGGTTTCCTCAAAGCGACTGCACAGTTCGGCGTGGGTGGTACGGTAGTTTTCTTCGGTCACGGTATTGGCGGCATTTTCTGTGATACACAGGCGCAGCTTCCCGGTGATGGTGGTTAGGTTCTCCTCCAAAGACCGAATGTCCTCGTCGATGAAATCCGTATGTATTTCGCTCCTTTCTCTTGTGTTTGGCTGTATTATCGCATATAATAGAACCGTAATTCTTCGCTCTATCGGTAAGAATGGCGGCAGTGTGCGATGTTCTAACGGTAAGAGTTTCGGTAATATGGGAGTGTTGTGATATGGATCTGAAACGAGAACTGACGGATTATGAGATTGGCGGCATCGGAGACATAAAAAAACACACCCTCCGGTTCCGTTCATACAGGATCGGAACAGAGGGCGGTAAACTTATGATTTATGCGGAATACGAGGCGGGTTGCCCGCCGAAAGTGTTTGACGGCTACCCCTCCGGGCAAGAACTGCTGATCGACCTGTGCAATCTTTACCTGGAACTGCGAGAGAAACCATTGGAGGAATGTGCGCGGATTTTGATCCGGTGGAGTATGGAGAATATCCATATGTACTATTTATATGGAGGCAATGTGGATACCCGGCAATTTGGCGATCATGATACGGATTCGTTCTGGGATGTGATGGTAAATGCGTTGGAGTTTTACCAGGTTTGTGTCGAGGACGCAGTGACCGACTTGAAGCAACTCTACACCAACACCATGACAGTCTTTGCGATCCGAAGTCTGTTGGATGGCAACGTCTCACAGGCACAGCGCTTCTGTGAAAATCTTCGAGTGGCGGAAGAGAATGATCTCATGCGGCAGTGGTATCGGGCCGGTGTAGAAAGTCGTATGTGTGTCATAGAACGCTTTGTGGAAAAACTGCCGAAACTTGCGCTTGGCTTGGAATTTGACAAAAGCAGTCGGCAGATCACGCTGCAGCCCGTGGTGCGCTCCGTCGTGGACGCCGCCTATTACGCACTGGGACGTTTTACAGCCGTCAATGCCGGTGCCATCGGAGACTATGGCGGCAAAACAAACATCGCCTTTTGCGCTGCCTGCGGCAGAGCGTTCATCAAGCACGGAAACCGCCAAAAATACTGTGGGACCGTCCAATG
>CAKTIN010000081.1 GCA_934565775.1 uncultured Oscillospiraceae bacterium
CATCCGGCGGTGCCTGGACCGCATGGGAGAGCCGGAATACGCCGATGTGGAGGATTTTTAATGGCAAAGGTTGGTTTTATTTCCCTGGGCTGTGCGAAAAACCAGGTGGATTGTGAGCAAATGATGTATCTGGCCCGGGAGGCAGGCTTTGAGGTCCTGCCCGGTGTGGAGGGCGCGGACGTGGCGGTGATCAACACCTGCGGCTTTATCGACTCCGCAAAGTCTGAGGCGATTGACAACATCCTGGCCACTGCCCAGCTGAAGGAGGCGGGGCTGGTTGGAAAAATCCTGGTGACGGGCTGCCTGTCCCAGCGGTATAAGAATCAGATCCGGGAGGAAATGCCGGAGGTGGACGGCGTTCTGGGGAACGGCAGCTACGGCGAGATCGTGACCGCCCTGAACGAGCTGCTGGAGGGCCAGACGGTCAGCCGCTTCGGCGGGCTGAATACGCCCCAGATGGAGGTCGGCCGGGTGCTGACGACGCCGGAGCATTTTTCTTACATTAAGATTGCAGAGGGGTGCGACAACCGCTGCGCCTACTGCGTGATTCCCTCCCTGCGGGGGCGCTACCGCAGCCGCCCCCTGGACGATGTGCTCTACGAGGCGCGGATTCTGGCCCAGAACGGCACCAGGGAGCTCATTGTGGTCGCCCAGGACACCAGCCGCTATGGGACGGACCTGAACGGCGGCAAGTCTCTCCTGCCGGAGCTGCTCCGGGAGCTGTGCAAAATTGAGGGGCTGCATTGGATCCGCCTGCACTATCTGTATCCCGATGAAATTACGGATGAGCTGATCGATGTGATTGCCTCCGAGCCGAAGATCGTCAAATATCTGGACATTCCCATCCAACACGTGAATGACGCCATTCTGGAGCGGATGAACCGCCGGGGCAACGGAGCCTATTTGGAGAAGCTGTTCCCTATGCTCCGGGAGCGGATCCCCGGGGTGGTCATGCGCACCAGCATCATTACCGGTCTGCCCGGAGAGGGAGAGGCGGAGTTTGCCCAGCTGTGCGATTTCCTCAAGCGGCACAAGCTGGAGCGCGTGGGCGCCTTTGCCTTCTCCCCGGAGGAGGGGACGCCGGCGGCCAAGATGGACTATCCCCCCACGGAGGTGGCGGTCCAGCGGGCGGAGACCCTGGCGGAGCTTCAGAGCCGCATTATGGACGCCTATAACGAGGCCCAGGTGGGTAAGACCCTGGAGGTCCTGTGCGACGGCTACGACCCGGAGGAGGACGTCTACTTCGGCCGGACCTATGCAGATTCCCCGGAGATTGACGGCCGGGTCTGGTTTGCCGCAGAGAGCCCGGTCAAGGTCGGGGATTTTGTGCCGGTGCAGATCGACGGCGTTGAGGACGGCGAGCTGACCGGCTGGAAGGTGGAGGACTGAGATGACGACTGCGACTTATTTTACTCTGGCGCGGGTGATTATGATCCCGGCCTATATGGCCCTGATGCTGCAAAGCGGGGGCAAGGCCGGGGCGTGGATGCTTGCCGCTCTGGGGGTATTCATTCTGGCCAGCCTGACGGATTTTGTGGACGGCTATATTGCCCGGCATTACCATCAGGTGACGGATTTCGGCAAGTTTCTGGATCCTCTGGCGGATAAGCTGCTGGTGATTTCCGCCATGTGCATCTTCTGCCAGTGGGGGCAGTGGCCTGCCTGGGCGCTGATGGTGGTCCTGACCCGGGAGTTCGCCGTGACCGGCCTGCGGCTGGTGGCGGCAGGGAAGGGCAGCGTAATCGCCGCCGGGTGGTCCGGAAAGATCAAAACGGCCAGCACCATGATTGGCCTGTGCTGCATGATGGCCTTCCCGGCCTGCGTCTGGCTGCGGTGGACCGTGATCGGTATTGTCGCGGTCACTACGGTCTACTCCGGCGTGGAATATTTCGTGAAAAACGGGAAATGCTTCTGGAGTTGACAAGTCGCCGTATTCCATGGTAAAATAACAAAAAGTGCATATCACGTTGATCGAAAAGAGTAACCGCTGGAACGCATCAGAGAGCCGGGGCCGTTGGCTGAAAACCCCGGCGGCCGGAGAGCGGCGAAGTGCGTTCGGGAGTGAGGGGAGACCCCGGCTGGCCCCGTTACGGCCATTGAGCTAGAAATCAGAGTGGAACCGCGAGCAATTGCCCGCCTCTTGAATTGCAAGAGGCGGGCGTTTATCATAAGATAGGGAAACCGCAGTTCTGCTTGGAGGAAGAAACCATGTCGTCATTGCGAGAAACCATCTGCGCCTTTCAGAAAAACGATCCCGCCGCCCGGTCCGGGCTGGAGATTTTCCTGTTATACAACGGCTTTCACGCCATTTTGTATTATCGCGTTTCCCATTGGCTGTACCGGCATCATTTGCGCTTCCTGGCCCGCTGGGTGTCCCAGCACGCCAAGTGGACCACCGGCGTGGAGATTCACCCGGCGGCTACCATCGGCCGCCGTCTGGTCATTGACCACGGCACCGGCGTCGTGATCGGCGCGACAGCGGAGATCGGGGACGACTGCCTGATCTATCAGGGCGTCACCCTGGGAGGGACGGGAATTTCCACGGGAAAGCGCCACCCCACCCTGGGCAACGGCGTAATGGTGGGCAGCGGGGCAAAGATCCTGGGCCCCATCACCATCGGCGACCATGCCCGGGTCGCGGCCAATGCCGTAGTGCTCCGGGATGTGCCGGAAAATTCAACGGTTGTCGGCGTACCGGGCCATGTGGTCCGGGTCAACGGCGAGAAGCTGGATCATGTGCATACCCCCGACCCTGTGGCCGTGGAGCTGGAGTGCCTCCGGAAGCGGATCGCAGAGCTGGAAAAGAAATTGGAGGAGAAATAAGATGTATTTGTATAACTCTCTGACTCACAAAAAGGAAGAATTTAAGCCCAATCACCCGGATATTGTAAAAATGTACACCTGCGGCCCCACGGTGTATCACTATGCCCACATCGGCAATCTGAGAAGCTATATCATGGAGGATGTGCTGGAAAAGACTCTGCGCTACCTGGGCTACAACGTCAAGCGGGTCATGAACATTACAGATGTGGGGCACTTGGCCTCCGACGCGGATACCGGTGAGGATAAGATGCTCAAGGGGGCCAAGCGGGAGCATAAGTCCGTTATGGAGATTGCAAAGTATTATACCGACGCCTTCTTTGCGGACTGCGAGAAGCTGAATATCAAGCGGCCGGATGTGGTGCAGCCCGCCACCGGCTGCATTGACGAGTATATCAAGATCATTTCCACCCTTCTGGAAAAGGGCTACGCCTACCAGGCCGGCGGCAACGTGTATTTTGACACCTCCAAGCTGGAAAAATACTATGTGTTCAACGACCACGACGAGGAGGATCTGGCCGTCGGCGTCCGGGAGGGCGTGGAGGAGGACCCCAACAAGCGGAATAAGAACGATTTTGTCCTCTGGTTTACCAAGTCCAAGTTCGAGGACCAGGCGCTGAAGTGGGATTCTCCCTGGGGCGTGGGCTACCCCGGCTGGCACATTGAGTGCTCCGGTATTTCCATGAAATACCTGGGGGAGGACCTGGACATTCACTGCGGCGGCATTGATAACGCCTTCCCCCATCACACCAACGAGATCGCCCAGTCCGAAAGCTACCTGGGGCATAAGTGGTGCAACTACTGGTTCCATGTCCACCATCTGAATACGAACAACGGAAAAATGTCCAAGTCGAAGGGGGAATTCCTCACCGTTTCCCTTCTGGAGAGCAAGGGGTATGACCCGCTGGTTTACCGTCTGTTCTGCCTGCAAAGCCACTACCGCCGGAATCTGGTGTTCTCCTATGAGAACCTGGACAACGCGGCGGCCTCTTATCAGAAGCTGCTGACCAAGATCGCGGAGCTGGATCCTGCGGACCGGACGGTGGACCAGACGGCCTTTGACCAGCTGAAGGACCGGTTTGTCCGCGCGCTGAGCGCGGACCTGAACACCTCCCTTGCGGTTACGGCGGTGTATGATGTGCTGAAGGCCAAAACCAACGACGGCACGAAGCTGGCGGCCCTGGGGGATTTTGACCGGGTGCTGGGCCTGAACCTGCTGTCCGGTGCGGAGAAGTTCCGCCGGGAGAAGCAGGAGCAGGAGGCCGCTGAGCCCCATGACCCGGAGATCGACGGGCTGGTAGCGGCCCGGACTGCGGCGAAAAAGGAGAAAAACTGGGCGGAGGCGGACCGGATCCGGGACGAGCTCAAGGCCCGGGGCATTGAGATCATCGACACGCCCCAGGGGGCAAAGTGGAGAAAAGTATGAAGCTGCTGATCTTAGACGGCAATAGCGTCATCAACCGGGCTTTTTATGGAGTCCGGGATCTGACCACCCGGGACGGGCTGCATACCAATGCGATCTTCGGCTTTCTGAATATCTTGCAGCGCATGGAGGCGGAGGAGGCGCCGGATGCAGTGTGCGTGGCTTTCGACCTCCACGGGCCCACCTTCCGCCATCTGCGCTATGACGGCTATAAGGCCACCCGGCACCCTATGCCGGAGGAGCTGGCTCAGCAGATGCCCGTGATGAAGGAAATTCTGAACGCCATGAATATCCCAATCTACGAGTGCCAGGGCTGGGAGGCGGACGACGTCATCGGCACAGTGGGGAAGCTCTGCGGAACGGCAAACTGGGACTGCGTGATCGTCACCGGAGACCGGGACAGCTTGCAGCTCATCGATCCCCATGTGCTGGTGAAGCTGGTGATCTCCAAGGCCGGTCAGACGACCACGACCCTGTATGACGAGGCCCTGTTCCGGGAGGAGTACGGCTTCGAGCCCATCAAGCTCATTGATCTGAAGGCCCTTATGGGCGACAGCTCCGACAATATTCCCGGGGTGGCCGGCGTGGGCCCCAAGACGGCGAAGGAGCTGCTGGGGAAGTTTGGGACGCTGGACGGCGTGTATGCGCACCTGGCAGACCCCTCTATTCGGCCCAAGCTGCGGGAGAAGCTGGAGGCAGGGCGGGACAGCGCCTATCTGTCCTATGAGCTGGCGACTATCCGGCCGGAGGCACCGATTGCCTTCCATCCCGAGGACGCCCTGGTTCGGGAGCCGGACAAGGCCGCCCTTTATGAGCTGTTTATGCGCCTGGAATTTACCCGGCTCATCGATAAGTATCGCCTGCGGGATGCGGCAATGGCCCCCCGGCCCAAGAAGGATGTACCCCGCCTGGGCGGCTGCGACTGCCTGCCGGAGCCTGGGACCCTGTGCGCCATTGCCCTTGCCCCGGAGGGAACCATTGCGGTGGCCTGGTCCGGGGGCGTGTGTGCAGTGACTCCCCTGGAGCGCGATGGAAAGCTGCGTGCGCTTCTGGGTCCGGGTACCCCAAAGATCTGCCACGATTTGAAAACGACCCTGCACATTTTGGAGGAGTGGGAGCTGCCTGGGGCGGATTTTACCTTTGATACCGCCCTGGCGGCTTACGATCTGAACCCCGGTCAGGGAGACTACAGCGTGAACCGCCTGGCCATGCAGTATCTGGGCCGGGAGGCGCAGGACCCAGAGGCCCAAGGCGAGGCGGTCTGGCAGCTGGCCGGTCTGCTGCGCCCCATGCTGGAGGAGGCGGGGATGGACCCGCTGTACCGCCAAATCGAGCTGCCCCTGTGCCCGGTTCTCTTTGCTATGGAGCAGGCTGGGGTGATGGTGGACCGGGATACCCTTGTGGACTTCGGCAGAGCGCTGACCAGGCGGATCTCGGCGGCGGAGCAGAGCATTTATGATTATGCCGGGGGCCCCTTTAACATCCAGTCCCCCAAGCAGCTGGGAGAGGTCCTGTTTGAAAAGCTGGGGCTTCCCCCGGTGAAGAAAACCAAAACCGGCTATGCCACCAATGCGGACGTTTTGCAGCGCCTGCGGGACAAGCACCCGATCATCGGGCAGATCATGGATTACCGTATGGTCACGAAGCTCTACTCCACCTATGTGGAGGGGCTGCTGAAGGTGATCGGCCCGGACGGCCGGGTGCACACCACCTTCCAGAATCTGGTCACGGCCACCGGCCGCCTGTCCTCCACGGAGCCGAATATTCAGAATATCCCGGTGCGTACGGAGCTGGGCAGCGAGATGCGGAAGATGTTTGTGCCTAAGCCCGGGTGCGTCCTGGTGGACGCAGACTACAGCCAGATCGAGCTGCGGGTCCTGGCCCACATTGCCGCAGACCCCATGATGCAGGAGGCCTTCCGCAGCGGCCAGGACATTCACACGGTGACGGCCAGCCAGGTGTTCGGCGTGCCCCCGGAGGCAGTGACGCCCCTTCAGCGCCGCTCTGCCAAGGCGGTCAATTTTGGGATCGTCTATGGCATTTCAGAATTCTCCTTGTCGGAGGATATTGGCGTGTCCCGGTGGGAGGCCAAGGAGTATATCAACGGCTACCTGGAGAAATACGCCGGGGTGCGGGCCTATATGCACGATGTGGTAGAGCGGGCCAAGCGCCTGGGCTACGTTTCCACGCTGTACGGCCGCCGCCGGTATATTCCGGAACTGAAGAGCAGCAACTATAACATTCGCCAGAGCGCCGAGCGCATGGCCATGAACGCCCCCATTCAGGGGACGGCGGCGGATATTATCAAGCTGGCCATGCTCCGGGTGGCGAAGGCCCTGGAGGATGCCGGGCTGGAGGCAAAGCTCATTTTGCAGGTGCATGACGAGCTGATCGTGGAGTGCCCAGAGGAAGAGGGCCCCCAGGTGCTGACCCTGATGAAGGACGCCATGGAGCACGCGGCGGAGCTGGCCGTGCCCTTGACGGTGGAGGCCAAGATCGGAAAGAGCTGGTACGAAACAAAATGATTACGATCCGAAAAATGAAGGCGGAGGATGTGCCGCAGATTGCCGCTCTGGAGGCGGCGTGCTTTTCTGTACCTTGGGATGCGGCGAGCCTTGCCGCCGAGCTGGAAAATCCCCTGAGCCTCTGGCTGACGGCGGCAGAGGGGCAGACGGTTGCCGGTTATATCGGCAGCCAGAGCGTCCTGGGGGAGGCGGATATGATGAATCTTGCCGTTGCTCCCTCCCATAGGCGGCAGGGGATCGCCCGGGCGCTTGTGCTGGAACTGATCCGGGAGTTGACGGCAGCGGGAGTGACCTGCCTGACCCTGGAGGTACGGGCGGGGAACGCCCCGGCCCTGGCGCTGTATGAGAGTCTGGGCTTTGCGGAGATCGGTCTGCGGAAAAATTACTATATTCGACCTCGTGAGGATGCAAAGATCCTCCGAAAGGAGTGGGTGCTGTGATTCTTTTGTCGGTGGAATCTTCCTGTGACGAGACGGCTGTGGCCCTGGTGGAAAACGGCCGCCGGGTGCTGACGGACTGCATCGCCTCTCAGGTGGACCTGCATAAGCTCTACGGCGGCGTGGTGCCGGAGATTGCCTCGCGAAAGCATGTGGAGGCCATTTACGGTCTGGCGGACCAGGCTCTGGCACAAGCGGGGCTGACCCGGCAGCAGATTGATGCAGTCGCCGTGACCTATGCCCCCGGGCTGATTGGGGCGGTTCTGGTGGGGGTAAACTTTGCCAAGGCTGCCGCCCTGGCGCTGGGGAAGCCTCTGATCCCGGTGCACCACATTCGCGGCCACATCGCTGCCAACTACCTGGCGTATCCGGAGCTGGAGCCGCCGTTCCTGTGCCTGGTGGTCTCCGGCGGGCACACCATGTTTGTGGATGTAAAGACCTATACGGATATGGCCGTCTTGGGTACGACCCTGGACGATGCGGCGGGGGAGTGCTTTGACAAGGTCGCCCGGGTGCTGGGGATGCCTTATCCCGGCGGGGCGGCTCTGGACCGCGCAGCGGCTCAGGGAGACGAAAAAAAGTACGTCCTGCCCCGTTCCCACCCCGGGGAGAACCCCCTGGATATGTCCTTCTCCGGCCTCAAGACTGCTGCGCTGAATCTGATCCACAATACGGAGCAAAAGGGCGAGAGCCTGGACGTGCCGTCCCTGTGTGCGGCGTTTTCTACCGCCGTGTCGGACACACTGGTGCCCCGGGCTGTGCAGGCGCTGAAGCAGACCGGCTATGACAAGCTGGCCGTGGCGGGGGGCGTGGCAGCCAACTCCCGAATTCGCCGGGATATGACTGCCGCCGCGAAGGCCCTGGGGGCGGAGATTTATATGCCGCCGCTGCGCCTGTGCGGAGACAACGGCGCCATGATCGGCGCCCAGGGGTACTATGAGTATCTGGCCGGAAACGTGGCGGATATGACCCTGAATGCCTATGCCACGAAGTCAATTTTGGGCGAACGGGTATAGTCGAAAATGATAAAGAAGTGCGCACTGCCGGCTGAGAAGCTTCGACAGCGCGCACGCTTTATTTTGCGGCTTTTCCGGGAAAACAGAGGGTATGTTA
>CAKTIN010000082.1 GCA_934565775.1 uncultured Oscillospiraceae bacterium
CCCTCGAAGTCGATCACAGCGGTGTCGCCCATCTGCGCGGGGCGCTCCACGGTCTCCACGGAGGCGACCTTCTTGGCCATCTCGTCCAGCTCGGCGTTCACTTCCTCATCGGTCACGACCACGGGAGCCTTCTCCACCTCCAGGCCCTTATACTGGCCCAGGGTGACCTCGGGGTAAACCTCGGTCTCGATGACCACGGTCACAGAGCCGTCGTCCTCGATCTTCATATCGGTCAGGGAGGGACGGCCCACAGCCTTCACATCCTGCTTCTCGATTGCTTCCTCATATACCTGGGGGAAGATTTCCTCCAAGCCGTCCTCATAGAACACGTGAGCGCCATAAATGCTCTCGATGAGCTTCTGGGGAGCCTTGCCCTTCCGGAAACCGGGCAGCGCAATATTCTTCCGGGCCTTCAGATAGGCCTTCGTTGCGCCCTGCTCCATCAGGTCCTTCTCGATCTCCACGGTCACCTTGACCTTGGTGTTCTCCTTCTCAATGCTCTTGACGTTCATTTTATTTTTATCCTCCTATACCGGCGCCCAATGCGGGCTATTTAGGCCGTTTTCAGTATCCGTCCTATTTTAGCAAATTCCAGCGGAAATGTCCACTGTTTTTCTAAAAATTCTTCAAAAATTAACAGAATTATTCTGCCACTTCCACGCGCACCGGGCGGAAGCCCACATAATCCGCCGCAATGAGCCGGTACCGGATCCCATCCCAGCAGCCCTCCAGGGCCAGCCTGTGGCTCTCCCCATGCAAATGCCCGTAAAAGCACTGCCGTACGCCGTAGGCCTTCAGCAAATCGAGAATCTCCCGGCAGGTATACCCCCGGTACAGCGGCGGGTAATGCAGAAAAACCAGCTTTTCGCGGTCCCCCGCCGCCTTCAGCGAGGCCTCCAGCCGGAGCAGCTCCCGGCGAAAGACCTTCTCGTCGTGCTGGCCGCTGCGCTCCTCCTCGAAAAACCATCCGCGGGTGCCGCAAAGGGCGGTATCCTTGTAAAAATAGCAGTTATTGTTCAGAATCTCCAGATTTTCAAAGCCGTGCTCCCGGCAGAAAGCATAAAACTTGGAGGCCGTGCTCCACCAGTAGTCATGGTTCCCCTTTAGGATGATTTTCCTGCCGGGAATGGCATTGATCCAGGCAAAGTCCGGCCCGGCCGTCTGAAGATTCAGCGCCCAGGACAGATCCCCCGCCAAAACCAGGGTGTCCTCCGGGGTCAAAATCTCCATGCCCGCCTTCAGCTTGTCCATATACCCCTTCCAGACGCCGCCAAAGACGTCCATGGGCTTATTCTCCGCCCCCAGGCACAGGTGCAGATCGCCGATGGTATACAGGGCCATGCTATTCCCCCCTTGCCGCCCGGCGCAGCGCCGCCCGCTCCATGCAGGTCTCGATCTGCCGGGTGCGGTTCTCCTGAGGCAGGCCCATAGCCTCCAGCACCTGGGCGGCATACACCGCCGGGCTCTCCTCCGACAGCACCAGGGCCGGTCCGCTCTCCCGGGACAGGGCCCGGTAGTCCAGCAGCCCCGCATAGGCCGCCGCCGTCTGAGGGCTCATCAGATAGTCTGAGGAGCGGTAGACCCGGGGGATAGATTCCACCGCCCGCCTGGGGCTGATGACGCTGACCCCCAGCACTTCCTGGAGCCGCTGCTGCTCCTCCGGCAAAAGCCGGAAGGAGCGCCGGGTCTCCAGCGCGCGGCCGAACGCACAGGCCCGCTCCGGGCCGAAGGCGTCAAACATCACCCGCTCCAGTCCCGCCGGGACCGGTCCGTCCGGCCGCAGCTCCCCCTGATGGATCAGCTGCCACAGGCCGCCGCTGCCGGAGGCGATGAGGATCCGCCCCACGGGCAGGCCCAGCCTCTTGGCATACCAGGCCGCAACTGGCAGCACAGGATTCTCGTCCGTCAGAGCCAGCTGCAGGGGCGCGTCCCCTTCCAGGCCGCCCCGGCGGCGCAGGGCTCCCACAGAGGCAAAGAGCAGCCCTGCCAGGACCGCGACCTCCATCCAGGAGCCCGGGGCCTCCGGCGCGCCAGCGGCCGCAGCAGCCCGCCTCACGCCGGCGGAGAGGCACTTCTCCGGCCCGCTCCAGAGCTCCGCCATGGTGGTCCGGTATGGGATCGGCGCCAGGCGGATCTCCATCTCCAGCGCTTCCTCCGCCGCCCTGGGCTCCAGATGCACCGGGAAAAATTCGTTCACCAGCTCCGCCACGCATTCGCCGGGAGACGCGCTCAGCAGCGCCTCCACCCGCGCAGGCTCCGGCTTTGGAATCCGCATGGGAACCAGCCACCCCTCCCCCGGCACATCCGGGGCAGAGGCGGCTCTCCAGGCGGTATAAGCCGCGCCGGGATTTCTGGTGGTTAAATACAACATAACGCAAACACCCTCATGGCATTTTTCCAGAACAGGTCCTCAATCACGCTCTCGTCCACCCCGCGGTCCTCCAGAGCCTGGGCCAGCCTGGGGTAATCCTGGGGCCCGGCAAAGCCCCGGGGCAGGCTTTCGCAGCCGTCCAGGTCTCCTCCCAGGGCGATATGCTTCGCCCCGCCCAGCTCCAGGAAATGGAGCACATGGTCGCAGACCGTGTCCAGCGTCACCGGCTCCCGGCCCAGGAAGTCCGTGTACAGGTTCACCCCCGCCACGCCGCCCAGGTCGCAGATCGCCCGGAACTGCTCATCGGTGAGATTGCGGCTGACGCCCCAGACCCTGCGGCTGTTGGAGTGGCTGGCAATGATTGGCTTTTCCGCCAGGTCGCACAGCTGCCAGAACCCCCGCTCGGACAGGTGGCTCACATCCAAAATGTACCCCAGGCGCTGGGCGGTCTTTGCATATTCCCGGCCCCGGGCCGTCAGCCCGCCTCCCGTAACGTGGGAGCCCGCCAGCGGGTTCTGCTCATTCCACCCCAAGGTGGTCATGCGGAAGCCCTTTTCATACAGCTCCGCCAGGCGGCCCGGGTCATAGTCCAGGCCCGCCGGGCCCTCAATGGAGAGCACCGCCGCCGTCTTTCCCGCCTCCACTGCCGCCTGCACCTCCTGCGGGGTCCGGGCCTGGACGGCGAGGTCGCTGTGCTTTTGGAGCTGGTCCAGGAAGTTCTCCAGCACGGCGTCAAAAATCTCCGGCACCGGCCTTCCATAGCGCTCCGCCAGCCCCGGGAAGGTCCACAGGGCAAAAAACTGGGCGTAGCCCTCCAGGGCGCCGGTTTTCGCCAGATCGATTTGCAGGCCGCTGCCTGCCAGCTCCTTTTTCCCGCTCCACAGCTCAAAGGCCGTGTCGCAATGGCAGTCCATCACTCGCATCTTCATTGAAACGCATCCTCCCAATGATGTAAAACCGGCCGGACCGTCGCCGTCCCGTCCGGGGCATAGATCTCGATGACGTCAAAGCGCGGCTGGAGCGCCGTGGGGTTCTCCGCCAGCCACAGCGCCGCCGTGGTCTTGATCCGCTCCTGCTTTTTCCGATCCACAAAGGCAGCCGCCCGGGCAAAATCCGCATTTTTCCGGAGCTTTACCTCCACAAACACCAGATACTGCCGGTTTGCGGCAATCAGGTCGATCTCCCCGAAGCGGCTGCGGTAATTGCAGGCGATCAGCCGGTATTTCTTCTTTCTCAGATAGTCCCCCGCCAAGGCCTCCCCCCAAGGGCCGGTCAGATTAGCCCTGCCGCTCATAGAACTTCCGCAGGAAGCTCCTGCGGTGCGCCGGGCTGGGCCCGAACTCCTCCAGGGCGGCATAGTGCCGCTTGGTACCGTAGCCCTTGTGAATCTCAAAGCCGTACTGGGGATACGCCTCCGCCAGCCGGATCATCAGATCGTCCCGGGTCACCTTTGCCAGAATGGATGCCGCGGCAATACTGGCGCTGCGGCCGTCTCCCCCCACCAGGGTCTCCACGGGGATGCCCCCCAGATCCGGCTCCCGGTTGCCGTCTACCAGCGCCAGGTCCGGCTTTTCCGGCAGCTGCGCCGCCGCCCGGGCCATGGCCAGGAAGGTCGCCTGCAAAATGTTGATCTCATCGATCTCCTCGGCGGAGGCAAAGGCGATCCCATAGCCCACCGCCACCGCCTTGATCCTTTCAAAGAGCTCCCGCCTACGGGCGTCCGACAGCTTTTTGGAATCGTTCAGGCCGGGCAGCGCCGCTGCCAGGTCCAGCTCCCGGGGCAGGATCACCGCCGCCGCGCACACCGGCCCGGCCAAAGGGCCGCGCCCCGCTTCGTCAATGCCGCAGACAATCCGGGCACCCCGGTCATAGGCCGCCCGCTCAAAGCTCAGCAGATCTACCTCGTTCATACCGTTTCCTCCTCCGGTTCCTCCAGGGTAAAGCGTCCCAGCTTGCAGCTCCGGTACTCCTCCAGGAGCACCCGGGCCATACGCTCCAGATCCAGCTCCCCCTGGGCCAGGAGGAAGCCCCGCTTCCGGGCGGCGGCCTCCATCAGCTCCAGCCCCCCCGCCGTCTCCGGCAGGTCGATCTTATAGCGCTGGCGCACCGCTTCGGGGTACTCCCGCCACAGCAGCTCCATGAGCCGCAGAGCCAGGCTCTCCACATCCAGCACGTCGTCCTTTACCGCCCCGGTAAAGGCCAGCTTCTCTCCCACATCCCGGTCCTCAAACTTCGGCCAGAGGATGCCCGGCGTGTCTAACAGCAGCAGGCCGCTATCCACCGTCACCCACTGCTTGCCCCGGGTCACGCCGGGGCGGTTTTCCGCCTTGGCGCCCTTTCGCCCGGAGATCTGGTTGATAAAGGTGGATTTTCCCACGTTGGGAATCCCCACGATCATAATTTTTAAGGGACGGTTTTGCCCCTTTTCCGCATTTCTCTGGATTTTTTCCTGCAACAGCGCCCGAATCGCGGGCTGGAAGGGTGCGACTCCCTTCTTGCTCTTGCACTCGGTCTGCACGGCGGCCAGCCCCTGGCTCCGGAAATAGCTGCACCAGGCCCGAGTCTTTTCCGGGTCTGCCATATCCATCCGGTTCAGGATCACCAGCCTGGGCTTCTTGCCGCACAGGGCGGCGAGGTCCGGGTTCCGGCTGGACCGGGGAATCCGCGCGTCCAGAATTTCGCACACCGCGTCCACCAGCTTCAGATCCTGCTCCATTTGCCGCCGGGTCTTTGTCATATGCCCGGGGTACCACTGAATGTTCAGCTGCTCTAATTCCATGTCACTTTACCTTGCCGATTCTGCCGAAATCGATCCGATCCGTAAACTTATCCTTGCCGGGCATGGCCACCCAGCGCACCCGGCCCAGAACGCACCGGGTATCGATCTGCCCAATGGGGGCATAGCGGCTGTCCCGGGAATCGTTCCGGTTGTCCCCCAGAACGAAGATGCAGCCCTCCCGCACCGTAAGGGGGAACTGCACGCCGTCATTGGCGTAGGACAAATAGGTGGGCTCATAGGTATAGTCCTCCTCCAGGGCCACACCGTCCACATAGACGACTCCGGCCATGAAGTCAATATCCACCGTCTGCCCCGCCACGGCGATCACCCGCTTGACAATGGGGCCCTCCCGGAAGCCGGGCACATTGGCCACCACTACGTCTCCGGGCTGAATATTCCGGTAGAGCACATTGCTCTCCAGGGCCACATAGTCCCGGTTGACCAGGGTGGGATACATGGAATAGCCGTCCACCACCACAAGGCGCAGCACGAAAACAAAGACCAGAGACACGGCCGCCAGAATAAAGGTCAGGTCATGCAGCAGTATATAGCCGTCTGCCCAGCGCTTCCGGGCCGCCCGGCTCTCCCCCTGCTCCGGCAGGGCGTTCTGCTCAAATTCATCCGCCATTGGCAATCCATCCTTTTCCAGGGCGGGCAAAAGCCGTCCCAAAACTTTCCTAATCTATATTATACACGAACTTTCCCCCTAAGAAAAGGGGAAAAATAAAAAAGAGCGTCGATACGCTCCCTTTCCCGAACAGCCAAAATAAAAAAGAGAGCCGAAGCTCTCTTTTTTATTTGCATTTGATCGATCAGACCTTCTCCTTGACCTTGGCAGCCTTGCCGAAACGGTCCCGGAGATAGTACAGCTTGGCCCGGCGGACCTTGCCGCGGCGGACGGTCTCAATGTCAGCAATCCGGGGAGAATGGAGGGGGAAAACCTTCTCGCAGCCTACGCCGTAAGAGATCCGGCGCACGGTGATGGTCTCCTCGATGCCGCCATGCTTCCGAGCAATGACAGTGCCCTCAAAAATCTGGATTCTCTCGCGGGTACCTTCCTTGATACGCTGATGCACACGAACGGTGTCGCCCACACGAACGGCGGGGAGCTCCGGCTTCATGTACTGGCTGGTCAGAGCCTTCATCAAATCCATAACAGTGTCCTCCTTAAAATTTGGGCGTTCATACCGTGTGACTCCCGGCGCAAGCCGGCGCGGCAGCGGACTCACCTCTTATCAGACTGAACCATTATAGCGGAAATGATTCAAAAAATCAATCCCAATTTTCGCTTTTTCCCGGATTTTTTGTTAATCATTGGGGGTCGTGGGCTGGGTCGGCGTGGTGCTGCCGCCAATTCCAATGTCCGCGATCACGGTGTTCTCTCCCATGACGGAGGGCAGCTGCCCGTTCCACTTCTCATAGAACTTCGACCGGAGGATGGCGTCGGTCAGGGATTCCTCCAGCAGGCGGTTGGCGTCGGCCTCCGCCTGGGCGGTGATGCGCATGGACTCCGCCTTGGCCTCCGCGTTGGCAATGGCCACCTTCTTGTCCGCCTCTGCCTTGGCAATGGCGGTCTCGTTTTCGATCTTCTGCCGCTCTTGCTCCTGCTGGGCCACGGACTTGGCGGCAATGGCATTGTTGTAGCTCTCCTCAAAGTCCATCTGGGAGACCACGATCTTCAGCACCCGAATGGTGTCGGCCCCGTATTTCTCCTCAATGGACACCGCCAGCTTTTCCTTGATCAGAGGCTCGATCCGGGACCGGACTGTCACCTCGGAGGCGGACAGCTCCGCCATGGCCGACTTAATGGAGGAGGCCACAAGGTCCTGCGTAATCATATTGTCCACATCGGTCACATTGGCATAGATCCAAGCGGACCGGGCGGGCAGGACCTGATAGGTCACCGTCACGTCTGCGGCATAGACCGGCGTCTTTTCCAGGGATTCGCCCCAGACCTGGGCGCTGATGGAGATGTCCTGCTGCTTGTTATTCACCAGGGCGATCTTCTGGGCGAAGGGCAGCTTCCAGTTAAAGCCCTGGGGCACCACCTCTTCCGAGATCTGGCCGAAGGTCGTCCGCACGCCGGTGTAGCCCGTGGGGACGATGGTGAAGGAGTTCCCCAAGATAAAAACCAGGGCGCCCAACGCCAGCAGAGACACCGGGAGGCTCTTTTTCCACTTCCCAATGAGCGCCATGACCAAGCCGGCCAGGAGCAGGATCAGACCGATACCGCTAATTACAATGTTCATTTCTTTTCTCCTTTATATACCGCTCCGGATCTTTGCACCGGCCTCTCCGGCGCTTTTCCGTGTTAGCTTGGTATTAATTATAACAGATAAAGGGAAAATTGCAAATCCTGCTCTGGGCGGATTTAGACGAATTTTGGGCATTTTTGACGGGTTCCCGGTCTCCGCACCCTCCGCTCGCAGCCGCGCGGCCCGGCGCAGGTCCGCGCCCGGCCGGTCAGTCCGCAGGGGTGCAGTGCAGCTTCCCTTCCATCAGCAGGGAAAGGTCCGCTTCAGGCGACGGCTCCTTTTCCTCCCTCTTCCCCAGGAACAGCCGACAGAAAAGCCAAACCGGCGCAGCAACAGGAAACAGCAGCACCGGCGTGCAGACGTCACCCACCGCTGCCAAAAAGCGCCGGAATCCTTTCTCCGGGTGGTAGGCGTCAATCAGCCGGATACCGCCGGAAAAGAGCAGCATCTGCCCGTCCCAGGTCATTTCCGGCAGATACCAGTAGCCTCCGGAATAGCAGCTCCGAATCAGAAAGCGGATTTCTTCGCCCCGCTCTTCAATCTGAAACGAGTCCAGCAGGAACCGTCCGCCGGCATCGCGGGGGCAGCTGCGATATTGGCGGCGGAATTCCTCCTCCGAGCCGTAAAATCGAAATGTATACTCCTTCATAGGCCGCCTCCCACCGCGCCGCTTTCAGAAGCAGAATTTGCAAAAAAGAGCAAGCCAAAGGGCTTGCTCTTTCATTTGGAGGTGCCGCCCAGATTTGAACTGGGGAATCAGGGTTTTGCAGACCCTTGCCTTACCACTTGGCCACGGCACCATATGAAATTAGGAACGCTGACCGGCGTTCCTAATTTGTTTGGAGCGGGTGACGAGGCTCGAACTCGCTACCTCCACCTTGGCAAGGTGGCGCTCTACCGGATG
>CAKTIN010000083.1 GCA_934565775.1 uncultured Oscillospiraceae bacterium
CGTGGCCAGATGCCCGGTGCACAGATATAAAAGGTAGTCGTGGATGCCGATGAGCTTATAGGCCCGGCGGTAGATCTCCGGCTGTACCTGCCGGAGGTAGGCCATTTTCGGCGCGCTGGACACGGGGGTCAGGCGCATGCCGCACCGGCGGTAAAGCTCCGCCCCGCAGCGGTCCTCCACCTCCCGGCACAGGGGGACGCAGCGTTTGTCATACCACATTAAGATGGGATGCAGGGGCTGCATGTCCCGGTCCACGGCCAGGACGGAGCTGCGCTGGGAATCCAGGGCCAGCGCGCCCACGGGGACGTCCAGGCGGTCCGTCTCCCGGACGGCCTCCCGGACCACCTCCCGCAGGCAGCGGCCGAAAACCGCCGCATCCATGACGGCGGAGCCGTCCAGACCCAGGTCCATGGTGTAGCTCCGCCGGGCGGAGACGAGGGGCTGCCCCTGGGGCGTGTAGACGATCCCCCGCATACTGGAGGAGCCGGTGTCGATGACGAGAATAGCAGAATCCAAGGCAGGTCAACCTTTCTGTCGGCGCAGACGTCGTTAATTTAGGTCTATTCTAACGTAAAATAAACATAAAATCAAGAGCTTGCGTGAAATAATTGGAAATATTTTAAAGTTATGTTTGAAATTAAAGGATAAAACGAACATAAATCGATGATTAAGTTTATGTTTTATGAAAATTGAACGAAAAAACGAATGCAATCTTAGGGATTTGGCGAATTTACAAGGGGAAGATGGGGGGTTATAATGATATCACGTTGATTCAAAAAGCAAATAAACATAAAGGAGTGAATAAATTGAGCAAGCTCAGCGAAACGACCCGGGAATCCTGGCTGCACAACGCCTTCCCGGAATGGGGCACTTGGCTCAATGAGGAAATTGACGCGGAGCAGGTCGCACCCGGCAACGTAGCGATGTGGTGGCTGGGCTGCACCGGCCTTTGGCTCAAGACCGAGGGCGGCTGCAATCTGAGCATCGACTTCTGGGCCGGCAACGGCAAGCGCACCAAGGCCAACCCCTGGATGGCGAAGGGCCACCAGATGGCCAATATGTGCGGCGGGCGGAAGCTCCAGCCGAACCTGCGGGCGATCCCCCATGTGCTGGATCCCTTTGCCGTGACCACGGTGGATGCGGTGCTGGCGACCCATTATCATCAGGATCACATGGATCCCAACCTGGCGGCTCACGTGCTCCGGGATCTGCCGGACACCATCCCCTTCATCGGGCCGAAGAAGTCCGTGGAGACGTGGGTAAAATGGGGTGTGCCGGAGAGCCGCTGCATTACCGTGAAGCCCGGCGACACCGTGAAGATCAAGGACGTGGAGATCGTGGCGCTGGATTCCTTTGACCGCACCTGCCTGGTGACCACCGACGGCGAGCAGGACATCCGCAACACCTGCCCCAACGACATGGACGAGAAGGCGGTCAACTACCTGATCAAGACCACCGGCGGCAACATTTACCACAGCGGCGACAGCCACTATTCCATTTACTTCGCCAAGCACGGCAAGGACCATCAGATCGACGTGGCCTTCGGCTCCTTCGGCGAGAACCCCGTGGGCATCGCGGACAAGATGACCTCCGTGGATGTACTGCGTATGGCGGAGGCCCTGCGGTGCAAGGTCGTGATCCCCATCCACTACGACGTGTGGTCGAATTTCCAGGCGGACCCCGGTGAGATCGACGCGCTGTATGAGATGCGGAAGTATCGCCTGGGCTATACCTTCCACCCCTTCATCTGGGCCGTGGGCGGCAAGTATGTGTACCCCGCAGACCAGGATAAGCGCTGGTTCCATTACGACCGGGGCTTCCAGGACTGCTTCCAGGAGGAGCCGAATACGCCCTTCCGTTCCATTCTGTAATCAAATCGGCAGCGGCCGATGAGCACGAATACGATAAAAGGAAAGGAAACGAAATCATGAAAAAGCTACTGGCAATTCTTCTGACCCTGGCGCTGGTGTGCGGCCTGGCGGCCTGCACCGGCAAGACCACCCCCACGGACGCCCCCACGGAGAAGCCCACCGAGGCTCCCTCTGAGACGACCGGCGACGCCACCGAGGCTCCCACCGATGCGGCGGAGGATCACACCTTCGAGACCGAGTACTGGGCCAATCTGAAGCCTGAGGACGTTGTGACCTGGAACGCGCCCAACAACTACAAGAAGGTCGGCATGATCGTCCCCGACGGCGCCAATGAGTTCTATGTGACCATGTGCACCACCGCCGAGAAGATCTTTGCGAACGCCGGGTATTCCTTCGTCTGGACCGGCGCGACGGACAGCGAGTCCGCCATTAACGCCATCGATACCTGGGTCACCCAGGGTGTGGACGCGCTGATCCTGCTGGTGCAGGATACCGCCTGCGAGAATGCCGCGCTGAACGCAATGAAGCAGGGCGTTCTGGTGGTCCTTGGCTCCGCGACCTTCTCCAGCTACCATGTCTGGTGCTGCCAGGATTACTATCAGATCGGCTATAACGTGGCCGATATGGCTTCCAAGGATATGAAGGAAAAGTTCGGCGACGACGCTTCCTACATTGTCATGGGCGGCACCAAGGCCGAGTTCCAGCAGCAGAAGACCAATGGCGTGCGGGACGGCATGGCTGCTCTGTACCCCAACGGCACCTGCTATGAGGTCATCGACAGCTCCAACTATCAGGACGATGTGGAGACGCTGCTGACCCAGCACCCCGAGATCAAGGCCATTGTGAGCTGGCACGCCACCATGTCCCTCCAGGGCCTGGCTGCGGTGAATACCCTGAACATGAACAACCCCGAGACCTTCGCGGTTTACGGCTCTCAGATGACGGCCCAGTCCGCTCTGGAGATTGCGAACCCCAACAGCTGCTATGTTGCGGATACCTGGATGGGCGATCAGGGCAAGCAGTACGCCAACGTGGTCCTGACCCTGCTCAACGGCGGCTCCGTCAGCCACTGGGATTACGCGCCTGACTTCGTGGTCAACGCGGACAACATCGACACCTACTACGAGGATTACTACGCTGCTTACGGCGATACCTTCCTCTACAACTAACGCATAGATGAGAAAAGCAGCGGGCGGGCCAAACTCCCGCCCGCGTGCTTTACTCGGAAAGGAGAAGCAGCGTGAGCGGAAAAGTCATTCTGAGTACCGAGCATCTGACAAAGCTGTACCCGGGCGTGCGGGCCAACGACGATATTTCCATGGAGATCTACGCCGGCGAGATCCACGCCATTGTGGGCGAGAACGGCGCGGGAAAGTCCACCTGGATCAAGAGCATCGCCGGAGCCCATGCCCCCACCTCCGGAACGATCACCATTGACGGCAAGACCTATGCCTCCCTGAAGCCGGAGCAGGCCCGGGAGCTGGGGATCGAGGTCATTTACCAGGAGTTCAACCTGGTGCCCAATATGACCTGCGCGGAGAACATTTATCTGAATAAAAAGACCGGCAAGAGCTTCCTGGTCAACGCCAAGGAGCGCTCCCGCCGGGCAAAAGCACTGTTTGACAGCCTGGGCGTGGATATTGATCCGGACCGGCCTGTGGGCTCCTATACCCCGGGCTATATGCAGATCGTTGAGATTTCCAAGGCAATCAGCCAGGATGTAAAGATCCTGATCATGGACGAGCCTACCGCCCCCCTGACCGTGTCGGAGGTCGACCTGTTCTTCCGGATCATCCGGGATCTGAAGGCCAAAGGCATTACCATTATTTATATTTCCCACCGTCTGGAGGAGATCTTTGAGATCGCGGACCGGGTGTCCGTGTTCCGGGACGGCAAATTCATTGAGACCATGGCCATTGGGGATACGAATCGCCAGAGCCTGATCAATAAGATGGTCGGCCGGGAGCTGACGGAGAGCTACCCCACCCGGCATGTTGCCCCCGGCGAGGAGACGCTCCGGCTGGAAAACGTCTGCGGCAACGGCGTGAAAAACGTGAACTTCTCCGTTCATAAGGGAGAGATCCTGGGCTTTGCGGGTCTGGTTGGCGCCGGGCGCACGGAGCTGATGAATGTGATTTACGGTGCGGCAAAGATGGACAGCGGTACCATGTACCTGCACGGCAAGCCGGTGACCCTCCACAGCCCCGCCGACGGAATCCGCCACGGCATTGGCCTGATCCCCGAGGATCGGAAGAATCTGGGCGTGTTCCAGACCTGGTCCATTGCCTGGAACTCTGCGATCATGTGCCTGAAAAAGGTCAGCGACCGGATGATGGTCAATACCAAGAAGGAGCGGGCCAACGCCGAGCGCTATGTGAAGGAACTGGGGATCCGCACCCCGACCATCGATCAGCTCGTAAAGAACCTCTCCGGCGGCAATCAGCAGAAGGTGGTTATCGCCAAGACCCTGGCCGCGGATACGGAGATCCTGATTTTTGACGAGCCCACCCGAGGCATTGATGTGGGCGCGAAGCAGGAGATTTACGCGCTGATGAATGAGCTGGTCGCCCAGGGCCACACGATCCTGATGGTATCGTCGGATATGCCGGAGCTTCTGGGTATGTCGGACCGCCTGGTGGTTCTGTGTGAGCGGGAGCAGGTAGGGATTGTTCAGCGGGAGCAGTTCAGCCAGGAGTATGTCCTGGATCTGGCCTCCGGCAATAAATAACAGTAGAGGAGAAATGAAATATGAACGCCGATAAATTCTTCAAATTCTATAAAAAGTACGGCCTGCTGGTGGTATTCCTCCTGCTGTTTGCCCTGTTTTCCGTGATTGCCGACGGCTTCCTCCTGCCGAAGAATCTAATCAATATTCTGAAGCAGGCATCCATTTACGGCATTATGTGCGTGGGCGTGACCATCGTCATGGTCTCCGGCGGTATGGATATGTCCGTCGGCGGCCAGATCGCCTGCAGCGGTCTGGTGATGGCGTCTCTCATGCATCTGAATGTGCCCCCCGCGTTGGCGGTGCTGGCAGGCATCCTGTTCTGCATGCTGGTGGGCGCGATCAACGGCCTGTTTATCGCGACCTTCAACACCGCGCCGATGGTCATTACCCTGTGCCTGATGCTGAT
Organism: uncultured Oscillospiraceae bacterium; assembly: GCA_934565775.1. Taxonomy (GTDB): domain Bacteria; phylum Bacillota; class Clostridia; order Oscillospirales; family Oscillospiraceae; genus Faecousia. Next base: position 5,006 of record CAKTIN010000083.1, read on the forward strand.
CCTGAACGGCAGCGCCGTGGTGGCGACCAGCGGTATCCCCATCTATAACTTCCCCGAGGGCTTCTATTATGTGGGCCAGGGCTTTGTGGCGGATGTGTTCCCCTTCAACATCTTTATTTTCCTCATCGCCGTGGCGGCGGGCTATATCATGCTGAACAAGTCCTATTTTGGCCGGAAGCTCTACGCCATCGGCGGCAACCGGGAGGCTGCCCGCCTGGCCGGCATCAACATCTTCCGGACCAGGATCCTGTCCTATGTGATCAACTCCATGTTCATCGGCATCGGCTCCTGGGTGCTGCTGTCCAAGACCGGCTCTGCGGCGCCCACCGCCGGCTCCAACTATCAGTTTGACTGCATGACGGCCTGTATGCTGGGCGGCGTCACCTTCGGCGGCGGCTCCGGCAACGTGCTGACGACGGCCTTCGGCGTGCTGATCATTGCCATGATCTCCAACGGCCTGCTCCTGCTGGGCTTTGACGGCAACTTCCAGCAGGTCATCAAGGGCATTATCCTGCTGCTGACCCTGACCATGGACGCCTATCAGAAGATCCGGAAATCCAAAGAAGTGTAACGATCGGAAAGGAGAACGACTATGAGACTGGACGCTATGCCCCCGGAATACCGGGCGAGCTTTATTGCCCATCCCCACACCTTTTATCTGGAGCCCTTCCGGGTGGAGGGAAACCTGTACTTCATCGGCAACAAGGAGATCGGCTGCTATCTGATCGATACCGGCGAGGGACTGATCATTCTGGATACCGGCTACGCCAACTGCGCCGGTCAGTTCTTCAACTCCATCTGGTCCCTGGGCTACAATCCCAAGGACGTGAAGATGATCTTCCACACCCATAACCATCAGGACCATATTGCCTCCACCAATCTGCTGGTGCAGCTGTCCGGGGCGAAGACCTATATGAGCGAGATCGACGGCAAGGCGATGGTGGCGATGACCGGGGATACGCCTATGAGTCCCGCGGCTCTGCGGTTTGTGCCCGATGTGTATACCAAGGACGGAGACACCTTTACCCTGGGCAACGTGACCATCCGCTGCATCGATACCCCGGGTCATACCCGTGGCTGCCAGTCCTTCTTCCTGAACGTTACCGGCGAGGACGGGAAGACCTATACCGCCGCCCTCCATGGAGGCGTGGGCGTCAACACCCTGCACCAGGAGTTTATGGAGAAGGCCCATTATCCCGAGGCACGGGAGGACTTCTTCCGGCATATCCAGCGGATCATTGACTGGCCGGTGGACATTTACCTCAGCAGCCACACCTTCCAGAACTATACCGAGGAGAAGCTGGCCAAGCGGGCGGCGGATCCACAGGGCCCCAATCCCTTTATTGACCCCACGGAGTGGCGTAGCATTTTGCAGATCGCCTGGGATATGGGCCATGAGATCATTGAGAATGAGAAGAACGGCACGGTCCCCGAGTGGCAGAGACGGGGCTATGCGGATCTGAACAAATGAAGCAGTACACGCTGGGCCTGTATGAGAAGGCCATGCCCAACGAGCTGACCCTCCGGGAGAAGCTGGACACCGCGGCCCGGTGCGGCTTTGACCGTCTGGAGCTGTCAGTGGACGAATCGGAGGAGAAGCTGTCCCGACTGGAGAAGCCTGCGCAGTGGCGGCGGGAGCTGGCGGCGGCCAGCCTGGATGCCGGCGTGCCGATCACCACCCTCTGCCTCAGCGGGCACAGAAAGTATCCCCTTGGCTCCCATGATCCGGCGGTCCGCCGCCGGAGCCTGGAGATCATGGAGGGCACCCTAGCGCTGGGCGCGGAGATCGGCGTGCGGCTGATCCAGCTTGCGGGCTATGACGTGTATTATGAGCCCGGAGACGGGGACACCAGACGCTGGTTCCTGGAGAATCTGGAGCGGTCGGCGGAGATGGCGGCTTCCTTCGGGATCGCTCTGGGCTTTGAGACGATGGAGACGCCGTTCATGGACACGACCCAAAAGGCCATGGACTATGTCGCCCGGGTAAACAGCCCCTACCTGGGAGTTTATCCCGACATTGGAAATCTGAAAAACGCCGCGGTCCTGTATGGCGGCAGCGTCACGCAGGATCTGGAGACGGGCCGGGGGCACATCTTTGCCGCCCATCTGAAAGAGACGCGCCCGGGGGTATACCGGGACATGACCTTCGGCAGCGGAGGCCACACGGAGTACACACCCTGTATCCGGACTCTGTGGAGCCAGGGCGTGCGCATGTATACCGGAGAGTTCTGGTATCATTCCGGCGAGGACTACCTGGGGCAGATCGCTGCGGCAGCCCGTTTTCTGCGGGAAAAAATTCAACCGATTGCAGGTGAGACACATGCTTGAAGCACTGAAAAAGCTGGTTTTTGAGGCAAATATGGAGCTTCCCCGGAAGGGCATGGTGACCTATACCTGGGGCAACGTCTCCGGCATTGACCGGCAGACGGGCCTTGTGGTCATCAAGCCCAGCGGCGTGAGCTACGAAACGATGTCCCCCATGGACATGGTCGTGGTGGACCTGGACGGCCGTGTGGTGGAGGGCTATCTCAAGCCCTCGTCGGATACGGCGACCCATGTGGCCCTGTACCGGGCCTTCCCGGAGGTGGGCGGAATTGTCCACACCCACTCTCCCTGGGCTACGTCCTGGGCCCAGGCGGGGCGTTCCATTCCCTGCTATGGCACCACCCACGCGGACTATTTTTACGGAGAGATCCCCTGCGCCCGGACGCTGACGCCGGAGGAGACGCGCCAGGCCTATGAGGCGAACACCGCCGTGGTGATCCAGGAGGCCTTCCGGGACCGGGACTACCGCTATGTGCCCGGGGTGCTCTGCGCCAATCACGGCCCCTTCGCCTGGGGCGCGACTCCGGCAGAGGCGGTGCACAATGCCGTCGTGCTGGAGGAGGTCGCCAAAATGGCCGCCCGGACGGAGCAGCTCCGCGCCGGCGTGCCCACGGCGCCGCAGTACATTCAGGACAAGCATTTCTTCCGCAAGCATGGAAAGGACGCCTATTACGGCCAGTGAGGAATTATGAAGGTTACAAAACAGCACATTACCCAGCTCACCAAGTGCTACTGCCTGTCTGAGCTGGAGCGGGACGGCCGGAAGGATTATCTGGTCGCCTCGGAGAAGGACTTTGCCTGCCTGCTTCTGGATGAGAACGGGAAGGTCCTGGAGAAGGTATGGGACGGCCCCGGCGGGGTCATGACCATCGAGC
>CAKTIN010000084.1 GCA_934565775.1 uncultured Oscillospiraceae bacterium
GGGCGTAATTCTGGAACAGGAAGCCGACTCTCCGCTTGTTGGCGGGGATGTTAATGCCCAGGTCGCTGTCAAAGACCACCTGGTCGCCGATGGTGATGCGGCCGCTGGTAGGGGTCTCCAGACCGGCGATCATCCGCAGGGTGGTGGTTTTGCCGCAGCCGGAGGGTCCCAGCAGGGTGACAAAGGCGTTGTTCTCAATGACAAGGTTCAGGTCCTCTACGCCGTAGAACTTGCCCCAACGCTTATTGATATGCTCTAATCTGATTTCAGGCATGGTTTATCCTCCTATCCCCTTATCCAGGCTTGCGCCGGTGACTTTGTTGACCAGTGTGTTGCACACCAGAATGGTTAGAATCAAAATGAGGTTGATGCCGCTGGAGAAGGCGTACAGGCCCATTTCGTCGAAATAGTCCAGCGTGGTGGAGAGAATGAAGCCCTGGACGCACAGCAGCATGAACAGCGACAGCTCACGTAGGCAGGTCATAAAGGGCAGCAGGTATCCGGAGATGATGGACGATTTCTGAATGGGGATGATGATGCGGGTCATGCGCTTCCACCAGGGAATATCCTGAATGATGGCGGCCTCCTCGATTTCGCCGGAGAGCTGGAGCATGGAGTTCAGAGAGCTCCGGCTGGCAAAGGGGATGTATTTGACGGTGCCGACGATGATCAGCAGGGTGTAGGTATTGAACAGGTTCAGCTTTTCCGTGGAGAACAGCAGGAAGAAGGCCACGCCCACGGCGATGGAGGGCATCAGGTAGGGCAGGAAGGCCACGGAGTTGACGTAATTGGCCCAGCGGCTCCTGCGGTTTTTCGAGACGGAATAGCCAATCAGCGTGCCGATGGTGCCGGCCAGCAGGGAACAGCAGATCGATACGAGAATGGTGCCCTTGAAGGCGCGCCAGATGGTTTCGTTGAACAAAATGCCCTTTTGGCCGTACATGCCGTTTTCGGTGACATTCTCCGAGGTCAGCCACCATTTGGTGGTGAGGTTGGAGGGGTCGCCGGTGTACAGGAAGGAGTAATCGCCGGGGTTTGGCAGGAAGGTCTCAAAGGCAAAGGAGATAATGGGGAAAATGCTGGTGAAGAAGGTCAGAATCACCAAAAGCACGGCAATGAGATACCGGCCGGCCTTTCCCAGACGGATCTTGGAGATCTGGCCGGACTTACCGGTGACGGTGGTGTAATTCTTCCGGCTTTGCAGGGAGATCTGGTTCAGCAGCATGATCGCCACGCCGAAGATCATCATGATGATGGCCAGAATGCTGGCCTCTCCGGTGTACTTGGAGTTCATGGAGACGTATTTGGTGGACAGGGTGGTCAGGCCCAGGTAATGGGGCACCGGGTAGGAGCCCATGGCGCTGCCGAAAACCAGCAGAATGGTGGAGAGAATGGCGGGCTTGACCATGGGCAGGGTGATCTTGAACATGGTTTTCCACTTGGGGGTATCCAGAATGGTGGCCGCCTCCTCCAGGTTGGCGTCCATATTCCGGAAAATGCCGCCGATGAGGATATAGGCAAAGGGCGCGTAGTGCAGGCCCAGCACCATCAGGCTGGGGAACAGGCCCTTGCACCACCAGATGGGCATCTGAATCCCGAATAGGGCGGCAAGCAGGCCGTTGGAGGTGCCGGTCACGGCGTTGGAGTTAAACAGATTCTGCCACACCACGGCCAGCGTCCACTGGGGCATGATGTAGGGGAAAATGAAGATAGAGCTCAGATACTTCCGCCAGGCCAGGTCGGTCCGGGTGATTAAGAAGGCGAACACCCCGCCGAAGAGAATGGACACGATGCAGGTGCCCACGGCCAGAAGGACCGTGTTTCCCAGAGGGGTCCAGAGGTTGGTTTTCGCCATGCGGCTGGTGAACAGGTCCGTATAGTTGACGGTGGTGTAGCCGCTGGCCTGACCGGTGAGGTGGGCATCGATGGTGCCCGCGTGGATCTTAAAGGTATCTTCCACAATGGCCACAATGGGGGCCACGGTGGTAAAGGTCAGGACGATGCCCAGCAGAAGCAGGATCACATTATAGGGCTTGGAAAAGAAGGTTTTCAGCCGATTCAGAAGGATCGTTGCTTTGCTGGCGCGGAGGGAATTGGACTGCTTCATGGCGCTCTCCTTTTCGTCAGAGGATTTGCGGCGGCGCCGCAGGGGCTGCCGGGATTGGTTAAAAGAAGCGCCCTTGGAAACGGTGGGATCACGCGCTTCCAAGGGCGCCCGTCATGTTACGTTTTCTGCGCCGATGGGAAAGCGCCGGATCAGCCCGCGCTGTACTTGGTCAGCATCTCGATCCAGCTGCCCACGGTGAAGGCAACGGAGGCGCAATATTCGGGGTCCTCCAGGACCAGCTCACCGGTGGTGGTCCACCAGTCGTAGCCGCGGTCGTTCTTGGCAGCGAACTTCACGGTGGTGCCATCCTCGTCCATACCGCCGATGGAGTGATGGAAGTTGGCCTCGGTGTCAGCGGCCACGGTGGGGTTGGAGGAGTAGCCGCCCATGTCCTTGCCCCAGGCGGAGAAGCCGTCGGCGGTGCAGGTCATGTAAGCGATGAAGGCGCAGGCGGTCCAGGGCAGGGGGCTGTTGTCGGTGACGAACAGGTAGTGGCAGTAGCCGAAGCCGCCGATGCCCTTGTAGCCGTCCTCATAGGCGGCGACCTTGACGTTGTTTACGGAGACGGAGCTGGACTCCTCAACGGAGCGGAGCTTGGAGTACACCAGCAGGCCGAACTGATCCTTCGCGGAGGCGTCCACCAGGGTGTTGCAGATGGGGCCGTCGTCGGTCTGGGCGTTGTAGCTCTCCACCCACAGCTTGATCCAGGCCAGAGCATAGGCGCCGTTCTCGCCCAGGCCCAGGTCCTCGGCCTCGGACTGCATGGCCTGAATGGTGGGCTGGAAGTAGGCCTGCTCCTCGGCGGGCAGCGCCTCATAGGCTTCCTTCAGCCAGGTGGCGTAATCGTCCCGGGTGAGCATGTACAGGAAGTTCTTGCCGACGATCTCGGAGTCAATGTCCATAAACAGGCCATGCTCGCCTTCGGCTACGAAGTCCCAGCAGTTGTCGTAGGTCTTGTCGCCCACGCAGTTGTACATAAAGACCTTGTTCAGGGTCTGCAGAGGCAGGAAGCCGGTGTAAGCGTCGGCGGTGGTGTTGTTAGCCTCGGCCCATTCCTTGGGGATGAAGGTGTCCAGCACGCCGGGCTGCACCATCTTGGACTCGATCTGGTTGCCGTCCTGGATCAGGGTCATGGCGAAGGTGCCGGTCTCCTTCAGAGAGTCGGCGGTCAGCTGATCGAAAATTTTGTTGTTCTTGGGCTGCTGCCACTCAAATTCCATGTTATAATTAGGATCGATGGTTTGCAGATACGCGATAAACAGAGGCAGAGCGCTCTTGCCGCGGCTGGAGTTGCCCACGCCGTAGAACATCTTGCCGTTGGACTCCTCGATGGCCTTCTTGGCCAGCTCTTCCAGAGTCATGCCCTCGGCCTCGCGGATGATCTTCTGAACCTCGGTCAGGTTCTCGGGCTCCGTTGCGGGCTCCGTGGGAGCCTCGGTGGCGTCGTCGCCGGTGTTAGAGGCCTCGGTGGGCTTCTCCGTGGGGGCCTCGGTGGGCTTTGTCGTGGTCGTGCAGGCGGTCAGCGCCAGCAGCATGGAAAGGACCAGAAGCATTGCCAGAATCTTCTTCATTATTCTTGTTCCTCCTATTCATTTTGGGCTCGACCGGTCTTGCAGGGACCTGAGCTCTGCTTTCATTGTAGTGCCCCCGGGGGAAAAAGAACAGAGGTCAAATCTGCGTTTCCTATGAAATCTCTGAGATTTTTGTGAAAAGTAATGAAAATGCCTGGACCTGTATGCTATAATTAGGTCAAGTTGATAGAGCGAAAAAGGGAGGAATGGGACAATGAGAAAAGCGGCCTTGGCGCTGCTCCTGGCGGTGTGCCTGGTGCTGGGTGCCTGCGGCGGGACCGGCGAGGGCTCCACCTATGCGCCGGCCCAGGAGGACCGGCTGGTGGTGTACACCTCCCACAAAGAGGAGGTCTGGCGGCCCATCGTCCGGGAGTTTGAGGAGCGGACGGGGATCTGGGTAGATGTGGTCAGCGGCGGCACCAACGAGATTCTGGAGCGCCTGGCCCGGGAAAAGGACAGCCCAAAGGCGGACGTGATGTTCGGCGGCGGCGTGGAGAGCCTGGAGTCTTACCGGGACTGCTTCACCCCCTACCGCTGCCGGGAGGCGGAGGCGCTGCTGCCCCAGTACCGCTCGGCGGAGGACCTGTGGACCCCCTTCTCGGCGCTGCCGGTGGTGCTGATCTATAATCCGAAATTTCTGGACCCCGGGCAGCTGCAAACCTGGGCCGACCTCCGGAATCCGGAGCTCTGGGGGCGGATCGCCTTTGCGGATCCGGCGGTGTCGGGCTCCTGCTATACGGGGCTGGTGACTATGCTCCGGGCTCTGGGCGGGGACCAGGACGAGACCCTGCGGCAGTTTGCCATGAGTCTGGACGGCAAGCTCCTGGACGGCTCCGGGAGTATTCCTACCGCCGTATCCGACGGCTCGGCCTGGGTGGGCGTCACCCTGGAGGAGACGGCGCTGAAGCGGATTGCCGCAGGGGCGGATATTGTTATGGTGTATCCTGCGGACGGGACCAGCTGCGTGCCGGACGGCTCTGCGCTGGTGGCCGGGGCGCCCCATGAGGAAAATGCGAAAAGGTTCCTGGACTTTACGGTGAGCGGAGATGTGCAGGGGCTGCTGCAGCAGCTCAGCCGCCGGACGGTGCGGGGAGACCTGCCCCCGGACGACGCTCTGAAGCCCCTGGACGAGATTGCCTGGGTGGACTATGACGTGGCCTGGGCGGCGGAGCACCGCAGCGGCCTGCTCATGAACTGGGCCTTCTATTTCGGAACGGAGGAGGAGACGCCATGAAGCGGATGATTTCCGGCTCCTTCCGGCAGCGCCTTCTGCGGGCCTTTCTGGTGGCCTCTCTGGTGCCGCTGCTGATCTGCTCCGCCATGATGCAGCAGATTTACCGCTTGCGCCTGTCCAGCGCCGCCCAGACCCAGGGGGAGGAGCACCTGGACGCCGCAGCCCAGGCGGTGGAGGAGCTGCACCGCAGCATTCGGGACTGTGTGGAGACCCTGGAGGGTGACAGCCTGGTGCTCCGGGGAATTTATGACGGGGATGTGCGGGACCTGGTGGTGAACAACCGGCTCTATCAGGCGTCGGAGGCACTCCGGGGTTACGCGGATGTGGACCTCTATGATATTGCCGGTCTCTGGCGCTATTCCGCCCAGACGGCCCAGGCCAGGCAGGCGCTGCCGACCAACTGGGGCCTTCTGCGCCAGGCGGCCCGGTCTCAGGGCGTGGCCTATACGACCGGGGGAGCGGGAGCGCTGCAGGGAGCGGCGCTGCTGACGGACCGCTATGGGGCGCCTATGGGCTATGTGGTGTTCAGCGTTTCCCAGAGCCAGTTCCAGACCCTGTTTTCCGGCAAGGTCGGCGCGCAGAATGCGCTGCTGGTGCTCAGCTCCTTTTGGCGGCCGGTTTACAGCACCCAGCCCGAGGGGGCGGAGGCCTGGGCCGGGCGGATGCGCCGGGCGCTGCTGGACGGCCGGGACCCTGAGACCATTTCCGAGGAGGACCTTTACCGGATTGCCCGGCAGCCGGATACGGGGCTGTATCTGGTCCTGCGGCAGCCGCAGGCTCTGACCCGGGGGTCCATGCGGCTGATGCTCAGCGTCAGCCTGTTCAGCGCCATGACCTGTGTGCTGCTGAGTCTGCTTATGAGTCTGCGCTTCAGCCGTCAGCTGTTTCGGCCCATTGACCGGCTCCACCGGGCCTTCCGCCGGGTAGGGCGGAACGATCTGGAGGTCCAGGTCCCGGTGGACAGCCGGGATGAGCTGGGGGAGCTGGGTCAGCAGTTCAACACCATGGTGGTGGACCTGCGGAGGAATCAACAGCAGCTGGTGGAAAATGAGCACGCCCTCAACGAGGCCCAGACCCGGATGCTCCAGGCCCAGCTCAATCCCCATTTCCTGTGCAACACCCTGGACACCATGAAGTGGATCGGCAAGCTGGAGCAGGTGCCCCAGGTTGCGATCATAGCGACCGATCTGGCGGATATTCTGCGCTTCTGCATCGGCCCGGCAGAGTTCGTCCCCTTGCGCCGGGAGGTGGGGATCGTGCAGCGGTACATCGAGATTCAGCGGATCCGGCTTTCGGATTCCTTCACCTTCCAGGTGCAGATTCCGGAGGAAGTGGAGGACTGCCTCGTTCCGAAGATGATTTTGCAGCCCCTGGTGGAGAACGCAATCCTGCATGGCGTGACAGATCTGGACCATGGGGAGATTTGCCTGACGGCGGAGGCGGCGGACGGGGTCCTGCGGATCTCCGTATCGGACAACGGCAAGGGCCTGCCCCCGGAGCTGCTGGGGGCCTATCGGGATCACGGCGCGCCGGAGGGGCACCTGGGGCTGTTTAATGTGGACACGATCCTGCAAAAGCATTATGGAAATCAATACGGCTTGCTCCTGGCCAACCGGGAGCAGGGGGCCGGGGCGGTGATCACCGCAGCCCTGCCCGCGATCAGACAGGAGGAGCGCAATGCTGAAGGTACTAGTGGTGGAGGACGAGGAAATGATCCGCAGGGGGATCGTGCTGACCATTGATTGGGCGGCACTGGACTGCGTGGTGGTGGGCGAAGCCGCCAACGGGGAGGAGGGCCTGGCCGCAGTAGAGCGCTACGACCCCTCCCTAATTATCACCGATCTGAAAATGCCCAGGATGGACGGCATTGAGATGCTCCGCCGGCTTCGGGAGCGGGGCTGCCGGGCCTACGCAATCATCCTGACGGCCTATGACAGCTTTGCCTATGCCCAAAGCGCCATCCGCCTGGGGGCGGTGGACTTTCTCCTCAAGCCCTTCCATGACGGAGAGCTGGAGCAGGCGGTGCTGACCTTGCAGAAGCGCCTGGGGCAGCAGGCCCGGGAGGCGGAGCCCGGGGAGATTCCAGGCCTGAAGAAGGGCAGCAAAAGCGCCTATGTCCTGAAGGCTATGGAGTATATCGGGGAGCATTACCGGGACCCCAATCTGACCGTGGGGACGATTGCCGGGGCTCTGGGTCTCAGCGAGGGGCATCTGAGCCATCTGTTCAAGAAGGAAACGGACTATACCATTCTCAATTATCTGACCCGCTACCGTATCCATAAGGCTATGGTGCTGCTGAAGGACTGCCGGACAAAGGTCTATGAGGTGGCCGAGCAGGTGGGCTATCGGGATATTGCCTATTTTTCCGCGACCTTCAAGAAAATCGTGGGGATCAGCCCCTCGGAGTATCAGGACACAAGGGCATAAGAAGGGGCACACTCTCCTGTTTATAGCTGCAAGAAGAGGAGGCCTTCCCCCAGAGGAAAGGGCCCCGCCGGGGGCAGTGCAGGCCGCCTCGACTGAGTGCCGATGCAAAACGGGGAAAGCCCTTGATTGCGAATCTTCTCAAAATGGGAGAACTGACAATCTCTCAGTCAGCCTGCGGCTGGCAGCTCCCTTTGCACAAGGGAGCCTTTGGCCTTCTGAAATTTCCGAACTTTTCAGTTAAAATTTGGACGTGTACTAATTATAATCTTCAGATTTCCACATATTCGTGCGAATTTTTCGTTCTAAACTAACGCCATCTTGTTATGTTTGGCACCATCGGGCGGCATGATGCAGTTCTTTCTCCGCAACTGCTGTCAAGCTCTGTCCGGTGCATTTCGGGCGTGTGCGCGGCCAAGCGCTGCCGCGTGTCGAAGCAGAGCCGGTGCGACGTAACGGCTTACAAAGCTTGCTGGGCAATTATTTCGTACCGCCGCCTGGGCCCCTGGGTCCGGGCCGCAGCCCGGTGGGCTTTCGGCCCTTTCCCCCAGTGGAAAGGGCCCCGCCGGGGGCAGCGCAGG
>CAKTIN010000085.1 GCA_934565775.1 uncultured Oscillospiraceae bacterium
ATCGCCCGCCAGGTTACTTTATCGGCCAGGTTGTACCACACGAAATTTTCCGGGCAGGTGAACCAGACGTCCGTCCCTAGGGGGGACTGGGTCCGGTTGGCCTCGGCGGTCCCCCGAAGGTTCAGGTCGTGCCGGATTCCGCATTCGGTCACCAGCACCGCCCGGTCCGCCGCCGTGACCTCGCCGCCCCGGAAGAGCAGCCCATAGCGCACGGTCCCGCCGTCACAGGCCCAGCCGCCCAGGTCCCGCACATTGGCCGCCTGGGGCGTGCCGATCCAGCGCAGGGCGTCCAGAGGCTTCAGGGTCCCGGCGTGGCCGCCTCCCGCGAAGGGGGTAGCGGCATGGGGCACCTGGTTATAGTAGGTCTCGCTCCCCACGGTCTTGCCGATGGGCTTGGTGTTGGCCGCCACGGCCTCCCCGGGGGCGTAGGAGGCGATCTGAGAGGTGGTGTAATCGCCGGGGTCGTAGGTGACCGCCGCCAGATAGTTCCGCACGGCCTGGGGGCACTGGTGCCACTGCACCTCCTCCACGCCGGTTAGGGCCGCAATGGCCCCGGCCATCTGGCCGACCTTGTAGGTCTCGGAGCCCCCGGTCTTGCCCCGAATCGCCGCCGCAATCGCCTGTACGGAGGTCTCCTCGTAGAGCTTCTTGGCCATCAGCGCATCGCCCCCTCTCGCCCCTGCCGTTTCCCGCTTTGCCGCTGCTTTTCCTGTTTCATCGCACTTTTCCATCCTTTCCCAGCCGCTTTTCCGGCGGCTTTTCACCCCTAGAGGGAACGCGCCGTCCGGTTGCACGGCAGCAGGCAACAAAAAGAGGCTGACGCAAAATCATTCTGCATCAGCCCCTCGTCACGCCTGGGAAATATGATAAAAGATTCGGATCGTTTCCTCCTGGGAGAGCGCCGCCGGGACGTTCAGCGTGAAAAAGTACCCGTTTTCGATCCAGACCAGGAGCCGGTTTTCCGCCCCGGAGAACAGCACCGCATTCACCGGACCAAGGGTGAGCCGCTCCCACCGGGTATGCTCCGCGTCAATGCCCAGCCAGCCGTCCACATTGGCCGGGTCCGGGATGGGGAACTGGAAAAAGCTGATCTGCCGGCCCTCCCCGTCGGCCCAGATCCCGATGACGCTCGCCGCAGAGACGCTCCGGCTGAGCGCCTCATAGCCCTCCGGCACATAAGCGGGAAAGTACGCCGTTTCAATGGAATCCGGCGCGTTTTCATGCTGCGCCCAGTCCAGCGAGAGAGTATACTGCACCGGGTCGCTCTCATTTACAAAAATGGAGGCCACCGCCTCCCGCACCACCGGGATGGCCCACGCCGAGGTGACCAGCACCGCCACCACCGCAGCCGCCAGAAGGGCCCGCTTCAGCCCGGCACGCCGCCGGGCGCGGGGCTGCTCCTGCGTCTGGCGGATCAGCGCCTGGCAGGCCTCCTGAAAGGAGTCGGAGAGCGGAATGTCAATTTCCGCCTCCTTTTGGGGAATCTCGGCAAATTGCGCCTCGATCGCCCGGCTCAGCCCCTGTTCAAACTCTTTGGATCCCTGAATCATTTCTGCGCCTCCTCCGCTTCCCAGAGGGTCATGAGCATCTTTCTCCCCCGGCTGAGCTGCTGCCGCACGGTGTTCGGCTTTCGCTGCAGCAGCTCCGCAATTTCATGGGGCTCCAGCCTTTCCACATAGGTCAGGTACAGCACGTCCTGATAAATAGGCGCCAGCTTCAAGACCAGCGCGCAGATTCGCGCGGTATCCAGGCTGTGGGCCACTCTGTCAAAAATCGGGTCGCTCTCCGCTCCGGTCTCATAGGACGGGGCGGTCATTTCCTCCACCCGGCTCTGGACGTCCTTCGTTTTCCGGAGCCGCAGGGCCGCGTTCCGCGCCGCGATGAGCACATAGTTCCGCCGGGCGGTCCCCTCCGGCGGCAGGTCCTTCAGGTCTCGGGAAATGGCCAGCAGGGCGCTGCGCACCGCTTCTTCCGCCTCCGGCCCGCTGTGCAGAACCTGGTTGGCCACGGCCAGCATCTGCCGCACATATTGCTGATAGACCTCCGCCAGGGCGGACTGCTTCGCCGCAGCCTCGGCGGCCGGCTTTTTTGATCGCACCATGGAGCCTTCCCTCACCTTCCGCTCCATTATCCACGGAATTCCAGGAAATGTCAAGGCTCAGTTGCCGCCCGCCGGGGCGGAGGGCGCCGCCAATGTAAAACTGCCGGAGAACCCGGGAGAAACCCGGGATTTGTCTGTGCATTTTACCTTGACAAAGCGTCCCGGAAAAGGTACAATAACAAATGGATTAGTTTGGCTGGGCCCGCTGTTGGGGCAGCTGGGCCCGGCGTTACTTTTTCTCAGCATACCCAAATTTTAGAAAAGGAGGTGTGTTGTAGAATTATGGACTGGTTGTACGTTGTCCTGCCGATCGCAGGATTTTTAATTGGTGCAATTGTATTCTTTTTAGTTGGTGTATCCTACCGCAAGCACGTCGCTGAACGAGAGATCGGCAGCGCCGAGCAGGAAGCGACGCGGATCATCAACGAAGCCATCCGCTCCGGCGAAAGCAAAAAGAAGGAGCTGCTGGTGGAAGCAAAGGATGAAATCCATAAATCTCGCACAGAGTACGAACGGGAAGTCAAGGAGCGCCGCGGAGAGATCTCCAAGCAGGAGCGCCGCCTGCAGCAGAAGGAAGAGACCCTGGACAAGAAGCAGGACGCCTATGAGCGCAAGGAGGAGGAGCTCTCCAAGAAGATCGCCAAGGTGGACGCGACTCAGAACGAGGTCAATCTGGTCAAGAAGAGCCAGCTGGAAATGCTGGAGAAGATTTCCGGCCTGACCCAGGAGGACGCCAAGAAGTACCTCCTGGAGAGCGTGGAGAACGACGTCCGCCACGAGACCGCCATGAAGATCAAGGAGATCGAGGCGCAGTGCAAGGAGGAGGCCGACCAGACTGCCCGGGAGATCATCGCCACCGCCATCCAGCGCTGCGCCGCGGACCACGCGGCGGAGACCACCGTCTCCGTTGTGCCCCTGCCCAACGATGAGATGAAGGGCCGGATCATCGGCCGGGAGGGCCGGAACATCCGCACCCTGGAGACCATCACCGGCGTGGACCTGATCATTGACGACACGCCGGAGGCCATTACCGTCTCCAGCTTTGACCCCGTCCGCCGGGAGATCGCCCGGATCGCCCTGGAGAAGCTGATTGCCGACGGCCGCATCCATCCCACCCGCATTGAGGACATGGTGGAGAAGGCCCGGAAGGAAGTGGAGCACACCATTAAGGTGGAGGGCGAGCGCGCCGCCTATGAGACCGGCGTGCACAATCTGCATCCCGAGCTGATTAAGATCCTGGGCCGGCAGAAGTACCGCACCAGCTATGGTCAGAATGTTCTGAATCATTCCATTGAGGTGGCGCACATCGCCGGTCTGATGGCCAGCGAGCTGGGCGTGGACGTGGCCCTGGCCAAGCGGGCGGGCCTGCTCCATGACCTGGGCAAGGCCGTGGACCACGAGATGGAGGGCAGCCACGTTCAGCTGGGCGTGGAGCTTGCCCGGAAGTATAAAGAGAGCCCCGCCGTCATTCACGCCATCGAGGCCCACCACGGAGACGTGGAGCCCCAGACCGTCATCGCCTGCCTGGTGCAGGCGGCGGACGCCATTTCCGCAGCCCGGCCCGGCGCCCGGCGGGAGAATGTGGAGAACTACATTCGCCGTCTGGAGAAGCTGGAGGAGCTCACCGGCTCCTATCCCGGCGTAGCGAAGGCCTATGCCATTCAGGCGGGCCGCGAGGTCCGGATCATGGTCAAGCCCGAGGAAGTGACCGAGGACAACATGATCATTCTGGCCCGGGACATTGCCCGGAAGCTGGAAGCGGAGCTGGAGTACCCCGGACAGATCAAGGTCAACGTCATCCGGGAGACCAAGGCCGTGGATTACGCGAAGTAGCCCCGGCAATCACAAATAAAATGGGAACCCGGCGCTGCCGGGTTCCCATTCAAATTTTCGGGAAGAAAATCCCTTGCGGAGAGAGCGGCTGCCCCCGCCCTACAGGGCGCAGGGCCCGGAAAAGCCAAGGATAAGCGAAAATGGGAACCCCTGAGGTTCCCATTTTTACGAACCCGCTATCTCCTCCGGCGGGCCTCACATCAGCGGGGCAAACACATGGAGGATCTCCCGGAACAGCCGCGCCGGCAGCCCGGCCCTGCAATCGCTCAGGTGGATCTCCTCGCTTTTCTCCAGGGTGCGCAGGAAATCCTCCTTCATATCCCCCACCGCCTGGGTGCCGTACATCCACACCCCGCACTCAAAGTGCAGGTACAGGCTGCGGTAATCCAGATTGACCGTCCCTACAGTGCCCACGGCGTCATCCGCCACAAAGGTTTTCGCATGGTTGAACCCGGGGGTGTACTCGTAGATCCGCACTCCCGCCGCCAGAAGCTGGGGGTAATAGCTCCGGGTGGTCATATGGACCAGCCGCTTATCCCACCGCTTCGGCGTCAGGATGCGCACATCCACCCCGCCCTTGGCCGCCACGGCCAGCGCCGAGAGGAGCGTCTCGTCCGGGATCAGATAGGGCGTGCTGATGTAAACATAATTCTTCGCGTTTTCAATGATCTGCCGGTAGACGTGCTCCCCCACGTTCTCATCGTCCAGGGGGCTGTCCGCATAGGGCTGCACCATCCCCGGCGCGTCCTGAAAGCTGGCCGCCGGACCGGGATAGAAGGCGGAGAAATCCGTAGGCTCCCGGAGCAGGGCGGACCACATCTCCAGAAACAGCATGGTCAGGCCCCAGGCCCCGTCCCCCCGGAGGACCACGGCGGCGTCCCGCCAGTGCCCGAACCGGGGCGCGGCGTTGATGTACTCGTCGGCCAGGTTCACTCCGCCGGTAAAGGCTACCTCCCCGTCGATGCAGGCCAGCTTCCGGTGGTCCCGGTTATTCTGGACCGAGCTCAGAAAGGGCCGGAAGGGGTTAAAGCAGGCGCAGCGGATGCCATAGCAGGCCAGCTCCCGGGGATAGTTCCCGGGCAGGCGCAGGATGCAGCCCAGATCGTCGTAGATCAGCCGGACGTCTACCCCGGCGGCAGCCTTTTCCTTGAGCACGTCCAGAATGGCGCTCCACATCCGCCCGGGCTCAATGATGAAGTATTCCAGGAAAATATACCGCTTTGCCTTTTTCAGCTCCCGGAGCAGCACCCGGAACTTCTCCTCCCCGGAGGGGAGATATTCTGCCTGGGTATTGCGGTACACGGGATAGCCGCAGCACTTTTCCAGATACCGCAGCTGGGGCCCGCACTCCGGAGCCAGGCCGCAGGCCTCCTCCAGGCGCTCCCCGGGGAGCCGGTAGGCGGCGCGGTTCTGGCCGGTCCGGGCGTTCAGGTCCCGGAGCCAGTGCCGGGGGGCCGTGGCCTTCAGAAGAATGTAAAAAATACCGCCGAACACCGGCACCAGCAGGATCAGAAAGACCCAGCTGAGCTTAATGCCGTCCTTCCCCGGGCGGCCGATCATGTACAGGCAGACAAACACGCTCACCAGCTGCAAACAGGTGGTGACGAAGGTCGTCCCCCTGGCCACCAGGAAAAACAGCAGCCACAGCTGCCCCACCAGCAGCAGGGCGATCAGCAGCCGCCGCCAGATTGTGGCGATCCACTGTTTTCGTCTCATCATTGGCCCCTTTCCAGCGTTTTTTCTTAAATCTTTTATAGAATACCACATTTTTGTCAAGGGCGCAAGCCTAACGGAGGAATTCCATGAAGCAGACAGTCAAATGGATGCGGCTGGACAACGCCGCGAAAATATTTCCCGCCATCATCCGCAGAAATTGGAACAACGTGTTCCGGGTCTCCGCCAGCCTCACCGAGGCCGTGGACCCGGCGGTCCTACAAGCGGCGCTGGAGGCCGTCCTGCCCCGGTTTCCGTCCATGGCGGTGCGCCTGCGGCGGGGGGTGTTCTGGTATTATCTGGAGGAGCTCCCCGACCCGCCCCGGATCCGGCCGGAGGGCAGCTATCCCCTGGTGCAGATGAGCTGGAAGGAGCTGAAAACCTGCTGCCTGCGGGTGCTGTACCGGCAGAACCGGATCGCCGTGGAGTTCTTCCACGCCCTGACCGACGGCACCGGGGGCATGGTTTTTCTGAAAACCCTGACGGCGGCCTACCTCAGCCGGAAATACGGCCTGGTCATCCCTGCGGGCCGCGGCGTTCTGCCCCTGGACCAGCCGCCCCAGCCCCAGGAGCTGGAGGACAGCTTCCAGCGCTGCGCTGCCCCGGTCCCCCTGAGCCGGAAGGAGACCAACGCCTATCACTACCGGGGCGAGGCCCTGCCCGAGGGCTTCCGGGCCCTGACCACCGGCCTGGTCTCCACCTCCGCCCTCCGGGCCATGGCCCGGTCCTACGGCGTGACCGTCACCTCCTTCCTCTCCGGTGTCATGCTCCAGACCCTCATGGAGCTCCAGGCCGCCTCCGGCCGCCGCCCCAAGGAGGTAAAGGTCACCATTCCCGTGAATCTCCGGCGGCTGTACGGCTCCCAGACCCTGCGGAATTTCGTCCTCACCGTCAACCCCGGGGTGGACCCCCGGATGGGGCAGTACGATCTGAAGGAGCTGTGCCAGGCGGTGCACCATCAGCTGGCCGCCGAGGTCACGCCCCAGCGGATGGCCGGGCGGATCGCCGCCAATGTGCTGCCGGAGCAGAACAGGGTGCTCCGGGCCTGCCCCCTGTTTCTGAAGAATCTGGCCATGCGCCAGGTGTACCGCTCCGTGGGGGAGCGGAAAGGCAGCATCAACATCTCCAATCTGGGCCTGCAGGCCCTGCCGGAGGCAATGGAGGCCTATGTGACCCGCCTGGACTTTGTGATCGGGGTGCAGCTGTCCTATTCGAACAATTGCAGCGTTGCCAGCTACGGGGACGTGACCACCCTCAACCTGATCCGCAGCATCCGCCAGTCGGAGCTGGAGCGGCGATTCTTTACCCACCTGGTGGAGCTGGGCCTCCCCGTGACGGTTGAAAGCAATCAGCCCCGATAAAACAGCGCGCCGGTATGCCGCCGATTGCCCGGCCTATCCGAAGTCCGCCGCATCGCATCGGCCCCGCTTTCGTGCCCGGCAACGCTTGGCGCGAAAGCGCCCGAAATGCACCGGTCAGGACCCGATGGAACAAGTTAGGGCGAGAAATGCGCACAAATAGGTAGAAATCTTAAAAAATTATAATTAATACACACACAAATCATGACTGAAAAGTTTGAAATTCAGAGTGGCAAAGGCTCCCTTGTGGAAAGGGAGCTGTCAGCCGTCAGGCTGACTAAGGGATTGTAAACTGCCCTGCTTTGAGAAGGCCTTCCATCAACCGCCTTTTCCGTTTTGCATCGGCGCTCAGTCGAGGCGACCTGCGCTGCCCCCGGCGGGGCCCTTTCCTCTGGGGGAAAGGGCCGAAAGCCCACCGGGC
>CAKTIN010000086.1 GCA_934565775.1 uncultured Oscillospiraceae bacterium
CAGCCGCCGGAGAACCGGGCGGTGTGCTATCTGACCTATACCAACGAAAAGACCCACGCCATTATCCGGGCCAACCTGGACCGCAGCCCCATTTACGACGGCACCATCCAGGGCGTGGGCCCCCGGTACTGCCCCAGCATCGAGACGAAGATCGTCCGCTTCCCGGACAAGCCCCGGCACCAGATCTTTGTGGAGCCCTGCGGGCTGGATACGGAGGAGCTGTATATCCAGGGGCTGTCCTCCAGTCTGCCGGAGGATGTGCAGCTGGAAATGCTCCACTCCATCGCCGGGCTGGAGCACGCGGAAATGATGCGCACAGCCTATGCCATCGAATACGACTGCGTGGACCCCACGGAGCTGCTGCCCACCCTGGAGAGCAAAAAAATCCCCGGGCTTTACGGCGCAGGGCAGTTCAACGGCACCTCCGGCTATGAGGAGGCGGCGGTGCAGGGCTTCGTGGCCGGAGTAAACGCTGCTCTGAAGCTTCTGGGGCGGCCTCCCATGATCCTGACCCGGGATCAGTGCTACATCGGCGCTCTGATTGACGACCTGGTGACGAAAGGCACCCAGGAGCCCTATCGGATCATGACCAGCCGGTCGGAATACCGCCTGCTCCACCGCCAGGACAACGCCGACGCCCGGCTGACCAAGGTCGGCTATACGGTCGGCCTCATCAGCCGGGAGCGGCTGGAAGCGGTGGAGGCCAAATACGAGGCCGTCCGCCGGGAAATCACCCGGCTGGAGCGCACCGGTGTCCCTGCCAGCCCCGCTCTGTCCGCTCTCTGCCGACAGGCGGGAACCGCGGAGGTAGCCTCCTCTGCCCGGCTGTCAGATCTGGTCCGCAGGCCCCAGCTGGGATATGCGGAGCTGGCGCCCTTCGACCCGGAGCGCCCGAGCCTGCCCGGGGACGTTACCGAGCAGGTGGAGATTCAGCTGAAATACGCCGGATATCTGGCCCGGCAGGAGCAGCAGGTGGAGCAGTTCCGCCGGGAGGAATCCCGTCCCCTGCCCCCGGACCTGGATTACAATGCCATCGGCGGCCTGCGGCTGGAGGCCCGGCAGAAGCTCTCCCAGATCCGTCCCCTGTCTCTCGGGCAGGCCGGGCGCATCTCCGGCGTCAGCCCTGCGGACGTGGCAGTGCTCATGATCTACCTGGAGCAGCAAAAAGCCCAGGAAAATCGCCTTGCCAACCCCCAAAAAATATGATATGATAGGGGTAATAACAAGAAGTGGAGCGAACGGAAATGAATCGGAAAGAAATCTCAAAATCCGTCCTGAAGCGTCTGCCCAGCTACCTTGCCTATCTGAAATCCCTGCCCGAGGGCAGCAATGTGAACATCTCCGCCACGGCGCTGGCCAATGCTCTGAACATGGGCGAGGTGCAGGTGCGCAAGGACCTGGCCATGGTCTCCGACGGCGGCCGTCCCAAGGTGGGCTACCTGCGGGAGAGCCTGATCCAGGACATTGAGCAGTTCCTGGGCTACAACAACACCACAGACGCCGTGCTCATCGGTGCGGGGAAGCTGGGCCGGGCCCTGCTGGGGTATAAGGGCTTTGACGCTTACGGGCTGAACATCGTCGCCGCCTTTGATTCCAAGCCTGGTCTGGAGGGCGAGACGGAAAGCGGCAAGCCCATTTATCCCATCTCCCGCCTAAGCGCCTTCTGCCGGGAAAACAACATCCTCATGGGCATCATCACCGTCCCCGCCGAAAGCGCCCAGGCCGTGTGCGACCAGCTGATCGCCAGCGGGATCAAGGCCGTCTGGTCCTTTGCCCCCGTCCATCTGGAGGTCCCTGCCAATATTCTGGTGCAGTATGAAAATATGGCCACCTCCCTGGCCGTGCTGTCCATGCACCTGTCCGCCCAGATCAACAACGGCGGAAACTGACCGCAAAGCAGCAAAAGCGCCGCCCCGGGATTTCCCGAGGCGGCGCTTTTCTCTTGTTTTAGATTTCCCGATGTCCGCAGTTGGGGCACACACCGTTTTCCAGCGGGGTCCCGCACTTGGGGCAGAACCGGGCAGCGGGGGCCTGAGGAGCCACCGGGCTCTGGGGAACCACCGGGCCCTGGGGCGCCTGGGGCGCCATGGTCGCGCCGTTGTCCTGCACCGTATTCTTCAGAATCCGGGCCTTCATCCCGCTCATATCCAGGCTGGGCGCCGCAAACACGTCCTTCCTGGCGGTGTCTCCGTTCTGGCTGCGGAGCTTACCGTTAATGGCAATGACGTTCTTCACCAGCAGCACCATCATCATCAGCAGCTCATAGACCAGCCGGATCACAATGGGCCCCAGGATCATCAGCAGCAGTCCCTGGCCGCCAAGCCAGTATTTCCCCTCCCAGGTGTCAACCGTCTTAAACAGCAGGAAGAAGCCGCTCAGAATAACAAAGCAGGTGAGGAAGATGTACAGGGCCTGGAGGATTTTTTCCACAATCAGATATTTGAAATTCACGGTATCATGGAGGAATTTCCCAAAATTCCCCATTTTCTCCCGGCGCTTCTCCGGGACCAGGAACACAAAGGCCAGCACCGTAGCCACAACGGCCAGTACGGCGGCGACAATGGCAAGAGTGCCTGCCAAGCTTACAGAGCTCATGATGTTCATAAATCTCTCTTCCTTCCATTTCTTGAGATAATAGTATGGTAGCATGAAAAAGAGCTCCTGTCAAGGCGTAGCGGCGGGGGTCTCAGTCTTTTTCTCCGCAAAAGCACACCCGGCGCAGCAGGGCCGCGGCCAGCTCCCCCCAGGTCAGCCGCTCCACCGGCGTCTCCGCCACCAGAGGCAGCTCCGCCAGGGTCTCCTCCCCGGCCTTTACCGTCAGCGTCCCCAGGCGCTGGCCCTGGGTCACCGGGGCCGTCACCGACGGCAGCACGCTCACCTGCCGGGTGAGCTGGGCCTGCTTGCCCTTGTCAATGAGCAGGCCGTCCTCTCCGGCGACCCGCACCTGCACCCCGTGAATCCGGCCCAGGACCACGGGCACCTGGGGCAGCGGCTCCTCCCCCCGGGCGGAGGCTAGGGCAAAATTGGCAAAGCCGTAGTCCAGCATGGCCTTTACGGACTGGAATCGGTCCGGGCTGGTGGCACAGTGGAGCACCACGGCGATGAGCTCCATGCCTCCCCGCTGGGCGGAGGCGGACAGGCAGTACCCCGCCCCGGAGGTAAAGCCGGTTTTCAGCCCGGTGGTCCCCTCGTAGAACCGCACCAGCTTATTGGTATTGGCCAGGCCGAAGGCCCCGTCCCGGACGGTGTCCATCCAGATGGTGGTGAATTTTTTAATGTCCGGATGCTTCACCAGCAGCTCCCGGGACATAAGGGCAATGTCGTAGGCCGTGGTCCTGTGCTCCGAGGCGTTTTCCCCGTCGTCCAGTCCGGTGCAGTTGACAAAGTGGGTATCCTTCATCCCCAGCTCTTCCGCCCGCTGATTCATCCGCTCCACGAAGGCCGGCTCGCTGCCGGCAATGTGCTCCGCCAGGGCGCAGGCGCAGTCGTTGGCCGAGGACACCGCCACGGATTTGAGCATATCGGAAACCGTCATGGTCTCCCCCACCTTCAGATAAATCTGGCTGCCGCCCTTGGCCGCCGCAGCCTCCGAGGCGGTCACGCCGTCGTCCCAGGTGATCTTCCCGGAGTCGATGGCTTCCATGACCAGGAGCATGGTCATGACCTTGGTGACGCTGGCCGGGGCCAGGCGCTCATGGGCGTTGCTCTCATAGAGCACCGTCCCCGTGGCGGCGTCCATCAGCACCGCCGAGGGGGCTGCAAGCTGCAGATCCGCCCCCAGGACCGGCAGGCTCAGGCAGGAACATAGCAGCAGCGCCGTCAGCGCGGCGCAAGCGATCCGACGTTTCATAGGTAGCACCTCCCGCATTTCTGCTAGGAGCCTATGTGCCCCGGCCCGGGGGTATGCCTACATGACCCGCTTCCGGATGGCCCCAATGGCCCCCTTCTCCAGGCGGGAGACCTGGGCCTGGGAAATGCCCACCTGCCCTGCCACCTCCATCTGGGTCTTTCCGTCGTAAAAACGCAGAATCAGAATCTGCTGCTCCCGCTTGGACAGGGCCTGAAAGGCCTCCTTCAGGGCGATGCGCTCCAGCCAGCGCTCGTCGGAATTTTTCAGATCCCGCACCTGGTCCATGACCGTCAGGGGATCCCCGCCGTCGGCGTACACCGGCTCATACAGGGATACCGGGGTGGACACCGCGTCCATGGCCTCCGCCACCTCCCCCCGGGTGAGCTCCATACGCCCGGCCAGCTCGTCCAGGGTGGGCTCCCGTCCGCTCTCCGCCGTCATGGCCTCCTTGCATTGCAGCACCCGGTAGGCCGTATCCCGCAGGGAGCGGCTCACCCGGATGGGGCTGGAATCCCGGAGATACCGCCGGACCTCCCCGGAGATCATGGGCACGCCATAGGTGGAAAACCGCACGTTCCGCTCCGGATCAAAGTTGGCAATGGCCTTCAGCAGGCCGATGCAACCCACCTGGAATAGATCGTCCGGGTTCTCCCCCCGGCGGTCAAAGCGCTGGATAACGGACAGCACCAGCCGCAGATTTCCCTCGATCAGCTTCTCCCTGGCCGCCTCGTCCCCGGCCTTCGCCTGCTTCAGAAGCCGCGTCATCTCCTCATTGCTCAGCACCTTGAGCTTGGATGTGTTTACGCCGCAGATCTCGACCTTTCCCTGCATACCCTGCCTCCCGGAAATTTCTCAGAGGCTCTGCGGGTTTCCGGACCCGGCAAAGCCCTCTCGGAAGCAGTATTTCCCAAAGGCGGCGGATTATTCTGGGCCTGTTTTTTGCCGAAAACGGCGGTCGAATTTTTGTAGGATCTGACGAATTTTTCTTTTGCCCACCGGTTTTCCCCCTGATCTACCCAGGCAGGAACCGCGTCAGCTCGTGGATTTCCAACATTTTACGGAAGTTTTACAAGCGGACGGGGAAAACGTAAATTTTTTCCCACCGCCGCTTTCACCGGATATGCAGAGAAATATACGCCCCCTATTCCCCGGGAAACAGTTGGGAAAACCCGGAGCCCGGCAGAGTGCGCCAAAGGTTTTCCACATTATCCACAACCTTATCCACAGGCCCTGTCCACAGGGCCCGTGGGGGGACTATCCATTTCGCTTAACATAACGGCAATCGACCCTAATCGACAAATTGTGCAATTTCATCGGCGCTCCACCCGGGAAACAGCGCCAGATTGATTCCGGCAGAAATCACGCTTGACAAGCGGCGCATCCGGCTGTCGATGTCCCGGGGTGTGACCAGCAAGGGCCCTGCCCCCCGCTCCGCCGCGTCCAGCACCGTCGGCACCCCCAGGGCCACCACCGGCACCCCCAGGCTCTCCCGGTCAAAGGCTGCCCGGCTGTTGCCTACCCCGGAGCCCGGGACGATCCCCGCGTCGGTCAGCTGCACCACCCGGCACAGCCGGTCGCCTCCGGCGGCGGCCAGCGCGTCCACCACCAGCACCCGGTCCGGCCGCACCCGCTGCACCACGCTTTTCACCGTCTCCGCGCTCTCCAGCCCCGTGGTCCCCAGTACCCCGGGGCACAGGGCGCTCACCGGCCTAACATGCTCAAAGACGGCCGGGAGCTGCCTACGCAGATGCCGGGTAATCAGCACCCCGTCAGCGGTCATGGGCCCCAGGGCGTCCGGCGTCATGGCCCGGTTCCCCAGGCCCACCACCAGCACGCTGTCCTGCTCCCCGCAGTCCAGAAGCTCCCCCAGCTGCCCCGCCAGCAGGGCCGCGAAGCCCTCCCCGGCCCGGCCGTCCGCCGGGAGCTCCAGGCTGATATAGCGGCCCCGGGGCTTTCCCAGCGCCCGGCTCCCCGCCTCGTCCAAAATCTCCACAGCCTCCACCCGGGTACCGTCTCTTTCCTCCGACCGGGCCTTGACCCCGGGCAGGGCGGAGGTTTTCCCGGCGGACTGCTCCCAAAGTGCCCTGGCCTCGGCGGCCAGGTCCGTTCTTGCTGCCATTGTACAATCACCTCACGGCTAGTCTCTCCGGGGAAAAAGGGAGATATGCGAAAGAAATGCAAAATTTTATGAAATTTCCTATTGATTTTAGGGGCGGATTAGAGTATAATGAGTATCTGCATGGGTCGGGCGAAAAGCTCACCCTTTGAGTCAAGATAGAGGAGGTGGAATCCGTGCCCAACATCAAGTCCGCGAAGAAGAGAGTCGAGCTCTCCAAGGTTGCTTACGAGAAGAATAAGGCCGAGAAGTCTGCGCTGAAGACCGTGGTGAAGAAGTTTGAGGCCGCCGCTGCCGATGGCAACAAGGAGCAGGCTGCCGCCGCTTACACCGCTGCCGTGAAGGCCGTCGACAAGGCTGTGAACAAGGGTCTTCTGCACAAGAATACCGCTGCCCGGAAGAAGAGCAGCATGACCCTGAAGCTGAACAAGCTCGCCTAAATTCTCTGAAAATATCTCCTTCCGCTATACGGAAGGAGTTTTTTCTGCCCTTTTGGAGGTGCTGCCATGGAGATCACCCGCATCAACGCCTATCAGGACTCCCGATTTTCCCGGGTAGCCCTTTTGCAGCACGGCTGCTTTCTGGCAGACGGCGCGCCCTATGAGGTGGAAATCACCGCCCCCCGGGAGGCGGTCATTCGGGGTCCAAGGCCCGAGTTCTACCCGGCCGTTTTAGAAGAGTTCCGCTTCTATGCCCCGGAGGTCTGCCGCTTTTTTTCGGAAAGCGGCGCCTGCGTGGCCTCCTTCCCGGAGGAGCCTCTTCTGGAGCTGCCCCTGGAGCAGATCCAGCCCTCTCAGTTCTATGTGGACGAGGAAAAGCTCCGTGCGGTAGGCAGCTTTCTGCACCGGCCGGAGGATGTGATCGTCCAGGTCCTGCCTTATGAGGGGCGGTATCTGGCCCTGGACGGGCACACCCGGCTGCTGTATGCCGTCCGGCAGGGCTGGGGCGCCGTCCGGGCCCTGATCCAGCCCTCCGACGCCTATATCTTCGCCTTTGCGCAAGAGGCCCAGCGGCGGGGCATCCGCGTCCCCGGGGATCTGATCCTCCTGCCCCATGGGACGTACCGGGAAAAATGGGACGGCTACTGCGACGCCTTCTTCGCCGGGCAGGCATAAAAATGACAGAAAGCACCGGGGCGGTCAAATGACCGCCCCGGTCAGTCTGTCAAAAAACTACCCAAAGGCCCCTGTTTCTGCTATAATAGAGGAAACGGGGGTGTTTTCATGGAAGACT
>CAKTIN010000087.1 GCA_934565775.1 uncultured Oscillospiraceae bacterium
TGGTGCCGGGAGCCCAGGCGGGGTAATTGCCCTCGGTCTTGCCGGGCTCGGTAGGGGTCACGGGATCGGTGGGGGTCTCGCCGCCGCCAATGTTCACCAGGTCGGAGCGGTACTTCCACAGAGTGGGGGTCTCGTCGGGCAGCCAGCCGTTGTGGCTGGTG
This sequence comes from uncultured Oscillospiraceae bacterium, assembly GCA_934565775.1. Taxonomy (GTDB): domain Bacteria; phylum Bacillota; class Clostridia; order Oscillospirales; family Oscillospiraceae; genus Faecousia. The sequence goes on from CAKTIN010000087.1 coordinate 162, forward strand.
TGGGCATAGGTGCACTCGTAAACCTTGTCCTTATAAGAGACCAGGTCGCCCAGCTTATAGGTGGTGCCGGGAGCCCAGGCGGGGTAATTGCCCTCGGTCTTGCCGGGCTCGGTAGGGGTCACGGGATCGGTGGGGGTCACAGGCTCCGTGGGAGTCACGGGGTCGGTGGGCTTCTCGGGATCGGTGGGAGCCACGGTGGGCTTCTCGGGATCGGTCACAACGGGCGTGGTGGGCTCGGTGGGGATGGGGGTATCGCTGCCGTTGCCGTAGATCACCTGCTCGCCGAACTCGGACATAGAGGTGAGGATCCGCTGGGTCATGGTCACGCTGACGATGTCGGAGACATCCGCCGTGCCGCCGGAGACGTTGATGGTAAAGGTGTGGGAAGCGCCCTGCTTCAGGGACTTCGCCGCGTAAACGCTGGCCAGATCAATGACCGTGTAGCCATTCTGGTTGGTTACGCTGCCGGCCTCGGAACCGGCAGTCAGGGTCGCGCCGCTCTTGGTCTGGATGTACAGCTTGGGATAGGTAACCGTTTCCTTGAACAGCTCGGCGTTCTTCAGCGCCGCGTTGGACTCGTTGACGGATTCCTTGTTGGTCAGGGTCAGGGTGTAGGTAGAAGCGGAGGCCGTGATCTTCAGCTCGGCCTTGGGCGCGCTGGTGACGATCTTCTGGGTGGGCAGAGCCTCGTCGCCATACATCGAGGTCTTCATGGCGCGGACGATCTTGTTCTCCGCGTCCAGGGAGGCCATCCAGGAGATCAGGCCGCCCAGGCCCTTCTCTCTGACGTAATTGCCCTTGGCCGTGGCGGACCGGACGTTATCGCAGGTGAAGAAGTAGCCGGTGGATTCGCTGTAGTAGTAGCAGGCCTCGGCGGTCTCGTCGTAGTACTCCTTCAGGTCGTACTGGGAGATCAGGCGGGGCAGGTCGGTCTGGCTGAAGGTGCCGCTGTAAACGCCGTCGTCCGCCTTCACGCTGTTGGGGGTGGCGGTGGCATACAGGCCGGGATTCTTGGCGTCGCGGCCGTCCTTCTGCACGCCGCACCAGCCGCGGGTGTAGGAGGCAACGCCGACGACGATCTTGGAGTAGTCGATCTTATCGCCGTAGGTATTCTCCAGATACTTCACGCAGGTATCCACGGAGAAAGCGCCCTCGGGCTGGGTCTCGCTGTCGTACGCGGGGTTGGTGTACAGAGCGGTCTGGTGGGCGGTGTAGCCGTTCCAGGCGCCGTTCAGGTCATAGGTCATCATGTTCGCGAAGTCCACGATGTTCATGACCTTGTCGTATTCGATCTTCGCCATGAGGGCGGGATTGGCGGACATGGCGCAGGACAGCTCGTAATACTTGCCGGTCTGCTTGCCCAGGTTATCCAGCTCATCCCGGATGGCCTGCATCATAAGGGTAAAGTTCTGGGTATCGGCCTCGGAGCCCTTGCAGCCCTTGTCGATGGACACGCCGTTGCCGGCGGCATCGGGGTTGCGGTCAGAGGTGGGGTACTCCCAGTCGATGTCCACGAAATCAAAGCCCAGGTAATCCACAAACTTGGCGATGTTTTTCGCGAAGTTTGCTCTCGTAGCGGCGCTGGCCGCCAGCTTGGGGAAGTCGCCGGAGCGGGTCCAGCCGCCCACGGAGATGCCGATTCTCATGTTGGGGTATTTGTCCCGAAGGATGACCATCGCGCCCAGGACGCCCGCATAAGGCTCGCCGTAGGTGATGCCATTCTGCTCGGGCAGCACCGCCTGGAAGTCGGCGTGCTCATCGCAGAGGACCAGATTGCCGCTGGCGTCCACATCCAGGAACGCAAAATTCAGGTGGGTAATCTGGCTGCCGTCAATCTTGCTGGGGTAGAAATTTTTCTGTCCTGCGTAGATGGACCAGTCACCATAATACACCACGTTACGGTAACGGGGTGTCGTGGAGCTGTCCGTGCTGGCCTGAACGCCATAGGCGTCTGCGCCTGCGGCCAGGATGGTGCTCGAGCAGAGGACGAGAACCAAGAGCATGGCCACGATTTTCGTGAAAACGGATCTTCTTTTCATGGAGACACTCCTTTTCAAAATTTGAATGGACCTGGCGGATAACCTGGGCATTGCTGTGCGCTCCATCCATTTCTTGGTGAAATTATACCAAGCACCCCTCCATTTCGCTATTGACCATTGTAACAATTAACAGCATATGAAATTGGTAAATTTGCTCAAACAGTTTGTCCTGTACCATTTTATACAGAATTTGATTTCTGTTTTCACTTTCACGAAATTATTCTGTTTTCTATTTAATGCCTATCAATACAGTGCTATTTTATTTCAAAATATTTCTTCCCCAATTTGCTGTGCTAAATTTTTTGAATCCTTTCCCGATTCTAAATTTATCATTTTCAACTCTTTATCCGAGTTTATCCATTTCTACGGAGTATTTGCCATTTTCAACTCCATCCATTTGTGCATCTTTTCGGCTCCTCCGCGCCCGGCGCCCTATTGAGGATTTCCCGCCGGTATGCTATACTATAGAATAAGAAATGAATGCAAAGGAGAGCAGTATGGCGACCATTTCCGCAATTCTTGCCCGGGAGTTGGGGCAGAAGGAAGCTTATGTTGAGAACGTCATCCGCCTGCTGGACGAAGGCAACACCATCCCCTTTATCGCCCGGTATCGCAAGGAGCTTCACGGCTCCATGGACGACACCACCCTGCGCGCTCTGGAGACCCGGCTGCAATATCTGCGCAATCTTCAGGCCCGGCGGGAGGAGGTCCTGGCCTCTGTGGAGGCCCAAGGGAAATCCTCCGAGGCCTTTACCCAGGCGGTAAACGCCGCCGCCACCCTGGCGGAGGTGGAGGATCTGTACCGCCCCTATAAGCAAAAGCGCCGCACCCGGGGCTCCATCGCCCGGGAGAAGGGGCTCGCCCCTCTGGCGGCGGTGCTGTTTGCCCAGGACGGGCAGGACCCTGCCGCCCTGGCCCGGGCCTATGTGACCCCGGACAAGGGCGTGGAAACCGTGGAGGACGCTCTGGCCGGAGCCTCGGATATTCTGGCGGAGGACCTGTCCGACGACGCCGCCCTCCGCAAAGAGCTGCGGGCCCTGATGGGCCGCCGGGCGGTGCTGACCTCCCGGGCCGCAGACCCCGGCAAGGACAGCGTCTACCGGCTGTATTATGATTTCTCCTCCCCGGTCTCCAAATTGCAGGGCCACCAGATTCTCGCTCTGAACCGGGGCGAAAAGGAGGGCTTTCTGAAGCTTTCCGTGGCCCTGCCCGGGGCAGAGGGGCAGGCTCTGGTCTGCCGGAGGGCTCTGAAGCCCGGCCCCCGGGTCTCCGCCTTCGTAAAGGCCGCGGCGGAGGACGCCTATGACCGGCTCATTGCCCCCAGCGCCGAGCGGGAGCAGCGCGCCGCCCTTACGGATGCGGCCGGTGAGGGTGCGATTGCCAATTTTGCTCTGAATCTGAAGCCTCTGCTGATGCAGCCCCCGGTAAAGGGAGCCGTGACCATGGGTCTGGACCCCGGCTACCGCAACGGCTGCAAGGTCGCCGTGGTGGACCCCACGGGAAAGGTCCTGGACACCGCCGTGGTCTACCCCACCTTTTCCCAGAGGAAGAAGGAAGAGGCGATTGCCGTTCTGACCGGTCTCATCCGGAAGCACGGCGTCCGCCACATTGCCATCGGCAACGGTACCGCCTCCCGGGAGACGGAGGCCATGACCGTGGAGCTGCTGAAGCAGTGCCCCGGGGTCAGCTATATGATCGTCAGCGAGGCCGGGGCCTCGGTCTACTCCGCCTCTCCCCTGGCGGCGGAGGAATTTCCCCAGTACGACGTCAATCTCCGCTCCGCCGTGTCCATCGCCCGGCGGCTGCAGGACCCCCTGGCGGAGCTGGTGAAGATTGACCCCAAGGCCATCGGCGTGGGGCAATACCAGCACGACTGCCCCCAGAAGCGGCTGGACGAGGCTCTGGGGGCCGTGGTAGAGGACTGCGTCAATGCCGTGGGCGTGGACGTGAACACCGCCTCGGCGAGCCTGCTGCGCCAGGTCTCCGGCCTTACCGCCGCCACCGCAAAGAACATCGTGGCATACCGGGAGGAAAACGGCGCCTTTACCGGCCGGTCTCAGCTGAAGAAGGTCCCCAAGCTGGGCCCCAAGGCCTTTGAGCAGTGCGCAGGCTTCATCCGGGTGCCGGAGAGTAAGGAGATCCTGGATCACACCGGAGTCCATCCGGAGTCCTATGCCGCCGCCCGGAAGCTCCTGGAGCTCTGCGGCTACACCCGGGAGGATGTGGCCGCCGGACGGCTGCAAGAGCTGACCCCCCGGCTTGCCGCCCTGGGGAAGGAAAAGGCTGCGGCCCTATGCGGCGTAGGCGTGCCCACCCTGGAGGACATCGCCCGGGAGCTGCAAAAGCCCGGCCGGGATCCCCGGCAGGAGCTCCCCGCTCCCATTCTCCGCCGGGACGTGCTGGAAATCAAGGACCTGAAGCCCGGCATGGTCCTTACGGGGACCGTGCGGAATGTGATTGATTTCGGCGTATTTGTGGATATTGGCGTCCATCAGGACGGTCTGGTCCACATTTCCCAGGTGTGCAGCAAATTTATCCGCCACCCCTCCGAGGTTGTCCAGGTGGGAGACGTGGTCCGGGTCGCCGTCCTGGAGGTGGACGAAAAGCGGGGCCGCATTAGCCTCACCATGAAAAATCTACCCAAGGAGGCCGCCCATGGAAACGCTTGATCCCCGCGCCCCCATTAACCGGGCCGCCCTGGCCCGGGCTCTGGCCGGGCACCCCTGGGCCGGCCGGGTCCAGGTGCTGGATACCATCGGCTCCACCAACAACTATCTCAAGGCCCTGGCCGCCCAGGGCGCTCCGGAAGGCACCGTCGCCATTGCCGAGGAGCAGACCGCCGGGCGGGGCCGGTTGGGCCGGTCCTTCTCCTCTCAAAAGGGTGTGGGTCTGTATTTCTCCGTCCTTCTCCGGCCGCAGCTGCCGCCGGAGGCTCTTCTGCACCTCACCTGCGCCGTAGCCGTAGCGGTCTGCGACGCCATTGAGGAGGTGACCGGTCTGCGCCCCGGTATTAAATGGATCAACGATCTGGTTTACCGGCAGCGGAAGCTCTGCGGAATTCTGGCGGAGCTGGCCCTGACCCAGAGCGGGCAGGTAGATTTCGCCGTCGTGGGCATCGGCATCAACTGCGCCCAGGCTCCCGGGGATTTCGACCCGGGCATTCGGGATATGGCCGGGTCTCTGGCCATGGCCACCGGCCGGAGCGTGGACCGCACCGCTCTGGCGGCGGCCTGCGTCCGGTCCATGGCCCATCTTGCGGCCCATCTGGAGGACCGCGCCGGGTATCTGGAGCGGTACCGGGCGGACTGCGTCACTCTGGGTGCGCAGATCCAGGTCATCCGGGGGGATACCCGCCGGCCGGGCCGGGCGCTGGATGTCCGGGAGGACGGCGGCCTGGTCGTCCAATACGCCAACGGTGAGACGGAAACTGTGCAGTCTGGGGAGGTCAGCGTCCGCGGGCTGTATGGATATACAAACGAAACGGAGGAACCATTATGAACGAAGTCATTCGCGCCCTTGTCGAGCGCCGGAGCTGCAAGAGCTACCGGCCCGATCCCGTCCCCCAGGAGCTTCTGGATGAAATTGCCATGGCAGGGACCTATGCCCCCAACGGCCGGGGCCGCCAGGCCGGAAAGATCGTCATTCTGACCAATCCGGAGCTGCTGGCCTGGCTGGAGGAGAAAAATGCCGAATACCGGGGCAATCCGGGGCTTCACACCTTCTATGGCGCCCCCGCCGTGCTGCTGGTGCTGGCGGACAGCACCATCCCCACCTGGGTGGAGGACGGCTCTCTGATCCTGGGCAATATGCTCCTTGCCGCCCACAGCCTGGGGCTGGGCTCCTGCTGGGTGAACCGGGCGCGGGAGGAATTTGACGCTCCGGAGGGCAAGGCCCTGCTGGAAAAATGGGGGATTCCCACCACCTATCGGGGCGTGGGGCACTGCATTGTGGGCTATCCCGCCGTCCTGCCCAAGTCCGCCGCTCCCAGAAAGGCAGATTTTATCGTAAAACCGTAAAAAAGGGATTGTCAAACCGGGAAAAATGGGCTATACTGTGTATAGCTGTGCCATTCCACACAGAAAACGACTGGAGGAATTTATCATGAAGAATATTGTTAAGATTCTGGCTGCCCTGTCCGCCGTGACCGCCGCTGTGCTGGTAGTTGTGAAGTATTGGGACAAGATCAACGCCAAGATGCAGGAGATCAAGAACAGCTGCAAGAGCTGCGAGGAGCCCGAGCCCATTGAGGAGCCCGTAGAGGCTGCCGAGGAGACTGCCGAGGCCCCCGCTGAGGAAGCTGCCGAGGAGCCCAAGGAGGAGGCCGCTGAGGCTCCCGCCGAGGAAGCTGCGGAGGCCCCTGCTGAGGAGCCCAAGGAAGAATCCGCCGAGGCTGTGACCGAGGCCGACTTCGCCGACTAATCATCCGCATCAAAAGCCGCCTGGAGCGCTTGCTTCAGGCGGCTTTTTTCGATTACCGGATCCATCTCCTTTGCGGAGGGTTACAGGCAAAAACTGTCCAGGCGGCTTTGCAGCCGCCTGGGCAGTTTGGCTTTTCCGGTTACTCGATGAGGCCGCTTTCCTTCAGCAGCAGCTCCACATCCGTTCCCTTGACCTTCTTCAGAACGATCTTCAGCAGCTCCCGCTCCCCGAAGGACAGCTTTGCCTGGGAGATGGGCTTCTTATCAATGGCGTAATAGCAGGCACGCAGCAGCTCCCGCACATCGTACTTGCTGCCCCAGACCTCCGGCACGGCCCGGTCAATATCCAGCAGGGTGTAAACCGACTCCATACCGGTGCGCATGGAATACTCTGTGGTGAAGATGGTATCCCGGGGGGTCTCGGCGAACTGGCCGATGA
>CAKTIN010000088.1 GCA_934565775.1 uncultured Oscillospiraceae bacterium
TCCTGCCAAGGGCATAGCTGGGTAGCTACGTATGGACGAGATAAACGCTGAAGGCATCTAAGCGTGAAACTCCCCCTGAGATAAGATCTCCCATCCGAAAGGAGTAAGGCTCGGCGTAGACTATGCCGTAGATAGGTCAGGGGTGGAAGCACAGTAATGTGTGAAGCTGACTGATACTAATAAGCCGAGGGCTTGATCTGGAAAAAGACAGGCTCTGAAGGCCTTAGCGTAAAGCACATAGTGAGTAAGCGGTGTTCAGTTTTCAGGGTGTATCCGGAAGGCGCGGCAGATGCACCTTTAGCTCAGTTGGTAGAGCAACTGACTCTTAATCAGTGGGTCCCCGGTTCGAGTCCGTGAAGGTGCACCACGCGGAAAACATGGCCCGTTGGTCAAGTGGTTAAGACAGAGGCCTCTCACGCCTTTAACATCGGTTCGAATCCGGTACGGGTCACCAGTTCTTTTCGGTTGAGGAAAAAGACCTTGACAAATGGGGGAAGAGCTGGTAAAGTAAAGAAAGAAGTTCGTGGAGCGATCTAAGCGGCGGAACGCGGCGGAGCAGAGCGTGACATGGATTTCCGAATAGTTGGTGTTGATTGCAATGAGGGTCCACCTGTTCCCATCCCGAACACAGAAGTTAAGCTCATTTGCGCCGACAATACTTTGCGGGTGACTGCACGGGAAGATAGGTAACGCCAACATAAAGAACCTGCTTCGGCAGGTTCTTTTTTTGCCCTTTTTGCCCCCTGATTCCCCAATTCCTTCTGTGTTTCGCGTTCCAAAAACAACCCTGGATAAGGGGAGTCCAGCAGGTTATCAGAAGTAGTATAACACCAGAAATTTGAGTATAATGGGCGAAATGCACCAAGTATCGTGTCCAATGTAGTTCCCACGTAACTCCAATTTTGAGGAGGAGCGTATTGTGGCTGCTACAGCTGAAATATAGGTGCTGACTGCCTGAACGAAATTGCGAAAGTATGCTTTCTGGACGGGACCTAGGCTCAAAACTAGGGAGCAGTAAGCTTGCATTCGGGACCTGCTCAACCCGAATGTTCTTATCGGACCTATCGTTCTTAGAATTTCTGTGTGTTTGAGAGCCGCCGTTGTCCCAACTTTTATTTGCAATCCGCAGCCACCGTTTTTACGGCGGCTGCTTTTTAATGGATTGCATAGCGAGAGCCAGTCGCCAAGATGCAGGCTCCTTCCGAGCGGACCTGCGTACTCCGGTTGAGCCTGATCCCCCCTTGCTTGATGCTCCGTGCTGTAATGCGCAGAATGGATTTCGCCGAATCCCGGCAAATTCGACGTCCAATATGGAAGGATATGGGAATTGTCCTATTTTCCTACTGTCGAACTATGTATTTTTTGTGACTCTAGCAAATTGACATCGCGATAGCATAATGCTACAATAAAGCGGTAGCTTATAACTACTCCTATACCCATAGAAGAAAGGTGATTCGATGAGAAAACAGATGCTTCGGCGATTCCTGGCCCTTGCACTGATGCTCTGCTTGGTCCTGGGCTGCCTGCCCGGCGCCTCTGCGGCAGACACCAGCGTGAACCTGGAATTGGAGCAGACCCCTGCGACGGTTTCCCCTGAAACGGGGAGCGCAGCGGACGGACTGCTGAACGAACCTGCCGATGATGAGGTCCTGCGGGTGATCATTCGCTTCCGCAGTGCGCCTCTGACGGAAAAGGGCTACTCTACCATGGGCGTGAGCGAAAACCAGGCGGCCATGGCTTACTGCGATCAGCTGAAGAAGGAGCAGCGGACCCAGATGGAGACGCTGTCCAAGAAGCTGGGCGCAGACCTGGAGATCCGCTATCAGTTTACCATTGGTGTAAACGGTGTGGCGACGACCCTACGCTATGACCAGGTGAAGGCCGTTGCATCCCTGCCCGGCGTAGCGGGCGTCTACATCGAGAACCAGTACGAGCCGGACACGGATACGCCGGACACCGCTACGGCGGGGGAGATGATCGGCTCTTACAATGCCTGGGCGGACGGTTATACCGGCGCGGGCAGCCGGATCGGCGTGATTGATACCGGCCTGGATCTGGACCATCCCAGCTTTGACGAGCAGGCGTTCCTGTATGGCCTGGAGCGCTCCGCGGCCCGGTTTGGGAAATCCGTTTCCGACTATGATCTGCTCACTCAAGCGGAGGTGGCCAAGGTCCTGCCGAAGCTGCACGCCGCAGAGCAGTTCTCCGGCCTGTCTGCGGACGAGGTGTACCGCAATGCCAAGGTGCCCTTTGGCTTTAACTACATTGACGAGTCTCTGGATATTACCCATGACAACGATACCCAGGGCGATCACGGCACCCATGTCTCCGGCATTGCCACCGCAAATACCTACGTCTGGACCAAGGACGCCGACGGCGACCTTCATGCGGATCGGCAGGCCAACGGCGTGGTGGGCGTGGCCCCGGACGCCCAGCTGCTGACCTTTAAGGTATTCGGCAGAAACGGCGGCGCTTATGACTCCGACTATATGGCGGCCATTGAGGATGCAATCCTCCTGGGCTGCGATACAGTGAACCTGTCTCTGGGCTCCTCCGTTCCCGGGCATACCTACAGCGCCTATGACGCGCTGTTTAGCAGCCTGACCCATACGGACACGGTGGTGACGATCTCCGCCGGCAACAAGTACAGCTATGCGCAGTTCAACAACACCGGAACGAAGCTCCAGCTGACCAACGACACCGTTATCGATACCGTGGGCTCTCCCGGCGCGTTCCCCAACGCCTTTACCATTGCCTCCGTGGATAACGCGGGGCTCACCGGCGTAATGCCTGTGTTTAACGGCGTAGGGACCTCCTACTCCGATACCTCCGAGAATTACGGCGCGAAGGCCTTTACTACCCTGGATCTTTCTGCGGACCAGTCCGGCACAAAGTATGACTATGTGTTCCTGGGCGACCCGGAGACCGGCAAGGGCATCTTCGGCGCAGAGGAGGACTTTGAGGGCCTGGACCTCACGGGGAAGATCGTCCTGATCTCCCGGGGCGGCGGTGTTTCCTTCTTCGTGAAGGCGAACAACGCCGTGCAGGCCGGTGCGGCGGCAACGGTCGTATATAATAATGAAAAGGCGAACAGCCTGAATATGAACCTGACCGGCTACAAGTATACCCAGCCTGCGGTTCTGATTCCCCAGAACAGTGCGGAGAGTATCCTCGCTGCTTCCGAAAAGGGCGAAAACGGCCTGTGGGGCGGCACCATGACCATCAAGAACCAGGTGACCACGGTGTACAACGTTCCCGGCGGCTATCAGCCCAGCGACTTCTCCTCCTGGGGCGTTCCCGGGAATCTGGATCTGAAGCCGGAGATTACCGCCCCCGGCGGGAACATCTGGTCCACCCTGACCAACGGAACTTACGGCTCCATGTCCGGTACCTCTATGTCCGCGCCCAGCGTGACCGGTATGGCGGCCGTGGTGGCGCAGTACCTGCAGGAGACGGGCCTGGCAAAGCAAGAGGGCCTGACGGTGCGGGCACTGTCCCAGGCGCTGCTCATATCCACGGCGACGCCGCTGAAGGACGACAACGGCCTGGAGTACTCCCCCCGGAAGCAGGGCGCCGGCTTTGCCAATGTGTACAATGCCGTGACCTCTCCCGCTTACCTGCTGACCGACGCCAAGAGTGCCACGGACGGCAAGGTGAAGTTCAACTTGGGCGACGACCCGGAGCGGAGGGGCATTTACAGCTTTACCTTTACCATCAACAACCTGTCCAATAAGGCCCAGCGCTATGCCCTCCGGGCGGATCTGAACACCATGGCGGTGGAGCAGATCGACGGCGAGGCCTATATGTCCGACTCCGCCTACGCGCTGAGCCCCGAGGTGGAGTTCAAGACGGACAGCGCGGCAGGCTATGCCTATGATCTCAGCGGCGACGGCGTGATCGACGAGCAGGACGCCATGCTGCTGCTCCAGATTGCCAATGGCACCCGGGAAATGCCCGGCGAGCAGACGGTTTCCCAGTATGATTTTGACAAGGACGGCGTAATCACCACGGCGGATGCGCAGCTCTACCTGGCCGGCTTGCAGAAGCAGGCGGGCAGCCCCAACGTCTATGCCCAGGCCATCGTAGTGGAGGCCGGGAAGGCGGTCACGGTGGAAGGGACCGTGACGCTGAGCGACGCGGACCGGGCATACTTCGCGGAGAACTATGCCAACGGCTGCTATGTGGAAGGCTACATCTATGCAACCGAGGTTTACGGGCAGCAGCCGGAGCTCTCCGCTCCCATGCTGGCCTACTACGGCAGCTGGACCGATCCGTCCATGTTTGATAAGTACGTCACCCTGCGCGACAGCGTGGACGAGAACGCAGCGCCCTATGTGGGCAGCGGCTACGCTAACTATCTGGCGATGCGGGCGGCCAATTCCTCCTCCGCTTACTATCTGACTGCGAACCCCTACGGCACGGTCCAGGCCTTTATCCCGGACCGGACGGCGGTCAGCTCCACCTCCGGGATGCAGCTTTATGTGGCGGGGGCCAGCCTGATCCGGAACGCAGGCGGCGACCTGAATGTTGTGATTTCCAATGCGGAGACCGGCGAGGTCTATAAGACGGTGGACCAGGGGGCGCAGTATGGCGCATACTACAACTCCAGCGCTGCGGCCTGGGGCAATACGCCTCTGAACATTCCCCTGAACTGGAGCATTACGGACGCTATGGGCAACCCCCTGCCCGAGGGCACGAAGATCAACGTGACCGTCAACGCCATCCCCGAGTACAACTGGGACCGCACTGCGGGCAAGATCGTGGGGACTCTGGGCGCAGGCGCGTCCTGGACCACCACGATGATCGTGGATAACACGGCCCCCGAGATCACCGGCGTCAGCTACACCCAGGACGTGATGACGGGCAAGTCCCGCCTGACCGTGACCGGCAAGGACGACCGCTATCTGGCGGCAATCCTGGTGACCAATGCCCGGCAGACGGAGGTCCTGGCCCGGATGGGCGTGGATCAGACCCGGTTGGGCGCGACGACCACCGTGGAGCTGGATACCTCCGAGGTGAAGAACAGCGAGGTCTGCATCGTGGCGGTGGACTATGCCGGCAACATGGCCGCTTACAAGACCAAGCTGGGCGGCGGCAAGCAGGAAGAGATTGCCGACGGCAGCATCTATGCCAACAACGCCTTTGACTCCGCCTGGATCGCCTTCACCCCCGGCCAGATGGCCTCCTCCAAGACCCTGGCCTCCGGCAGCATCTATGCGGCGGACTGCGTGGAGGACTATGTGTTCTCCATCGATAAGGAAAAGCGCTTCTGCGTGGCGCCGCTGAGCGATCTGGAGGAGCAGACCTATATCGAGACCCTGGCCCTGCCCAGCAACGCGCTGGATATGGCTTATAACTACGCGGACGGCAAGATGTATGTGCTTTGCACCGAGAACCGTCTGTACACCGTGGACCTGCTGATGGGCACCCTGGAGATGGTGGGTACCGTCCCCCTGTCCGCCGGCCTGAGCTTTATGACCCTGGCCTGCGCCACGGACGGGACCTTCTACGCGGCGACCTACAGCGAATATAACTCCCGCCTGTACTCCTTCACGGTGGATGAGGAGGGCTTCCATGTGACGCCTTCTCCCAAGACCACGGGCATGAAGGTGGCCTTCCTCCAGTCCATGACCTATGACCACAACACCGGAAAGCTCTATCACGCCAACTACGGCGCAAAGACCTACTACACCACCCTTGTGACCTACGATCTTAAGACCGGCCTGGCTACCGTGGTGGACGAGCTGTATATGGCGGAGCTGTGCGGTATGTTTATCCCCAGAAAGGGCGGCTCCACCTTCGGCCCCTCCGAGAAGATCCAGGAAATCTCCCTGAGCAAGACGGATGTGAGCCTGATTAAGGGCAGCAGCGCCACCCTGGAGGTCTCCGCGAAGCCCTGGACCGTGGTAAACCGGGACTGCACCTGGCGCAGCTCCAATGAGGCTGTGGCCACGGTGAGCGACGGCGAGATCAAGGCCGTAGGCGCGGGCACCTGCACCATTACCGCAGCCTCCGTGCTGGACCCCAAGGTCACGGCAGAATGCACCGTCACCGTGCGGGAAGTGGATACGACCTTGGACGCGGTGATCTGGGACAGCGACAGCAACGCCTGGTTCGCTTCCTTCAATACCAAGACCGTGCCCGGCTTCACCAAGCTCACCCAGGAGGCCTGCAAGCAGCAGCTCATGGCCGTGGCGGATGCCGGCGGCATGACCTACGCAGCTTCCTATGTAGAGCAGGAGGGGAGCCTGACCTCCGCTCTGTATCTGGTGGGCAAGGACTACAGCCTGGAAAAGATCGGCGACGGCCAGAGAGCCTATACGGATCTGACCTGGGCCGCCGGCCTGGAGGGCGGGACCCTTCTGGCCACCTGCGGCCAGGGGATCCTGACCGTGGATCCCAGCACCGGCGATTACAGCGCGGCCTGGAACCTCTCCACCCTCTTCGGCGGGGCCAAGCTGGTTGGCATCGCCTATAAGAATACCGTGAACGACACGGTGAACGGTCTGACGGATCTCTGCCTGGTCCTGGACGAGAGCGGCAAGCTCTGGCAGATGGGGTTCTACGCAGGAGGCAGCGGCCTCATGTGCACCCTGCCCGAGCTGGTGGCCGATCTGGGCCGGACGACCGGCGGCTACGGCTACTTCAGCTCCCTGACTACGGACGGCGCCTATGTTTACTGTACCATGTGGAACGGACAGCAGTCCGATCTGATGGTGCTGGACCTCCAGAACGGCGCAGTGGCCAATCTGGGGAACTTCGGCGCGGCGAACGGGCCCGTGGTGGGCCTGCGGACTACGGTCCAGCAGCCGCCGC
>CAKTIN010000089.1 GCA_934565775.1 uncultured Oscillospiraceae bacterium
GGTGGACCCGAGGAGATTCGAACTCCCGACCCCTACAATGCGAATGTAATGCGCTCCCAGCTGCGCTACGGGCCCAGATGCTGTAGGGGATAAACGCATGATATATTATAGTACGAGTTTCCGATAAAGTCAAGAGCTTTCTTCCGAAAGCGGAGAATTTCTGCGCCACCCGCCGGATTGCCGGAGCTCCATCCGGCAAAGCCCGGCTGGATAGGAGCGAATTTCTTGTGCCTCATGCCGCACAGGGCGGAAAAACGAATTGCGGCGGCTCTTATTGGACGCTGCAAAACTGCTCGCCGCAAAATGGTTTTCCGCCTCTGCGTCTCCTTTCTGGGATGAGCGGTTACACATCGGGGGACCGGCCTACACCGGCGGAGGGCCCTGCCGGGTGGATCCAGATCCGGGCCGTTGGGTCTAAATAGGGCCGGTCCTCGGAAAAAACCGCCTCTAAAAGGTCCCCAAGGTCCTCAATTCTGCAAATATGTGCCAGGGAGGGGTCCAATAAAAGAGACTCTTCCAGATTCAGATTCAGAGTCATTCCTTCGATTCCGGGAAGCGCCAGCGCAGCGTGCACGAAGGAGAGAAGGCTCGCCTTGCGCACATTCCATGGCTCCGCATCTGTGCAGGTCTTGGGGGAGACCAGGCGATCGGCCGTATTTTCCAAAATGGAGTCGGTAATTTCATAAGACAAATGCCAGCCTCCGGTGATTTGCCCCGGAAACACCGCAGTGGATCGATGGGAAACGTTCCCTCCAAATTTAAGATAGAATGTGCCGCTTCCGCAGCGCAGAAGCGTCTTTGCCATTTCGCAGGCCCCCTCAAAGGATGGCCTTGTGGTGAAGGAGACCAAATCTCCAAACAGAAAGCAGCTCATAGTGCGGTTTCTCCTTTGTCCGCAGGGTTCTTCTTTATTATAATTGTAGGGGCGCCCGCTTGTCAACGGGACGGGAAAATTCCCCTTGACAGGGAGGCCGGAACGTGGTACTGTGGTGATAAAACGCTGAAAAGGCGGGGGATTGGGATGAACAAAGAGGAAATCTATTCCTTCCTGACCGCGCAGGGGGTGCCCTTTGAGAAAACGGAGCACGGCGCGGTTTATAATATGGAGCAGCTGGCCGCACTGAAGCTGCCCTATCCGGACCGGGAGGGGAAAAATCTGTTCCTTCGGGATGAGAAGCGGGAGCAGTATGTGCTGTTGACCGTCCGGGGGGACAAGCAGGTGGATCTGACGGCCTTCCGCAAGGCGAACGGCCTGAAGGCCCGCTCCTTTGCCTCTCCGGAGGAGCTGATGGCCCTTCTGGGCCTGGAGCCCGGCGGGGTGACGCCCCTGGGGCTGCTGAATGATGCGGCCCGGCGGGTCCGGTTTTACCTGGATCGGGAACTGATGGAGGGCGTGATTGGGGTCCATCCCAATGAGAACACCGCCACGGTCTGGGTGCAGGCGGAGGATCTGGTGCGCCTGGTCCGGGACCATGGGAATGAGGTCCATGTGGTGGAAATTCCGGAGCGGAAGGAGGCACACTTATGATTGGCATGGAGGGAAAGACCCTGCATTCGGAGCGGCTTACCTACCGCCTCCTGGAGGAGCAGGACAAAGCGGCGCTGGCGGACCTGCTCCGGGATGAGACCGTGACCGGCCCGGCGGGGTTTCGGCCGGCGCAGACCCCGGAGGAATTTGACCGGTTCTTCCGGGAACTGACGCAGAATCGCACGGCTGTCGCCCTGCTTCTGGGGCAGACGCTCCTGGGCTATTTTCATGTAAATCCTTACCGGCTCAGGGACCCGAAGTACCAGGACCAGGCTTGCGTTTCCGTGGGCTATGTGGTGGGAAAGGCCTATCAGAACCGGGGCTACGGCACGGAGATGCTTAAAACCCTCACCGCTTACCTCAAGGGGCGCTTTGCCTACTGCTTCGCGGACTGCTTTGAAGGGAATCTGCCCTCTCAGCGGGTAATCCTGCGGTGCGGCTACCAGTATTATGAGCGCTATACCCTGTATGTTTCCGCTCTGGGAGAGGATCGGACCTGCGAAAGCTATGTGTATTAAAAGGAGCCGCCTCTTTGTGAGGCGGCTCTGCTTCCTATCTGCTTTTTCTGGATAAATACCGCCCCTGCCGGCAGCAAACGCTTACGGCGGGGGTTTCCTTCAGCCCCAGCAGCTGGTCCATTTCCCGGGCCGCGTTCCAATAGGAACGGCGCTGGTAGTGGGTCAGAAGATAGTCCGCCTCCCGAATCTGCCCGGCGGCCTCCCGGCAGAAGGCCCGGACCGGGGCGGACAGGTGAAAGACCCAGATGGGGCTGCAAATGGTCACATGGTCATACCGCCCCAGGTCCACCCCCAGAGGTTCCAGAGGCATGGGCCAGCGGTGCATTCCGAACCGGCCGCACCACCAGAAGCCCAGGGTGCCCTGGGTGCGCTCCGTAGGGTGCAGGGCCAGGACCTCCGCCCCGGTGCGCGCCGCCTCCTCCAGGGCCAGCTTTTCCGTGTAGCCCATGCGGGAGAAATAGACCACCAGCCGCTTGGGGTCCTGCCCCAGACCCTCCGGCAGGGCACGCCGGGCGGCAAACCGCTCCTGCCGGCCAAAGACCCAGGCCATATAGCCCGTAGCGGCCTGGATCGCGCCGAAAATGAAGTAAGCGGTGGACATGAAATTCAGAGGGAACATATAAAACTGAATGCAGATCCACAGCATAAGCGTAACGCCGAGAATTCCACCCAGAATCACGCCGGAGGGCTTTCGCCGCAGGAGCAGCCCGGCCGCGATCAGATTGGGCACGCCGTTCACCAACAGAAGGGCGATTCCGGAGAAGGTGAAGTCCTGAAAGAGGACCGGGGCAAGAGGCAGCTTCTGAAAATAGGGGAGCATGGCGTCCATGCCCATGGCCCTGCCTGTGGGGTCCAGAAGCATCCCCGCTGCTCCGGCAACGGCGCCGATTCCGATAAACAGCGTCCAGAACACCAGAGCCCGGCGGGTGGGGGTAAATCTTGCGCCCTCCATGTCAGCCCTTCTTTCCGGAAAACCGATTCATGGCGATGTACAGCCCGATCAGCAGCCCGATGGCCCCCACAAGGACGAGATACATGGCCCCCAGACTGACCCGGCTGCCGAAGAAATAGAGATTGCAGTCTACGCCGTCCCGGAAAGCGTCCAGAGCAGGGGCAGGGAAGCCCAGCCGCTCCATCTCCCGGAAGGCGCCGCCCATGGCGTGATTCCGCAGCAGCGCGGTGCCGTAGGTCCCGGGGAGCAGGGCGATGACCTTTTGCAGCCCCGGGGAGAAGCTGGACACGGGCATATAGGCCCCGCAGAGGAAGCCGTAGCCCGCGCTGACGATGGTCCCCACAGCAGAGGCCTGCCCGTCCGAGGACAGAAGGAAGCTGATGCAGGAGGAGAGCGCCGTGCCGAAGGTGGTGAGCAGGAATACATCCAGCACCATCGCCGCCACATCCCCGAAGGAGAGGTAGCAGCCGGTCAGCTCCAGATAGCCCAGGCATAGGACGATGGCGGCAAAGTTCACGATGAGCGTGGAGAGCAGGGTGGACAGGTAGTAGCCCAGGGCCAGAATACCGGGCTTTACCGGCGCGATGGTCAGATCATGCCGGGCACCGGAGGTTTTGTCCCGGATCATCAGCAGATTGGAGCAAAAAGCCACGGTGACGCAGCTTACCGCCAGCAGAGAGGACACCAGCTGCCCGCCTACGCAGCCGTTGATCAGCCGCTCCGGGAGGGCCGCCCCGGCGGCGTCCAGAGCGGAGCGGAAGGAGTCCACATAGACGTTCCGCAGGAAGGTGGCATAGAGCACCAGCAGGATCACCGGAGTGATCAGGGAGGTAAAGAACATTCCCTTGTCTTTGAAGTACAGCTTGGTGTTGCGCTTGACCAGCGCAGATAATTCGATCATGCTTCATCCCCTCCTGTGAGCTTTTTGCCGGTGACGGACAGAAAGACATCGTCCATTTTTCCCTTGGTGATCTCATAGTCCCGGAACAGAGCCGGGTGGGCCAGGATCAGCGCCGTAGCGGCGGCGGTGTCCGGAACGGAGATGCGGTAGGCGTCCCGGAGCGGGACGTAGGGCGCTCCCAGAGCCCGGACCGCCGTTTCCTCCACGCCGTAAAGGGTGATGAAATCGCCGGTATAGGTGTTTTTCAGCTGAAGGGGCGTGCCCTCTGCGGCAATCTGCCCGTGATCCAGAATGACCACATAGTCCGCATCCGCCGCCTCCTCCATATAGTGGGTGGTGAGGAATACGGTCAGACCGTCCTCCCGGCGGAGCCGCTCCACCACCTGCCACAGCAGGTTCCGGGTCTGGGGGTCCAGGCCCGTGGTGGGCTCATCCAGAATCAGAATTCTGGGCCGGTGCAGCAGGGCCCGGGCAATGTCAATCCGCCGGCGCTGCCCGCCGGAGAGCTTGCCCACGGGGCGCTTCAGCAGATCCTGGAAGTCCAGCAGCCGGGCCAGCTCCTGGATCCGGTCGGCCAGAACGGCGCCCCGCAGACCGTACAGCGCCCCCCGGCTCTCCAGGTTTTCCCGGACGGTGAGCTCCTTGTCCAGCACGGAGCTCTGAAATACCACGCCCAGCTTTCGCTTGATCTGGTCCGGCTCCCGGTCCAGGTCCGCCCCGCAGATCCGGACGATGCCGCCGTCCTTGGGCAGCTGGCCGCAAAGGATGTGGATGGTGGTGGATTTTCCTGCGCCGTTCACCCCCAGAAAGGCGAAGAGCTCGCCCTCCTTCACCCGGAAGCTCAGGTCCCGAACCGCCTTCACCTCGCCATAGGCCTTGCTTAGGTGTTCAATCACAATGAGATCGTTCATAGTGCACGCTCCTTTTTCTGTGCCGCCGGGGCTGCGGAGACAAGGCTGCCGGCGGAGCCGGACGGTAGGAAAGGGGGGGACCCCGTATCCGTCCTGCGCTCCGGTATAATGGGCGGCATTCTCTCTGAATCCAATGGAATTTGAAACCGATGTTATTTTAATGCAAATTCCGTAGCCTGTCAAGCAAGTGGCACTTGCAGTGCGCTTAGGGGGGCAAAACGCCCTGCCATACTTGACATTCCGGTCAAATCCGGGTAAAATAAACGCAAATGCTCCGCTGCCCGCTGTCGCAAGCATGAATAGGTCCCAGTAGCTCAGCTGGATAGAGCACACGCCTCCTAAGCGTGGGGTCGGGAGTTCAAATCTCTTCTGGGACGCCAAAAAACGCCGGAAGCCTTTGGTTGCAAGGGCTTTCGGCGTTTTTTATTTCTGCCGCCTGTTCCGGCGCGGAGTCACCTAGAAAAATCGGAAAGATCAGCAGGCAGTGCAGTGGCCGCATCGCAAAAGGGAAGAGCCCGCCGCCTAGAGCAGTTCTGTCAAAAGAGTGTAAAATTCGTCCTTGTGCAGGCCCTCGGCGGAAAGGTGGACCGTAGTTCCATCCTGCTCCCACTGCGCGCTGCGCAGAGGGAGGTCCGGAGCGGAGGAATCCTCCGTCAGGATTACGGAAACGCCCCGGATACGGGAGACCGCTGCCCCACCGCCCTCCGGCACGGGAGACACCCGCGAAAGCGTCAGATTTACGCGCTTGCTGCCGTCTGCATTTTCATAGCGGAGCACATTGCGGTCATAGAGCACGCTGCCGTCCGGCGCAGAGATCTCCGCGCCGCCGGTGAGAACGACCGTGCCATCGTCCGGTATGCGCTTGCCTTCTTCGGCGGAAGCAGCGCGTCCCTAAAAGCTTACGGCTATCTAGGACACGGGCTTTCCCCAAGCCGGGCCGCCGGTATATTCGCCGGTAGGTCTGGGAAGCGTCGTGGTGGGGGCAGGCTCCGTTTCACTGGGCGATGTAACGGCAGAATTGCCCTTTGGACCGTCCCGCTGCTGATCTCCGGTGCAGCCGGCCAACAGAGAAAGCGATCATACAGCCGCAAGACCTAGAGCGAGAATTTTCTTTTTCATGATAGTTTCCTCCCTAAAAAGTGTTCGGGCATTTTGCCTTTCACTTATCATGTAAGGAAAAAATCGGAACGGTTGCACGGATTCTCAAATTTCCTAAAATGATTTTAGCATAGTTGGACCGAAATGAAAAGCGGGAGCGGGAAAAGAAGCGGCCGGGCCTGAAAGCAGATGCGGCAAATGCGTTTCTAAATATTGCAAACAAAAAAATAAAGTTGACTTTTGACGGACGCAATGCTATGATGAAACGGTAGGATAGCGGACGGCAAAACGATTTATGCGGAGCTGCTTGCCTTGACCGGCGCAGGACGATCCGGGGGCAAACCCGGTGCACAAGGAAGGAGACCACAAGTTGAAAAAGAAAAAGAGCCTGGGACGAAAGCTCTGGATTGCCGGAGTTGTTGTATTGTCAACCATAGCGGTGCTGCTTCTGGCGGCGTTTGTCGCTTTTCGCTTGGAGTGGCGGGATGCCGAGTTTCATGATGATTCGGCGGGCCGGGCTGCGCAGAGGTTCTTCCCGGAGCAGGAGGATCTGCCCGGAACCCCTGAAGTGAATCTTGAGCACCGAACTACCCTTGATACGGAATATTACTGCTTCACGATCCGCTATCAGGACGGGGACGATTTCCGCACCTACTGCGCCACGCTGACAGAGCTTTATCCCACGGCAACGGACAAAGATTATTTTCCCCTTCATATGGATCACAAAGAGTTTGAGGTCGGCAATTATGCGTTCCGGGCTATCCATTTGGAGAAAGACGTAGAGGAGGTGCAGGAGCAGAAGGCCAGCGGGCGCTCACGGTCCTTTACGCCGCTGATCGGCTATAGCGCGCAGACCCAAACAATTGTTTTCCTCTATTTGTGGG
>CAKTIN010000090.1 GCA_934565775.1 uncultured Oscillospiraceae bacterium
GTTCAGGACCATCCAGAGAAGGAGAACGGCGGTGAAGGTGAAAATAAAGGCCCAGCTCCCGGCAAATTTTGCAATGGCGTCTGCGGCCCGCTGTCCCAGAGTAATGGTTTCCTTGTTGGGATTGACGGAAATTTTGCTGTCTGCCAGAAGGTTCAGCACTTCTTCGTCGGTCATGTCGTGGTGAATATCCGACAGGACCTCCTTGAGCAGCTTTCGATTTTCTTTCATCGTTTGCACTCCTTTGCTTATCGCAGGGCTTCCTGCCGGTCTGCGATCTTCAGAAATACAAAGCCCAGGGCGAAGAACACCGCCAGGCAGGATACGGCCACATTGATGGTCCCGCCGGCCAGCTTTACGGCGGCAATGACGGCGGAGCCCAGGAAGGACGCGCCCTTTGCAAAAATGTCATAGATTCCGAAGTATTCTCCGGAATTCTCCGCCGGAATGATCTTAGAATAGTAGGACCGGGAGAGAGACTGAATGGAGCCCTGGAAGCAGCCCACCACAAAGGCCAGAATGGCAAAGTGCAGCATCGTTCTGAGGGTAAGGGCGTAGATACATACGCCGAAGTAACCGACGATGCACACCAGGATCAGGTTTGCCGTGCTGAACTTTTTGGAGAGCTGGGCAAACACCAGCGCCCCGCCAAAGGCGACCACCTGGGTGGCCAGGAGAAACACCACCTGCCCCACGGTGTTCAGATTCAGATCGGTGCCGATGTTGATGCAGTTGTCAATGATGGTCTCCACACCGTCGATGTACATGAAAAAGGCAATCAGGAAGAACAGGACCTTTTTGTCCTTCCGGGCAATATCCTTGAGGGTGCGGAAAATTTTGCCGAAGGCCTTTCCCACGGAGTGGCGCTCGGTTTCCACATAGTTTACCTGCCGGTAGCTGCGGATCAGCGGCAGGGTGACCAGCAGCCACCACACAGCGGTAACGCCGAAGCCGATGAGCTTGGAGACAAAGCCGGAGAGCAGCCCTACCATGTCCGGCCCCAGAATATAGGCGATCAGGGCGACCAGGAAGGGAATGCAGGAGCCCAGGTATCCCCAGGCGTAGCCGTAAGAGGAGACCTCGTCCATGCGTGCCTCGGTGGTGACATCCACCAGCATGGAGTCGTAGATGGTCAGAGAGGCCTTATAGCTGATGCGGGTCAGGACATTCAGAATGAGAAACAACAGCCAGCCGGTGGCAAAGCCGCTGATGATGCAGCCCGCAACGCCCAGGGCGACGGTCGTGGTGAAGAAGGCCTTCTTCCGGCCCTTATGGTCTGCCATGGTGCCGCAGACCGGCCCAATCAGGGCGACGACAATGGTCACAATGGATAAAGACAGAGAGTAGTACCCGGTGGCCTGGTCGGGGGTGAGCTGCCCCGGCGCTGTGCCAATGGCCAGAGACTTAAACCAGATGGGGATCAGGGAGCAAGCCAGCATAATAAAGGCAGAATTGCCCACATCATACAAAACCCAGGCCAGCTCCTGTTCCGTTAAATTCCGAAACAGCTTCGTTCGATTCAGCGCTTTGAAAAGTTTCTTCATGCTTCTTTCCCGCCTTTTGTCAATTTTCCCCCGAAGGTATAATCAAAAAGCGGGTCCAGCTCCGCTTTTCCCTGTAAATAGGCATCGAATTCCGGAATAAAGGCCAGCGCCCGGGTGATGGCCAGCTGATACAGCTCCCCAAGCCGGGCGTTGCTGTCCGCGCAGGCGGGTTTTCCCTTGGGATTGACGATCAGACCGTGCATCTCCTTGTAATTTCCGGTGAGCCGCAGAACGGCGTAAATGGCATGGCGCTTCAGACCGGTCCGCGCCAGGAGAAAGCAGTTCTGGGAGATCATGCTTTTCAGCGCCTTCTGCACCTGGGCGGGGGTCACGCCGGGGTAAAAGGGAGCGATGACGGCAGCATTTTCAGCCGTGGGACGGATGTGGCCCGTGAGGCTGTGCCGGACCGGGTCCAGACCGTCGCTGAGCATCAGACTGCGGTCAAACTCCACCTCGATTTCCGTATGGGTCACGCCGCTGGTGGCAATTTTCTCGTCTACATAGCCGTGGCAGCTCATGTCCAGGGCAAAATGATCCAGCACCCCATAGGCGTAGGCCAGGGCGGCATCCCGGCTGGGTGCGGCCTCAATGGCGTGCTTCGCCGTAGCAAAGAAGGAACGGCCGGGCTCAGCGTGGAGGCGATAGCCGGTGGAGTTCACCGGATCATTGAACAAAGCCCGGTAATAGAACAGAATATCCGGTCCATGGATCCCGATCAGATAGAGCTCCGGCCAGGCCTCAATGGCGGCCCGGGGCGCGCCGGAAAGCCGGGTCCGGATATCCTGCCCGAACCGGTAGTGAGCATAGGTGGAAGGCATCACGGATCACTCCCTTCAAGATTTAGAATGATTATACAGGAAAAATGTAAAATGCGCAAGTCTGCTTGTGTAAAAAAGAAGGAACGCTAGGGCAAGCGTTCCTTTTCCAGATAGAAATTCTCAATCCAAATGCCATGCCGCTCCACCCGGTTGGGGCGGATCAGACGGTAGCCCCGGTGCAGGAAAAAGGACTTGGCAGTCCGGGAGGCGTAAACGGAGAGCAGGGGAGCGGTGCACCCGGCCTCCAGCAGGTCTGCCAGAGCGGTGGCGATGCTGCGGCGCTGAAAATCCGCGTGGACATAGAGCCGGTCAAAGTAGCCCGATGGGTCCAGATCTCCGAAGCCGGCGATGGTGCTGCCGTGCCAGGCGACGAGGGTGCGGTGGGCCAGAAAGGAGGCATTCCAAGCCTCCAGGTCCACCTGGCCGGAGGCCCAGGCATTCAGCTCCCGAAGCGTATAGTCCCGGCGGCAGACCCGGTGAACGGTGTCGTAAAACAGCGCCGCAAGGCCGGGGCAATCCTCCGGCCGGTAGGGAAGATAGCAAAGGTTGTCCATAGAATCCTCGCGAAGAACCGCCCGGAGGAGCTCCGGGCGGTTCAGACTGTCAATAAACCCCCGGACCGTTAAAATGCGGAGTAATCCATGTGAGGATTTTCCACCGTTTCGCAATACTCTGCGGGCTTAGAAATTCGAATAAAATGTCCGGAATATACTGAAAAAATAGCATTTTAACTTACTGCGCAACTCGCATCCTACCGTACCTCTGTACGCCGA
Source organism: uncultured Oscillospiraceae bacterium (assembly GCA_934565775.1). Taxonomy (GTDB): domain Bacteria; phylum Bacillota; class Clostridia; order Oscillospirales; family Oscillospiraceae; genus Faecousia. Next base: position 3,133 of record CAKTIN010000090.1, read on the forward strand.
CGGATGCGAGTTGCTTGTCTCCGGCGCTTTCTTGACGTCTGACAGCGTGTCAAAAAACTCGTTTTTTGACACGCTGAACCGCCCGGAGGAGCTCCGGGCGGTTCAAATTTAACCGTTAGCCGACCACGCGCCGGGCGCAGGCATAATGGTTGTTGTAGTAGTTGGAATTCAGGCTGTCGATGGAGACGCCGCTGTTGCTGGAGTGAATGAACTCGCCGTTTCCGATGTAGATGCCCACATGGGAGACAGGGGCGTCAACGGTGTATGTACCCTCAAAGAACACCAGGTCGCCGGCCTTCAGCTCGCTGCGGCTCACGGCGTAGCCGTTCTCCAGCTGCCAGGTCGCGGTACGGTTGATGGTGTAGCCGCAGGCGGCAAACACATACTGGGTAAAACCGGAGCAGTCAAAGCCACTGGGGGAGGTGCCGCCCCAGACATAGGGCACACCGAGATACTGCTTGGCCTTAGCCACAATGATCTCGCCGGCGGAGGCGCTGCTGCCGGAATTCCCGGAGCCGGAGCTGCCGGAGCCGGAGTTACCGATGGGGTCGCCGTTGTGGAAATACTTGGGGGCGGTGGTGGAGCCGGTGTTGTCATAGGGGATCTCCGTCAGATCCGCCAGGTCGCTGCGGACATAGGCGGTATAGCCCTTGTAAAGGACCTTGTACCAGCCGCTGTTGAAGCCGATGGTATAGAGCTTTGCGCCCTTCACCGCCTGGAGCACGATGCTGCTGGCCGTGGTGGGGCGGCTGCGAAGATTGACCAGGCTGCTGTTGACGGCGACCTCGCCCAGCTCCACATTTTCCCGGGGCTTAATGGTGAGGTATTCGCTGTGCATAAAGCCGGTCTGCAAATTGTACACGACCTCATACCAGTCGCCCACCTTGCCGACCACGACCACATAGTCGCCGCGGTAAGCCACGTCCAAAATGGAGGAGCTGGTGGTGTCCGACGTCCGCAGACGCAGGGCAGAGGCCTTAACGATGCCGATGCCGGTCATCATTTCATCCTCGGAAGCGCTGGCGCTCATGGCAAATGCGCCAAGAAGCGTGGCCATAATGAGAAGAACTGCTAAAATTCGAGATGTGCGTTTCATACGATACCCTCCGTCTTACAGTGGTTTATTTGCTGCTCAGAGCACGCTCCAGCCAGACGCTGCCAACATCCAGGGCAGTGTACAGGCCGTCTTTTTCACTCTTCTTTACGATACGGTCCTTCGCGCGGGCGTTGGGATCCGTAAGCTGAAGCTGGACGGAAACCTTTGTCGCCACGTCCAGATCGCCGACCTTTTTGGTCTCCAGCACTTGCAGCATCACAATGTGGCTGTCGGTCATGGAGCCGTAATAGATCAGATTATCCTTCCGCATCAAGGGGTGACCCTTGTAGGTCAGGACGTCATTTTTATCAGACATAGAGAACCTCCTGATCAAAATGTAACCGAATTGTAACACATCGTTACAAAAATGTCAACCCCAAACCGGGAAATTCCCAGAATTTTTGTCACCATTTTGTAATGATTCGTCCAATCGGCCCAAGGAAGCCGGGAAAATGGATGTTTTTTCGTAAGACGGGAGGGCGGTATGAAATTGGATTCGGAAAACAAGGGCGCTGCAAGGACCTTGCAGCGCCCCGGTTTTACGGCAAAGGGTTACAGATCACTTTTCACCAAACAGGTAACACTGCACCAGCTCCTGGAGCAGCTCGTCTCTGTCCAGCTTGCAGATGAGGGCCCGGGCGTTGTTGTAATTGGTGATATAGGTGGGGTCCTCGGTGAGAAGGTAGCCGACGATCTGATTGATGGGGTTATAGCCCTTTTCCGTCAGGGCGTCATAGACGGCCCGGAGGGTCCGGTGCATATTTTCGCTGTCATCGCCGGGGATGGTGAATTTTAAGGTATCGTCGTTCATCAGTATCGCCTCCGTTCTGTGATCTCTGGAACAATGATATAACAGATCCGGGGGAAAGTAAAGGGCAATCGGGAAAATTCAAGAAAAAGTTAAAGTTCTCTTTACCGCAGGGTAATGCCCAGGTCCCGGCTGAGGGCGGCGAGCACATCGGACACGGCCTTTTCGGAGTCCGCATCAGTGAGGGTGCGGTCATCCGCCCGGAGCTCCAGGGAGAAGGCCATGCTCTTCTTTCCGGCGGGTACGCCGGGGCCGCGGTAAATGTCGAACAGACGGATATTGCGCAGATGCTTTCCGGCGGAGGCGGCGATCACCGCGTCGATCTGGGCCACGGTAACGGCCTCGTCGCATACCAGAGCCAGATCCCGGGACACGGCAGGGTACTTGGGCAGGGGCACATAGGTGTGCTCCGGCTCCCGGAGGTTCAGCAGGGCGGTGAAGTCGATCTCCGCGCAGTAAATCTCTCCGTCCATGCCGTAATTCTTTGCGGTGAGGGGATGGAGCTGGCCCAGATAGCCCAGGTCCACGCCGTCCACCGTCACCTTGGCGCAGCGGCCGGGATGATAGGTGGGATTGTCCTTTACAGCGGTGTAGGTGGCCTTCCGGATCCGCAGACCCTTGAAGATTGCCTCCAGCTCGCCCTTCAGAGTGAAGAAGGTCTCGTTCTCGCCGTAGGTGCCCAGGACCAGGTGCTTGGGCTCCCGGGGCAGGGCCTCGCCCTCCACGGGCAGATAGACCTTGGCCAGTTCGTAGAGCTTGGCAGCCTTGTTGTGATAGGCGTTATTCCGGGCGAGAATGTCCAGCATGGAGCCCAGAGCCACGGTGCGCATCACGGAGGTGTCCTCGCCCAGGGGATTCTGGATCCGCAGGACCTTCCGCAGGGGATCGTCCTGAGGCATCCGCAGCTGGTCGAAGCTGGCGGGGGAGACGAAGGAGTAGGTGATGATCTCGCTGTAGCCCAGTGCCCGGCACAGGGTCCCGGCCTTGGCTTCCAGCTCCATGGCGGGGCTGTAGCCACCCTGGACCGCCGCGCCCCGGAAGGTGGTGGTGGGGATGTTGTTATAGCCGTACAGCCGGCCCACCTCTTCAGCAATATCCGCCATGAGGTTCAGATCCGGCCGCCAGGAGGGGACATGGATGGTCCGGCCCTCCACGGGAATTTCAAGGCGGCGGAGATATTCCACCATTTCCGCCTCGGTCAGCCGGGTCCCCAGCAGGCGGTTGATCCGCTCAGGCTCCAGAGGCAGGTCCTTGGGGGCGGGAACGTAGTTGATCACGTCGATGGTGCCCTCCAGCCCCTCGCCGGCGTTCAGCAGCTCCACCAGCTCACAGGCCCGGTTTACGGCGGGGACGGTGAGCATGGGGTCCAGATTTTTCTCAAACTTGCCGGAGGCCTCCGTGCGCATTCCCAGGGCCAGGGCCGTCTGGCGGATGGAGGTGCCGTTGAAGTTGGCGGACTCAAAGACCACGCAGGCGGTGTCCGGGACGATCTCGGAATTCTCGCCGCCCATGATACCGGCCAGGCCGATGGGACGGTCCTCGTCTGCAATGACCAGCATCCCGGGGGTGAGCTCCCGGGTCACGCCGTCCAGAGTGACCAGCTTTTCGCCTGCGGTGCTCTCCCTGACAACAATCTTCCCGGAGGAGACATAGCGGTAGTCAAAGGCGTGCATGGGCTGGCCGTATTCCAGCATGACGTAGTTGGTAATATCTACAATATTATTG
>CAKTIN010000091.1 GCA_934565775.1 uncultured Oscillospiraceae bacterium
ACTTACGATCTAACGTATACTTTACGAAAGAGAGGGGCGCGCCCCTCTCTTTCTTGCTGAGAAAGGGGTATCCCATGAAAGTTGTGGACCTGGTGCGCTCCTTTGCAGAGCCCATCGTGAAGGAGAACGGCTGCGAGCTTTGGGACGTGGAATATGTCCGAGAGGGCGCGGACTGGTTCCTCCGGCTGTATCTGGACAAGGAGGGCGGCGTGGACATTGACGACTGCGAGCGCATCTCCCGGGCCATTGACCCGATTCTGGACGAAAAGGACCCGATCCCCGAGAGCTACCATTTTGAGGTCTGCTCCGCCGGGCTGGAGCGGGTGCTGAAGCGGCCGGGCGACTTCGCCCGCTTTTTGGGCAGTCCTGTGCTGGTGCGGCTGTACCGGCCCAGAAACGGCAGCAAGGAATTTGTCGGGACCCTGGCGGGGTATGACGAGGGAGCCGTGACCCTGGATATGGCCGGGGAGACCGTGACATTTGAAAAATCGGAGGTCGCTCTGGTGCGGCTTCGTGTGGAATTCTGACAGGAGGAATGAATAATGGCCAGAACGACAAAGAAAAAGACGGCCCAGGAGCCGGAAACCGCCATGTATGTGGAGATCTTCGCGGCTCTGCGGGAGCTGGAGAAGGAGCGGGGCATCCCCGTGGACTATATGGTCGAGCGGATTAAGCAGGCCCTTGCCAACGCCTACCGGAAGGACCGGGAGGATCACAAGGAGATCCCTGCGGAGAACCTGAACGTGGTTCTCACGGACAGCGCCATGTCCGTCACCCGGCAGTACACCGTGGTGCAGGAGATCGGGGAGGAGTTCTCCCCCGCTGCGGAAATGCCCATTGACCAGGCCCGGAATTACGACCCCAACGTGCAGGTGGGCGGCGTGGTGAACATTCCCGTGGACATCAACCGCTTCGGGCGTATCGCTGCCCAGACGGCCAAGCAGGTCATTATTCAGGGCATCCGGGAGGCCGAGCGCGGCGCGGCCTATGAGAATTACTCCTCCAAGACCCAGGAGCTCCTCACCGGCACGGTGCTGCGGGTGGACCCCGTGAGCCACGACGTGTTTATCCGCATTGCCAACGGCGGGGAGAAGTCCGACGCCGTTCTGCGGGCCGGGGAGCAGATCCCCGGGGAGACCTATACCGAGGGCAGCCTTATCCGGGTCTATGTGGTGGATGTGCACCGGGCGACCCGGGGGCCTGTGGTGGCCGTGTCCCGGACGCACCCCAATGTGGTCCGGCGGCTGTTTGAGCTGGAGGTCCCGGAAATTGCCGACGGCCTGGTGGAGATCCGCAATATCGCCCGGGAGCCCGGCTCCCGGACCAAGATGGCCGTCCGCGCCACTCAGGAGAACATCGACCCCGTGGGCGCCTGCGTTGGCCCCCACGGCGACCGGGTGGCCGCAGTGGTCAAGGAGCTCCACGGCGAAAAGATGGACATTGTCGTGTGGAGCGAGGACCTGGCCCAGTATGTGAAGGCGGCGCTGAGCCCGGCGGACGTGCTGTCCGTGACCATGGTGCCCGGGCAGAAGGCCTGCCGGGTGGTGGTGCCGGACGATCAGCTGAGCCTGGCCATCGGCAAGGAGGGCCAGAACGCCCGGCTGGCGGCCCGGCTGACCTCCTGCAAGATCGATATTCGCTCTGCCTCTCAGGCGGCGGCGGAGGCTGCGCCTCAGGAGCAGGCCCCCGAAGCGGAAGAGACGGCGGAATAAGCGGGGCAATCCCGCACAAAAGAAAGGAGGCGGCTCCGAATGCAGAAGAAGATTCCCATGCGCCAGTGCATGGGCTGCCGGGAGCGGAAGCCCAAGCGGGAGCTGGTGCGGATCGTGCGCTCCCCGGAGGGCGTGGTATCCGTGGATCAGAAAGGAAAGGCCCCGGGGCGGGGGATGTACATTTGCCCGGATCCGGAGTGCCTGCGGAAGGCCGTGCGGGCGAAGGCCATCCAGCGCAGCCTGGACGTGGAGGTGTCTCCGGAGCTCATGGAGGCTCTGGCGGCGGAATTGGAGGTGCGCAATGGATAGAGCACTGGGATATTTGTCCCTGGCCAGAAAGGCCGGGCGGCTGGAGGCGGGAGAAGAGCCCGCCGGTGCGGCGGCCCGGGCCTGCCACGCAAGGCTCCTGGTGGTGGCGAAGGATGCTTCGGAGCATTCTCTCCGCCGGGCCCAGAGCTTTGTGGCGGGGAGCGGCCAGCAATGCCTGACCATTCCCTATACGAAGGAGGAAATGGGCCGGGCCATCGGGCGGCAGGAGCTGTCCATGGCGGCCATTACGGACCCGGCTCTGGCCCTGGCCTTTGTGCAGGCCCTGGGGGAGCCGGAGAAATATGAAGCGGTGCTGCAGGACCTGTCCCGCCGGACAAAGCGCGTCCGGCAGCGGCAGTTGGAAGAGAAGGCCCACCGGACCAACCTGCGCCATGGAGGCAAGAAGCCCCATGAGCAGACCGGCAGACCCGAAGGTGCGAAATAATTTGGAGGTGGAATGCGTATGAGTTTGATCAAGTATCGAGTGAAGGAAGTCGCGGCGGATTTCAATATGCAGTCTAAGGAGGTCTCGGAGCTCCTGGGGAATTATTTTGAGAAGCCCAAGAGCTATAGCCAGGTGCTCACGGACGAGCAGCTCAACGTGTTTTTCGACGCTCTGACCCAGAAGCACCAGATCTCTTCTCTGGAGGAGGTTTTTGCTGCTGCCATGAAGAAGCAGGAGGCTGCCCAGGCGGAGAAGGCCGCTGCGGCAGCGGCGGCACAGGCGCCCGCCGCCAAGGCGGAGAGCCCTGCGGCTCCGGCGGCTGCTCAGCCTGCCAAGCAGGCGAAGCCCGCCCAGCCCGCTCAGCCCGAGCGGAAGCGGGAGCGCCGGGTGGTGGATACCTCCGCTGTGCATGTGAACTCCGAGCGTTTTGACGACCGGGTGGACAGCCTGGTTTCCGAGCGGGTGCAGAATTACACCGGCGGCAAGCAGCGCATCGGCAGCGGCAAAAAGCAGCAGCAGAATAAGAAGGGCGGCAAGTTCCAGGGCAGCAAGGCCCGCAACGAGGAGCAGGAGAAGATGCGCCGCCTGCAAATGGAGGTAGCCCGGAAGGCTCCCACCGTGGTGAAGATCCCCGATGAGATTACCGTGGGCGAGCTGGCCAGCCGGATGAAAAAGACGGCGGGAGAGGTCATCAAGACCCTGATGAAGAACGGCGTCATGGCGGGCATCAATCAGAACATCGACTATGATACCGCGGAGTTTGTGGCGACGGAGCTGGGCTGCAAGGTGGAGCGGGAAGTGACCGTGACCATTGAGGAGCGGCTGATCGACGACCATGTGGACTCTGCGGAGGAGCTCAAGCCCCGCAGCCCTGTGGTGGTCGTCATGGGCCATGTGGACCACGGCAAGACCAGCCTGCTTGACGCGGTGCGAAAGACCAACGTAGTCTCCGGCGAGGCCGGCGGCATCACCCAGCACATCGGCGCGTATACCGTCCAGATCAACGGCAACCCCATTACCTTCCTGGACACCCCGGGCCATGCGGCCTTTACCTCCATGCGGGCCAGAGGCGCCATGTGCACCGATATTGCCATTCTGGTGGTGGCGGCGGACGACGGCATCATGCCCCAGACCATTGAGGCCATCAACCATGCCAAGGCGGCGAAAATCCCCATTATCGTCGCCATCAATAAAATGGATAAACACGGTGCCAACCCCGACCGGATCAAGCAGCAGCTCACCGAGTACGGCCTGATCCCCGAGGAGTGGGGCGGCGAGACGGTGGTTTGCCCCATTTCCGCCAAGACCGGCCAGGGCATTGACGAGCTGCTGGAGATGGTCATCCTGACGGCGGAGGTCCTGGAGCTGAAGGCCAACCCCAACCGCGCCGCCAAGGGCACAGTGATCGAGGCCCGCCTGGATAAGAGCCGCGGCCCCATTGCCACTCTGCTGGTGCAGAACGGCACCCTGAAGCAGGGGGATATTATCATCGCCGGTACGGCCGTGGGCCGCGTCCGCGTCATGACGGACGACAAGGGCCGCACGGTCAAGACCGCCGGGCCGTCCATTCCTGTGGAGATTACGGGCCTGGCCGACGTGCCCGCCCCCGGCGACGAGTTTGACGCCGTGTCCGATGAGCGCATGGCCCGCCAGCTGGTGGAGCAGCGCCGTCAGGCGGAGAAGGACGCCGCCGCGAAGCTGAACACCAAGGTGACCCTGGATAACCTCTTCGCCAAGATGCGGGAGGGCGAGATGAAGGAGCTGAACCTCATCGTCAAGGCTGATGTGCAGGGCTCTGCCGAGGCTGTGAAGGCCAGTCTGGAAAAGATCTCCAACGAGGAGGTCCGGGTTAAGGTCATTCATGCAGGCGTGGGCGCCATCAACGAGAGCGACATTCTTCTGGCCTCCACGGCCAACGCCATCGTGGTGGGCTTCAACGTCCGGCCGGACGCCGCCGCTGCGGCCAGCGCCCAGCGCTCCAAGGTGGATATTCGCCTGTACCGGGTGATCTACGACGCCATCAACGAGATCGAGGCGGCTATGAAGGGAATGCTGGCCCCGAAGTTCAAGGAGGTCGTTCTGGGCCATGCCGAGGTCCGGATGCTCTACAAAGTGTCTGCCATCGGGACCATTGCGGGCTGCTATGTGAAGGATGGCAAGATGACCCGGGACGGCAAGGTCCGCATCCTGCGGGACAACATCGTCATTTACGAGGGGGAGGTCGGCTCTCTGCAGCGGTTCAAGGACTCCGTGCGGGAGGTTGCCGCCAATTACGAGTGCGGTATGTCCATCCAGGGCTACAACGACATTAAGGAAGGTGACATTTTCGAATGCTTCACCATGGAAGAGATTAAGCAGTAACAGCTAGCCGCCGCACCGCTTTTGCGGCGCGGCGGCGCTTTGCATGAAGGAGGATGTAACAATGGCATCCAATCGAATTGGAAGAATCAACGAAGAGATCCAGCGGGAGCTGGCCAATAAGCTGAGAAATGTGAAGGACCCCCGGGTCCAGAAAACCATGATCTCCATTACCCATGTGGAGACCACGCCTGACCTGCGCTATGCCAAGGTCTATGTGAGCTTCCTGGACCAGGACGCGGCGAAAGAGGGGCTCAAGGGGCTCAAATCCGCCGGGGGCTTCCTGCGCCGGGAGCTGGGGCAGGCCCTTCAGCTCCGGTACACCCCGGAGCTCCAGTGGGAGCTGGATACCTCTATTCCCTATGGCGCCCATATGCTGGAGCTCATCAACTCTCTGAATATTCCGAAGGATGAGGAACATGGACCGTCTGACAATTAAAGAGTTCGCCGCCGCCCTCCGGGCGGGAGACGACTATTGCATTCTGACCCACCGCCGCCCGGACGGAGATACGCTGGGCTCTGCCGCCGCACTGTGCCGGGGCCTCCGGGCCCTGGGCAAGCGGGCGGCCGTCCTGGGAAATCCCCAGGTCACGGAGAAGTACGCCCCTCTGCTTGCCGGGCTCACCGGAAGCGCCTGGCAGGGGAAGGACCTGATCGCCGTGGATGTGGCGGCAGCGGATATGCTGGCGGAGTCTGCCTGCGCCGGGGAGATCGACCTGCTGCTGGACCATCACGGGTCCAACACCGGCCTGGGCCGGCGGGGGTTGATCTGCCCCCAGGCCGCTGCCACCGGGGAGCTGGTGTACGCCCTGCTCCTGGAGTTGGGGCTGCCCCTGGACAAGCCCACGGCGGAGGCAATTTATATTGCCGTCTCCACGGATACGGGCTGCTTCCGCTATGCCAACACCACGGCCAATACTCTCCGGGTGGCGGCTGCGTGTCTGGACGCGGGAGCGGATAGCTATGAGATCAACCAGAGCATTTTTGAGACCAAGCGCCTGCCCCGGCTGAAAATGGACGCCTATATTGCCGAGCACGTGGAGCTCTTCGCCGGGGGAAAGCTGGCCCTGATCGCCATCCCCCGGGAGGCGGAGGCCGCCTGCGGGGTCAACGAGGACGATATGGAGAGCGTGTCCGCCTATGCCCGGAATATTGAGGGGGTCTGCCTGGCGGTGACCATGCGCTCCCAGGCGGACGGCAGGACGAAGCTGTCCGTGCGCTCCGCCCCCAGCTACGATTCTGCCGCCCTGTGCGGCCTGTTCGGCGGCGGCGGCCACCGGGGAGCTGCGGGAGCCAGCCTGGATCTGCCCCAGAGCACGGCCCGGGAGAAGGTCCTGGAGGGCTTCCGGCGTCTGGGCTGGATGCCCTGAGGAGGGACTATGGCCAGCGGAATCATCATCATCGATAAGCCCCAGGACTGGACCAGCCAGGATGTAGCGGCCCGGCTCCGGCGGGTATTTGCCACCCGGCGCATCGGCCACGGCGGCACCCTGGACCCCATGGCCACGGGGGTGCTGCCGGTCTTTGTGGGCCGGGCCACCCGGGCGGTGGAGTTTTTTGACCAGGCGGAAAAGACCTATGTTGCCACACTGCGCCTGGGCCTCACCACAGACACGGAGGATGTTTGGGGGACGGTTCTGACCCGGAGCCCCGTGCAGGCGGGGCCGGAGGCGGTGGAGGCGACCCTGCGCACCTTCCTGGGGCGGCAGAGCCAAACCCCGCCCAGGTA
>CAKTIN010000092.1 GCA_934565775.1 uncultured Oscillospiraceae bacterium
TCAACCAGAAGCAGGCGGACCTCCGGGGGCAGCTGAACGAGGCGGAGTCCCGCCTGGCCGGGCCCCAGCCGGTGAAGGAGCGTCCCAAGCCCACCCGGAAGATCATGCTGGGAGACACGGTGGAGATCATCCGCCTGGAGACCAAGGCCCAGGTGATCGGCATCAACAAAGACGGCAGCTACCTGCTGCGGGCCGGCATCATGCAGCTCACCGCAAAGCCGGACGAGGTGTATCTGCTGGAAAACGTCTCCGCTGCGGAGCAGGCCAAGAAGCATCCGGAGCACTCCGGCCGGGAAATGCGTACCCAGGCGCTCTCTTCGGAGATCGACCTGCGGGGCATGGACGCGGTGGAGGCCGAGTGCGTGCTGGACCGGTATCTGGACGAGGCGGTCCGGGCCAATCTCTCCTCGGTGCGGATCATTCACGGTAAGGGCACCGGCGTGCTTCGGGCGGCGGTGCAGAATCAGTTAAAAAGGAACAAATTTGTGAAGAAATTCCGCCTTGGCGTGTACGGAGAAGGAGAAAATGGGGTGACCATTGCAGAATTGGGTTGACTTCTGGGAGAAAAATCGGTATGATAGTAGCGTGTCATAGGGTGGGGAGTGTTTTCCCCGACATCGAGCAAGGAGTGGATTTTTCATGATCGAGAAGCAAACCGTTGTGCGCTGTGATGCCGGTCTGCACAACGAGCAGGTTACTTACTTTGTCCAGAAGGCCAACGAGTTCAAAAGCAGCATTTGGCTGGAGGCCGGCTCTCGGAAGATGAATGCCAAGAGTCTGCTTGGCATGATGTCCCTGGGGGTCTGCACCGGAGCGACCGTGACCCTGTATGCCGACGGCCCGGATGCCGAGGCGGCGCTTGAGGCGCTGGATGCCCTGCTGCAACAGGATATTTTCTAAAAATACCCATGAAACTGCCACAAAAGCGGCGCTTTTGTGGCAGTTTTTGTATGAGGAGGCAAGACGGTGACCTTTGCGGAGCTGAAAGACAAGGCTTTGAGCCTGCCCTTTGCCCCCGGCGTGTACATCATGCGGGACAGCGGGAACCAGGTCATTTATGTGGGAAAGGCGAAAAAGCTGAAAAACCGGGTGAGCCAGTATTTTCAGGACACCGCCGCGCACACCCCAAAGACCAAAATGATGGTCTCAAAAATTGACCACTTCGATGTGATCGTGGCGGCCTCGGAGTTTGAGGCTCTGGTGCTGGAGTGCTCGCTCATTAAGCGGTATCAGCCCAAATACAACATTCTACTGAAGGACGACAAGGGCTACCCCTATCTGCGCATCGACCGGGATGCGGAGTACCCCCGGATCACCCTGGTCAATAAGCTGGCCCGGGACGGGGCGGATTACTTCGGGCCCTACGGCAGCCGCCGGGTGAGCCAGAATGTGATCGCCGCAGTGCAGCGGGCGCTGAAGCTGCCCACCTGCGGCAAGCAGTTCCCCCGGGACCTGGGCAAGGAGCGGCCCTGCCTGAATTATCACATGAATCAGTGCCGGGGCTGGTGCCAGTTTTCCCGGAGCCCCCAGGAGTACCGGGAGGTCATGGACCAGGCCCGGCGGCTGCTTTCCGGGGACTATAAGGGCCTGGCGGCTCAGCTGCGGGAGCAGATGCTGGAGGCCTCGGACAAGCTGGAGTTTGAGCTTGCGGCAGAGCTCCGGGACCGGCTGAACGCCGTGGAGGCTCTGGGGCAGAAACAGCTGGTGACGGCCGGCTCCCTGGCGGATACGGATGTGATCGGCTTCGCCCAGACGGAGGCAAAGGCCTGCTTTGTGGTGCTGCATTTCAGCGGCGGAAACCTTTTGGATAAGGATTATGATCTTTTGCCCCCGCAGGACAGCGAGCAGGCGGCGGTGTCCAGCCTGGTCAAGCAGTATTATCTGGCCCGGGGGCTGGCGCCGAAGGTCATCCTCCTGCCGATGGAAATGGAGGATGGGGGGCTGTTTGAGGAGCTGCTGGCCCGGGAGTTCGGGAAAGTGACCCATTTGCGGGTCCCCCAGCGGGGGGATAACGCGAAGCTTGTGGAGCTGGCCCGGAAAAATGCCCGGGAGGAGGCCGAGCGGGTGACCTCCCGGGAGGAGAAGATCACCGGCAGCGTCGCCCTGCTGGGGAAGATGCTGTCTCTGCCGGAGCCCCCGGAGCGGATGGAATCCTACGATATTTCCAACATCTCCGGCACGGATATTGTGGCCTCCATGGTGGTATTCCAGGACGGCAGGCCCAGCAAGAGCGACTATAAGCGCTTTAAGGTGGAGGGCATGGCCGGACAGGATGATTACGGCTCCATGCGCCAGGTGCTCCTGCGCCGTCTGCGGCACTATCTGGCCGGAGACGCGGGCTTTGACCAGAAGCCGGACCTGCTGCTGATTGACGGCGGCATCGCCCATGCCAATGTGGCGCTGGAGGTGCTGCGGGAGCTGGGACTGCAGATCCCGATTTTCGGCATGGTGAAGGACGACCGGCACAGGACCCGCGCCCTGGTAACGCCGGAGGGGCGGGAGATCGCCATCAGCGCCCAGCCGTCGGTCTTTGCCCTGATCGGACGGATCCAGGAGGAGACGCACCGCTTTGCCATCACCTATCACCGGCAGCTGCGGAGCAAGCGTTTGCGGTACTCGGAGCTGGACGGCATCCCGGGAATCGGAGAGAAGCGGAAGGAACTGCTGCTCAAGCGCTTTAAGTCCCTGGCCGCCATCCGCCAGGCGGAGTGGGATGAGCTGGAGCGGGTCCTGCCCAAGGACGCCGCCGGGGCGGTCTACGCCCATTTTCATGAAAAGGAGGAGCAGCCATGAGAGTCATTGCCGGCACGGCGAAGGGCCGGACGTTAAAAACCCCGGAGGGAATGCTGACCCGCCCCACTGCGGAGCGGGTGAAGGAGGCGGTGTTCAGCGCCGTGCAGTTCGACCTCCCCGGAGCAAAGGTCCTGGACCTGTTTGCCGGGACGGGGCAGCTGGGCATTGAGGCCCTCAGCCGGGGGGCGGACAGGGCGGTCTTTGTGGACGCCCGGAAGGAGGCCTGCGCCCTGGTAAGGGAGAATTTGCGGGCCACCGGCTTCCTGGACCGGGCCCGGGTGATCCAGGGGGACTACCTGACCTATCTGAAAACCTGCCGGGAGCGGTTTACTATGGTCTTTCTGGACCCGCCTTATGCGGAAAAGTTCTTGGAAACTGCCTTAAATCAATTATCGGAAATTGACATTTTGAACAAAGATGCTATAATAGTTACGGAACGACCGCTTGGGAAGGCGCTTTCCGAAGATTTTCCCAGATTTGAGCGGTTGAAGGACCGCAAATATGGGAAAACGGTGATCGCCCTTTTCCGCTATATCGGGTCCGGGGAGGCAGAATGAAAACAGCCATTTACCCCGGCAGCTTCGATCCGGTGACTGCCGGGCACCTGAACATCATCCGCCGGGCGTCGAATATTTTTGACCGGCTGATCGTCTGCGTGATGGTGAACGCGGGGAAATCCAGCCCCATGTTCTCCCTGGAGGAGCGGGTGGAGATGCTCCGCCGGGTGACGGCCCGGCTGCCCAACGTGGAGGTGGACAGCGCCTCCGAGCTTTTGGCGGAGTACGCAAGGCGCAAAGGCAGCTGCGTGATCGTTAAGGGGCTCCGGGCGGGGTCGGACTTTGAAAGTGAATTCCAGATGGCGCTGATCAACCATAAGCTGAATCCCACGCTGGATACCATGTTCCTTACCTCGGAGCATCAGTATATGTATTTGAGCTCCAGCATGGTCAAGGAGCTGGGGCGGTATGGCGCGGACCTGACGGACTTCTTGCCGGAGGAGATCATTCCGGATGTGCAAAAGAGAATTAAAACTATGAAAGCAGGAGGAAATTCCCATGCATGACAATGGCGTTGAGGATATCATCACAAAATTATTCGATATGGTGCAGGATGCCAAGTCCCTGCCTCTGGGGGCGGGGAAGTGCGTCCTGGAGCGGGACCGGGTCCTGGATCTGCTGGACGAGATCAGCAATCAGCTCCCCGGTGAGCTGAAGCAGGCCAAGACCATTGTGGATTCCCGCAATGAGCTCATTGCCAAGGCCAAGAAAGAAGCCGCCAACCTGATCAATCAGGCCCAGGCCCAGGCAAAGCAGCTGGTGAGCCAGGAGGCCGTGTATCAGGATGCCCGCCGCCAGGCGGACGATATGATTGCCGCTGCCCAGGAGAAGATTCAGGGGCTCAAGAAGGTAACCAACGACTATGTGGACGATGCTCTGCGCCGGACGGAGGAGGCCATTGAGGAGGCCCTGGGAGACATTAAGGATTCCCGGTCCAAATTCCGCAAGCTGGTGGCTCCGCAGCAGGCCCAGGAGCGCCCCGCTTCGCCGATTATTGAGGATCTTTAACAGACAAAAGACAGGTCACACGCATCCGCGCGCTGACCTGTTCTCACTCTAGAGGAGGAATGTCGAATGATGGATTATTTAGAGCGCTATGCCCAGTGGGAAAAGGCCCCTCTGTCCGCCGGTGAGCGGCAGGAGCTGGAGGCCCTGAAGGGTGACACGGAGGCAATGAAGCTGGCCTTCGCCGGGGAGCTGCACTTTGGCACCGGCGGGATGCGGGCCATTATGGGCGTGGGCAGCAACCTGCTGAACCGGCACACGGTGCGCCGGGCGGCCCAGGGTATGGCGGCCTGGCTCAAGACTACGGATCTGCCCCAGCGGGCGGCCATCGGTTACGATTCCCGGCACCATTCCCGGGAGTTCGGCGAGGTCTGCGCGGTCGCCTTTGCGGAGGCCGGAATCCAGGCCTTCCTGTATGACCGCCTGGCTCCGACCCCCATGCTGTCCTTTGCGGTGCGGAATCTGGGCTGCGGCTGCGGCGTGGTGATCTCCGCCAGCCATAATGACGGCCGGTATAACGGCGTAAAGTGCTATGGCCCTGACGGCTGCCAGCTAACCGATGAGCCTGCCGCCGTGGTGACCGGGAAAATCGAGGAGATCCCCTATTTCGTCCCGGAGGAGGATTCCTTCCAGGGCTTTATGGACCGGGGGCTCATCCAGTTGATCCCCCAGAGCCTCTGGGAGGCCTATTACAAGACCGTAATGGCCGAGGCCGTTGCTCCGGAGAAGATTGCCAAGGCCGGGGTGAACGTGGTTTACACCCCCCTGTGTGGCACGGGCAACGAGCCGGTGCGCCATGTGCTGGGGGCGTTGGGGGCCAACGTGACTGTGGTCGCCGTGCAGGAGAAGCCCGACGGCGACTTTAAGACCTGCGAGTACCCCAACCCGGAGACCGACGCGGCCCTGAACGAGAGCTATAAGGTCGCCCGCCAGGTCTCCTGCGACGTGGTGCTGGGTACGGACCCGGATTGCGACCGGGTCGCCATTGCGGTGCCCCATGGAAACGATTTCATAAAGCTGACCGGCAATGAGCTGGGGGCTCTGCTCCTGGATTACATCCTCCGGGCCCGGCAGGGGAGCCTGCCCGAGGGGGCCGAGGCCGTGCGCTCCATCGTCTCCACCCCCATGGTGGACCAGATCGCCGCCGCCTACGGCTGCAAGATCAAGAAGGTCCTGACCGGCTTCAAGTACATCGGCGGGGAGATTCTGGAGCTGGAGCGCCAGGGCCGGGCGGACCGCTTCGTCTTTGGCTTCGAGGAGAGCTGCGGCTACCTAAAGGGCACCTATGCCCGGGACAAGGACGCGGTGCTGGGCTCCATGCTGGTGTGCGAGATGATCGCGTCGTATAAGCTGGAAGGGAAGGATATCCTGGAAGTTCTGGAGGAAATGTACCGGAAATACGGCTATTATGTAGCCTATACCCAGAGCGTTTCCCTGAGCGGCGCAGACGCCATGGAGAAAGCCGCCAAGATCATGGCGGATCTCCGGGCCAGCACCCCTGCCTCCATCGGCGGCAAGCGGGTCACGGCGGTGCTGGACTACAAGGCCCGGGTGGCGAAGGATCTGGCCGACGGGAGCACGGAGCCCATTACCCTGCCGGTTTCCAATGTGCTGGAGCTGCACCTGGAGGGGGGCAGCAGCGTCATTGCCCGGCCCTCCGGCACGGAGCCGAAGCTGAAATACTACTATACCGCCGTCGGAAAAACCCGGCAGGAGGCGCTGGACCTGCTGGAGCGGATGAAGGCGGACATGAACCGGTAAAATTTGGTGAAATCGAAAACTCCCGGGCCGCTGGCCCGGGAGTTTTTCGGTTGGAATGTACAAAAACGGCATCTCGGTTTGGTATAAAACGCTGAATTATCGAAAAACGCAAAAAAATGATTGAAAAATCCAAAAGGCCAGTGATATAATACGGTTACAGGGTAGTTGGAAACGTTTCCATGTTCCCTGTGGAGAAAATGAATCTAAATGGAGGAAATGAAACATGAAAAAATTCATCGCATTGCTCCTGGTCCTGGCAATGACCGCCTGCCTGTTTGCCGGATGCAGCAAGTCCAGCGGCAAGGGCTCCGTGTACTACCTGAACTTCAAGCCGGAGGCTGACGCGGCTTGGCAGGAGCTGGCAAAGACCTACACGGAAAAGACCGGCGTGGAAGTTACGGTTGTGAC
>CAKTIN010000093.1 GCA_934565775.1 uncultured Oscillospiraceae bacterium
CGCCAGTGGCTCAATGGATAGAGCATCGGATTCCGGTTCCGAGGGTTGGGGGTTCGAGTCCCTTCTGGCGTACCATTGCCAAAGGCACTCTCTGCAATGCGCTGCAGAGAGTGCCTTTTTCTGCAAAAGCGCCGCTCTTACCCCAGAGCCACGTCCAGGACCATCATTACGCTGAAGCCCACCGCAAAAAACACCGTGCCAATATCGGAATGGGGCTCCTGGGACATTTCCGGGATCAGCTCCTCCACGACTACGTAGATCATGGCGCCGGCGGCAAAGCTCAGCAAGTACGGCAGCGCCGGAACAATCAGCCCCGCCGCCAGAATGGTCAGCACCGCTCCAATTGGCTCCACAATCCCGGACAGCACGCCCCCCGCAAAGGCCTTACCCTTGGGCATTCCCTCCGCCCGCAGGGGCATGGAGATGATGGCTCCCTCGGGGAAGTTCTGGATGGCAATGCCGATGGACAGAGCCAGGGCGCCCATGGCGGTGATCTGCGCGCTGCCCGCCAGATACCCGGCATAAACCACGCCCACCGCCATCCCCTCCGGGATATTATGCAGAGTGACGGCCAGCACCATCATGGTCGTCCGGCGGGCCTGGCTGCGGGGTCCCTCGGCATTCTGGCTGTTCTGATGCAGGTGGGGAATGATCCGGTCCAGCAAAAGCAAAAAGCCGATCCCCAGCCAGAAGCCTACGGCCGCCGGAACAAAGGCCCACTTTCCCATGGAGGCCGACTGCTCAATGGCAGGGATAATCAGGCTCCACACGGACGCCGCCACCATAACGCCCGCCGCAAAGCCGGTCAGCGCCCGCTGCACCCGGTCCCCCAGTGCCTTTTTCATAAAAAATACGCAGGCCGCTCCCAGGGATGTACCCAGGAATGGAATCAAAATACCATAAAACGCTTCCATTTGCGTCTCCTTTCAAGGAACATTTCCGCAGGCATTAGCATATGCTAACCAATGCTGCGGATTTGGACCGGCCGCCTTTCCCGGAAGGGCATTCCGCAGGCGTACCCGGTCACTTCTAGTATAGCGGTCCGGCGGAAAAATGTCAATCCGCAGCCTGCAAAATCCGCAAAATTCCCCGGTCCACTTGCATTTCCCTCCGCTTTCCCCTATAATCAAAGGCAGACCGCGCCTACCGGTCCCGGCGGTAGGACGCTTACCGGAAAAATCCCGATTTTGAGAGGAAATTATGAGCGGAAGCTATGAAATTCTTGTGGTAGATGACGATCCTTCCATCGTGCAGATTCTGGAGGCCACCCTCCGCCAGGCGGGCTATGCCGTGACCGCCGCCCAGGACGGGGAGACCGCCTGCCGGCTGGCGGAGCAGCGCCGGCCCCATCTGATCATCATGGATGTGATGATGCCCCGGTGCAGCGGCCTCATGGCCACCGTGCGCATCCGGCAGCGGGACAATGTGCCCATTCTCATGCTCTCCGCCAAGGCGGAGGGCTCGGACCGGGTCCTGGGCCTGGAGGCCGGGGCAGACGATTACCTGGTCAAGCCCTTTTATCAGCAGGAGCTCCTGGCCCGGGTAAAGGCCCTGCTCCGGCGGTATGACGACCTGGGCTCCATCCGGGAGGGCAAGCTCTCCGGCCAGCTCCGGGTCGGGCAGATCATTCTGGATACGGAGCAGAAGCGCCTGCTGGTCCGGGGGGAGCCCGTGCGCCTGACGGCCACGGAGTATAAGCTCCTCCGGGTGCTCATGTCCAATCCCGGGCGGGTCTTTTCCGCCGAGGAGCTGTATGAGCGGGTGTGGGAGCAGGACGCATACGCCGTAGAGAATACGGTCATGGTCCATATCAGCCGGATTCGGGAGAAGCTGGAGCTGAATCCCAGAAAGCCGGACTATCTGAAGGTTGTTTGGGGGATTGGATATGTCTTTGAAGCGCCGTGAAATTTTGGCCGCCGTTCTGCTTCTGGCGGCGGCGATTTTGTGGACCTGGGGCCAGCAGAGCATCCGCCTGGGGCAGATCCACGGCCTCACCCCCACCGGCGCCGAATCCACTGTCCGGGGGGATGTCACCCAGGCCACCGGACACGGCGTGACCGAGACGGAGCCCGGAGTCCCGGGGAGCGCCACGGGGGCCACCGGCGGGGTGGACGCGGAGGCCGCAGCCCGGGCCGCCCGGGAGCGGACCCTGGGGCTAATCCTCAGCTTTGCCGCCGGGATCCCCGGGGGCGCGGCGGTATTCGCCCTGCGCAAGCGCCGCCCGATCCTGGGCGTAGACGGCAGCGCGGCGGTCCTGTCCGCCCTGACCTGGGCCCTGCTGCACGGAGAGCTGTTCTGGGAGCAGGGACCGAGCAGGATGCTCCTGCGCCTGGCTCTGGCTTACGGAGTGCTGGTTTTCCTCCGGGAGCTCTGGGGCTGGCTGCGGGAGCGGTGCTGCCTGCGCTGGTGCCTGTGCTACCGTCTGGCCGCCGGATGCCGCAGGAGCGCCCCGGCGCTGCTGGTTTTCGCCGGATGGCTTCTGCTGACGGCTCTGGTCACAGGCCTGGCTTTGACGGACTGGTATTACCGGGCCTGCGCCCCGGGCGCGGCTCTGGCCCTGCTTCTGGGGCTTTGCAGCCTTTGGCAATATGGCGCGGAGCTCCAGCACCTCCGGCAGCAGCTGGAGCAGTTTGGAGCGCAGCCCCTTTCCCCGGAAGAGGCCGGAGCCTTTTCCGGAGAGGAGGCCCGGCTGCTGGCCATTCAGGCCCGGCAGGAGGAGGCGGTTCGGGCTGCTGTAACGGCGGAGCGATTCAAGGTGGAGCTGATCTCCAATGTGTCCCACGATTTGCGCACGCCCCTGACCTCCATTTTAGGCTACAGCGAGCTGCTGGAGCAGGAGGCTCTCTCTCCCGAGGGAAGCGAGCGGCTCCGGCGGTTGAAGGAAAAGGCCGGGTATATGGGGGATCTGGTGGAGTCTATCTTCGAGCTGAGCAAGGTCGCCAGTGGGGACGCTCCCGGCAAGCGGGAGGCCCTGGACCTGGTGCGGCTATTGGAGCAGACTCTGGGCATTTATGACGACGCATTGGCCGGAGCGGGGCTCACGGTCCGGCGGCGCTATGAGGCAGAGGCCGCCCCGGTGGTGACGGACGGCAGCCGGATGCACCAGGTATTTGCAAACCTTCTGGGCAATGCGGTCAAATACGCCCTGCCCGGAACGCGGGTCTATCTGGAGCTCCTGGACCGGGAGGCGGTCTGGCAGGTCCGGATGATGAACACCGCCGGGTATGAAATGGATTTCTCCCCCGAGGAGATCCTACAGCGCTTTGCCCGGGGAGACAAAGCCCGGAGCACCCGGGGCAGCGGTCTGGGGCTGGCCATTGCCCAGACCTACACCCAGTCCGTAGGCGGGCAATTCCGGGTGGAGGTGGAGGGCGATCAGTTCCGCGCCATCGTAACCCTACCCAAAAGCGAAAGAAATTTGTAAGTCTTTTCCCGGCTGAAATGAAAGCTTCCCCCTGTATGCTGAACATACAGGGGGAATTTCTATGGAACAACGGGAATCGGGGCTGGACCTGGTGCGATGCCTGGCTCTGCTCTTTGTGGTGAGCTTTCACGGTTTTTTGAATAACGGCTATTATTACGCCCCCCAGGTGGGCTTCTCCATGTGGCTGGCAGGCAGCGCCCGATGGCTCAGCACCAGCTGCATCGGGCTGTTCCTCATGCTGACGGGGTATCTCAAATCCCCCAGGACCGGCCTGTGGGACTGCTGGCGCAGCGGGGTGCCCGTCCTGGCGGGCTACCTTCTGGCCGCGGCCGTCTCCATTCCCCTGCGGCAGTTCGCCCTGGGGGAGGCCCGGAGTCTGGGGGATTGGATTGAGAAGCTCTTTGGCTTCAGCGCCGTATACTACGGCTGGTATGTGGGGATGTTCCTGGGGCTGACGCTCCTGTCCCCCTTTGTTAACCGGAGCTTGGAGCGCCTGAGCGGCCGGGAGCTTCTGGCTCTGGCGGGGGTCCTGCTGGTTCTGACCGCCCTGCCCGGGGCGTTCCCCGGGGTCAGCCTGCCCCGGGACTGGCGGAACCTGTATCCTCTGAGCGATTACGTCCTTGGTGCAATCGTCCGGCGCAGAAAGCCGAAGCTGCGCCCCTGGATTGGCCTTACCGCCGCCCTGGGCCTTGCCGCCGCTCTGGGTGGCGCGACCGTGCTCTCCACGGACGGGCCCCTTAAGGAGGCCGCCACCTGGGAATTTGCAGACCTCTGGATCACGGCGCTGGCGGCGCTCCTGTTTCTCAGCCTGTACCGTCTGCGCCTCCCCGCTCCCCTGGCCCGGGTCCTGCGCTTTGCGGCCGGGGGCTGCTACGGGGGCTACCTGCTGTCTTATCTTCTGGATGCCTGGTGCTACCGGCTGCTGCCCCAGTGGCGCAATCCGGCGGGATACGGAAAGCTCTTCCTTTGCATAACGGTCCCGATCTTTCTCCTGTCCGTCCTGGCCGGGCGGGCGCTGGAGGGTGCGGCAGCCCGGCTTACGGCCGGCGTCCGTTGCAAAGATAGAACACGGTCAGAAGCCCCGGCCCACAGTGGGCCCCGATCACCACGCCCAGGCTGGTAATGGTAATGTCCCCCACCTTGGGATAGGCCCTGCGGATTTCGTCGCTGACAAATTGGGCGTCCTCCCGGCAATCCGCCTGCAAAATGTGAATCTCCAGCCCCTCGGAATCAATCTCCGCCAGGTCCCGCTTCACGCCGTCCAGGATGGCGTTCAGCGCCGCCTTCCGGCCCCGGACCTTCTTGTCCACATCCAGGGTCCCCCGGTCCGGCACATACAGCACCGGCTTCACGGAGAGGATGGAACCGATCAGCGCAGCGGCGTTGGAGACCCGGCCGCCGGCCTTCAGATAGTTGAGATCGTCCACGGTGAACCGGTGGGCGATCTTTAATTTATGCGCCTCGCCCCAGGCGATCACCTCGTCATAGCTGGCCCCGGCCTCCATCCGCCGGACCATCTGGTCCACCAGCAGGCCCAAGCCGCCGGAGATGCACAGCGTGTCCATGATGTACAGCCGCCGGTCCGGGAACTCCTTCCGGAGCATTTCCCCGGCCAGCTTGGATTTTTCGAAGGAAACCGACATTTTCTGGGACATATCCAGCAGAATGACGTCCTTCCCGCTCTCCAGCAGGGGCTTCAGGAAGTCATAGTAGCCATACTCGTTGATCATGGAGGTCTTGAGCCGGTCCCCCCGGCGCATTCCCTCATAGACCGCCTGGCGGGATTCCTCCCGGCAATCGTCCTCAAAAAGCTGGTCCCCAATGGTATAGGTATAAGAAATGAAGGGGATCTTGTGGGCCTCCAGATACGTCCGGGGCAGGTCGGAGGTGGAGGAAGTGGCAATGATATAGTCCGGCATAAGGGTACCTCGTTTCCAATTCATTTGGGGCAAGCCCAGTTTCCTCTATTATACCATATCTTCTCGTCTTTGTCACGCAGGAATAGCGGGCGGCTGGTCAGCCGCCCGCTCAGCGTGTCAAAAACAAGTTTTTGGCACGCTGCCAGACGGCAAGAAAGCGCCGGAGCCAAGTAATTTACTCCCGTCGGCGTATACCGATACGGCAGGGAGCAAATTGCGCTGGAAGTTAAAATGCTAAATTCTTCTGCAATTCCACACTTTTTCCGGAAGTTTACGGTTTGTAAAGTGCCGCAAAAAACCGGAAGCCCTTTTGTGTTTGATTCTGCATTTTAACGGTCCGGGGGGTTCTTGACAGTCTGAGCGGGCTGCTGGTCAGCCGCCCGCTCGGTCTATCTTTTTGAAAAACAGGAGATGGATCAGCAGCCCATCCACAAGGAAGTCATACCAACGAAAGCTCTCATACAGCACCGGGCCGGACAGCGCCGCCGCTAAAACGATCCCCACCCGGATCCATCCGGTAAGAGGCCCGGGCGCCTTGGCCATCCAGGCCAGCCAGGCCAGGGGCGGGGTACACAGGGCAAAAAGTGTCCATCCCTTTACATAGCTCCAGCCGTAAACCCCATGGGTCAGCTCCGCCACCGCGTAATACGTCAACAGCATCCCCAGGCTGAAGGCCAGCACATTTCCCATGGCCAGCCCCCGGGAGGGGCTATACACCGCGATCCAGGTCCCCAGAAGGATCCACACCCCCAGCTGAGAGAACAGCTCCCCCAGAATCTGGGTATGCAGGTCCAGCAGCCGGGCTGCGGCTCCCATGAGCAGACCCGCCGCCAGAAGCGCGGCAGGGTGGTGCAGCAGCCGCCTCACAAGGCCGAGAAGCTGCCCTGGGGCTTATCCGCCAGCTCCCGCTTGGCATTGCCGTGGGCAATGGGCTTCCACACCTTCACCCGGCAGAACAGCGCCAGAATATGCAGGGGGTACCAGGAGGCGGTAAACAGGGGGTACAGAAGAATGGACGGCAGCATTTGCTTCAGAGGCCGCTTGCCCACAATGGTAAAGGCCAGAGCCGTCCCTATCATGCTCACCCA
>CAKTIN010000094.1 GCA_934565775.1 uncultured Oscillospiraceae bacterium
AAATATACAGCCACAGCATGGCCAGCGCAATGGAGGTGACGCTGCCGTAAATGGCAGAGGAGTCCCCAAAGACGGCCACATACTTGGAAAACAGGTCCGAAAATACCAGCCAGCCCAAGGAGGCGAACAGCGCCCCGGGCAGAGAGGTCAGAAAGTGGTTCTTTCGGTTGGGGAAAATCATGAACATCCCCGTAAACAGCGCCGTCTGCATAGCCAGCAGCAGGAAAAAGCGAATCGGAATCAAGTCCAGCAGGAACTGCACAGCGGGGTTACTGCTTCTGGGAATATAGGACAGGATCGTCTGCCCAAAGACGTGGAGCGCCAGGGTCGCCAACAGGACGATGATAAAGAGAAAGGTGTAAAAAATACTGATGGTCCGGGTATACAGATATCCACGGTCCTCCCGGACGCCGTAAACCTTGTTCAGCCCCACCAGGATCCCGTAAATGCCCCGGGAAGCGGACCACAGGGCCATCACCGCAGAAACGGAGACCAGGGTGGTGCTGCTGCTCTCATATACGCTGTAAATCACCCGGGACACGGCGGGCATCAGGGTCTCCGGGATCAGCCCATCCAGCACCGCCACCAGATACTCATACCGGAGCGGCGTGTACCGCAGCAGGCTGAGCAGAAGCAGCAGCGCCGGAAAAATCGCCAAAATGATAAAATAGGAGGCGTTGGCCGCATACACCGGGACGTGCAAAGAGGAGATCGTGCGGAGCATCAGCCGGAGCTTTCCGGTGGGACGGACGGTTTTCTTCTCACTTTTCATTCCGGACGCCTCCCCTCTTGTAAAATTCCGAAAAAAAGAGTATCATAAAACTCGCGAGAATATTATACAAAAACAATGCAGAAAATGGAAGTGTTATTTTTGAAAAATCCCATCAGCACCTCCCTGAGCTTTTGTCTGCGGGAGGACACCCTGGAGTCCAGTCTGGACCTGGCCGCCGCCGCAGGCTATCGCCGGATCGACTTCCCCATCCACACCGTCAGCCGTCCCGCCGGCTCTCCCCTGCGCCGGGAGGACTGGGAGGCCTGGTCTGCGGCTCTGGCGAAAAAGGTACGGGATCGGGGCCTATCCGTCTGGCAGGCCCACGCCAGCTGGGAGCAGGCCGTGCCGGAGGATTTCTCCTTTGAGCCGCCCTTTGAAATTTACCGGCGCACCCTGCGGTGCTGTGCCATTCTGGGCTGCACCCGGCTGGTGTTTCATCCGCCCATGTACTTCTATCCCATGGTGAGTGAGGCCCTGCGCCAGCGCATCCACGTCTGGGGCGCCCAATGGTTTGCCTGCCTGGCGCCGGAGGCTGCGGCCCTGGGGATTACCCTGGAGTTGGAGAATATGTTCGATTACCGCCAGCTGCACCGCCCCGGAGATTTCCCCTTCCCCTACGCATCAGCGGCAGATTACTTGGATCTGCGGCAGCGGATCGGCGGGCAGGGCGTGCAATTCTGTGTGGATACCGGCCATGCCAATCTCTCCGGAAACGATCCGGCGGAGATGATCCTGACCTACGGCTCCGACCTGGGGGTGGTCCATCTCAATGACAACTACGGACCGTTTCCCAAGAACGAGCGGGCAACGCCGGACCTGCATCTGCTCCCAGGCAGCGGCAATCTCCGGTGGGACCGGATCTTTACCGCGCTGAAGGCGGTGCATTTTACCGGCTCCTTAAATCTGGAGCCCGGGGCGCGCTTTGCCCTGCTTTCTCCGGCCCAGCAGGTCATGATTCTGCGCTTCGGCCGGGAGATGGTCGCCCAGATGGCGGAAGAGGCGGGGCTTTAAAAAACGCTGGGGCGAACGAGCCGCCCCAGCTTGCCTTTTTACTTCTTGGCGAAGGACAGGCAGTCTGTGCACTGCTCCACCGTGGGGTCGCATTCATGGGTGCCCACCCGGATCTTATCCAGGGAGCAGTAGTTGGCGTCGTCGCAGTGGTGCGCGCACTGGCGGACGGTGCATTCGATACATTTATTAGCCTTGTCGCAGAACATTTGGGTTTCCTCCTCAAATTTTTTCGGCAGCCGCAGAGCGGTTCCGGCTGGGTACGGCAATAGTATGACCTACCGCCGCCGGTTCATTCCGGGAATCTTCTCCAAAGCAGGAATTTCTTGCATTTTTCTTTCCGCTGTGGTAGAATTGATAAAAATACAATAGAAAAGGACGCATGAATATGATTAAAGTCTCTCCTTCGATCCTCTCGGCAGATTTTGTCAATCTGGAGCGGGATATTCGGGAGCTGGGCGCCGCCGGCGCCGACCTGGTCCATGTGGACGTGATGGACGGCTCCTTTGTCCCCAATATTTCCATTGGACTGCCGGTGGTAGAGGCGATCAAGCCCATCTCTCCCCTGCCGCTGGACGTGCATCTTATGATCGACCGGCCCATTCGCTATGTGGAGCGCTTCTGCAAGGCCGGGGCGGACATTCTGACCATCCATGTGGAGGCAGACACCCAGGAAAATAACTTAGCAGCCCTGGACCAAATCGCCGCGCTGGGCGTGACCCCCGCCATTTCCATCAAGCCCAAGACCCCGGCGGAGGCGGTGCTGCCCTATCTGTCCCGGTGCGGCCTGATCCTGGTGATGAGTGTGGAGCCCGGCTTCGGCGGGCAGAAATTTATGGCCGACATGATGCCGAAGCTCCAGACCGTCCGGCAGTATATTGACGCCCAGAACCCCACCTGCGACCTGGAGGTGGACGGCGGCGTCAACGTGGAAACCGCAAAGGTCTGCGCCGCTCACGGCGCCAATGTCATGGTCGCGGGCTCCGCCTATTTCAAAGCCCCGTCCCGCCCGGATTTCGTCAAGGCGCTGAAAGCAATCTGAAACAGAATGAAGGATCCCGGGCTTATTGCCCGGGATTTTTCTATTTTTTCTGCATTTTTGCATAATAATAAGCGTTTTTGTAGTCCTCCAGGGCCAGATAGGCCGCCTCCAGCCTGGGATACAGAGCCGTCTTTTCCTCTTCGGTTCCGGCGAAGGCCAGGGCCTGCTCATAGGCTCCGGCTGCCTGGGAGGGTGCCCCCATGCGCTGGAAGGCATCTCCTAAGAGCATCCGGGCCTCCCAGCCGGTTTGTTCCTCCAGCAGGGCTGCGGCAGTGCCCGCGCCCTCGTGGTCCAGGCAGAACCGGGCCAGAAGGAGCCGCTCCTCCGGGGCAAGCCGGTCCCCGGGCGGCAGCAGTGCCCCGGCCTGGCGGCACCGCTCCCAGTACAGGGCCCATTGGAGCCCCTCTCCGCCCAGAGTCGTCCGGCCGGAGGCCTTCTCCGCCTCCTTCAGAGCGGCGGCAGCATCCTCCGCAGGCGACTGCCGGGCAATGGCCAGGGCGCACTGGGCCAGGAGCAGCGCCGCCATCGGATCCAGCAGGGCATCTCCCCAAGCATAAGTCAGCAGGACAGTCCGGGCCTCCTCCCACCGCCCCGCCTCATACAGGCCAAGGGCCTTGCGTAGGCAGGCGGTTCCGGCAGAGTCCACCGCGTCCTCCTGCAGGAACCAGCTCACCGGCCGGTTCAGCCGGGCGGCCAGGTATTGCAGGGTGTCGATGGAGGGGCGGGCGGTCCCGTTTTCGATTTGAGACAGCATATTCCGGGTAATCTGCTCCCCGCACAGCGCCCTTTGGGACAGACCGGCCCCAATCCGCGCTTGACGAATGCGTTCTCCCAGCTCCAAGGGAATCCCTCCCGTAAATCATATTTACCCTATCATACCACAGAATTTACAAAACGTCTACAAATTTGATTTGCTATTTTTACGAATTTCCATTACAATAAAACAATACACAAAGCAGCGGTTTCCACCCCGCTGCCTCTGATGGAAAGCGGCGCAAATGCGCCATGAGGGATGTTTTTATGCAGAAGTTTTCAATTTCCGCCCTGGAGCGGACCGCAGACGCCTCCCTGCGGGAGGCCCAATACCCAGCCGGAAAAATGGGGCTGGTTTACGCGCTGCCTCTGGTAGCCCTGGAGCTGCTGCTCATTGGCGCTACCCTGCTGATTCAGAAGTGGATGAGCGGCCTGTCCGGCCTGTCCGGAATGAGCACCGCATCCATGCTGGACACGGCGCAGGTGGTGGTCTCCCTGCTGCCGGTTTTAATGACCCCCTTCTGGTACGCGGGCTATACCAAATATGTTCTCGATACGGTAAACCACCAGCCCACCGAGGCGAGGACCATCCTCTCCGGCTTCCGCCTGTGGACCAAGGTGCTGGGCATGACGCTGCTGTTTGTTTTTTGCGTAGCGTCCATCGGCTATCTACTGTATTTCTTCGCCAGCATGATCTTTCTCAGCGTCTATTTCCTGGGCCGGACAGATCAGCTGATGGAAATCGCCAAGACCCAGCAGCTCCCCGATGGGCTGCTGGGCCCCATGATGGGCATTATGGCCGTGGCGTTTCTGGTGAGCTATCTGCTCTTTTTCTACCGCTACCGGCTCATGTATTTCAGCCTGTTTTCGGATCCGGCTCTGCCCAACCTTCTGCACCTGCGCCGGTGCCGGATGCTCATGCGAGGCCGGACCGGGGCCTTCTTCCTGCTGGACCTGCACTTCTGGTGGTATTGGCTCCTGCGGCTGCTCTCCGGCGCGCTGCTCCAGCTGGACCTGATTCTGGCGCTTCTGAACGTTTCGGTTCCCCTTTCCCCAGTTGCCCAGAGTCTGCTGTGCATCGCCCTCTGGGGGGCTGCGGAGCTGGCGATCGACGCGCTGGCTATGGGAAAGGTCTGGTGCACCTATACCGCCGCCTATCTGGCGGCGGCTGCCTCTCAGCCCCAGCCCGCGCGCCCCGCACAGCAGCAGTATCGCTGGCAATAAAGAATGCGGCGCAACGAAATTCGATTTCGATGCGCCGCTTTTTGGGATGTGATGAAATGGAGCTTCTTCTCCCGGAGGCTGGCTGCCTCCTGCTTCTGCCGGAGGCAGCGGGGCCCATGCCCCTTCTGTGCGCCCTTGTGGAGCCGGAGGACGGCAGGGCGCTGTATGCGGCTCTCCCCCCTGAGTCCTGCGCGCTGGTCCTCCCCATGGGTCTGGACTGGAACCGGGATCTGACGCCCTGGCCCGCCCAGGGCGTTCACCGCAACGGCGGGGAATTCTTGGGACAGGGGGACGCTTTCCTGGCCCGGCTCACCGGCAGTCTCCTGCCGGCAGCGGAGGCTGCCCTGGCTCGGCTTGGGCTAGAGGCGGACCGGCTGGGGATCGCCGGATACTCTCTCGGCGGAATGTTCGCCCTATACGCCCTGACAAGATGCAGCTGCTTTTCCTTCTGCGCCAGCGCCTCCGGCTCCGCCTGGTTTGACGGATTTGCCGCCTATATGGAAAAAACGCCGGTGCTGCGCCCGGCCGCCTGCGCCTTGTCTCTGGGCCGTGGGGAGACCCACGCCAGAAACCGCCGGATGAAATCCGTTGCGGCCGATACCCTGGCCGTTGCGGCGGCTCTGGAGCGGCAGGGCTGCCCGGTCCGGTTTACCTGGAATGAGGGCGGACATTTTGCAGAGCCCATGGGCCGGCTTTCCCGCCTGGTGCAGTCCCTGCTTTAGAAGCCCTCATCCTCGCTGAAGGCGATCTTCCCAAAGACCCGGTCCATGCAGGCCTGAAGGGCTCCCGCCTCCTGCTCCGGCGTTTCCATGAGAAGGCTGTAGCACCGGCTCCCATCCGAAAAGACCGCCCCCCGGCAGATATACAGCCCGCCGTCCTTGGCGGCGGTGCAGACGAAGTCATACCGGTCCATGCCGGACTGCCGGGTCTTGACCGGGGCGAGCTTCTCATAGGTGTAACCCGTGAGCTGCTTGACCGCCGTCTCAACGCCGCAGAGGCTGCTGGATTGGGTGATGGTATACTTGCCCTCCCGCTGCTCATAGATTTTTGTCCCCTCCACGGCGTCTGCCGCCTGGGCCGCATCCTCCGGAATTTCAAAATAGAGATTCAGCGGCTGGCTGGCCGGTACGTTCTCCGGCAGCACATCCGCCACGGTCTCCATCGTCTCGCCTCCCGCGCAGCCGGACAGGGCTGCCAGGCTGACTAGGATCAGACAAATTAGCACTTTTTTCACAGAAATACCCCCTATTTGGAAAGGAACTCATCGTCTATGCGATATTTGATTCCATACCTGCTACTAATGAATGTGCTGGGGCTTCTGCTTATGTATGCGGACAAGCGCCGGGCAAAAAGAAAATCCTGGCGCATCCCCGAGCGGACGCTGCTGCTGGTGGCGGCGCTGGGCGGCAGCCTGGGCAGTCTGATGGGAATGTACCTTTTCCGCCACAAGACGCGGCATAGGAAGTTCACAATCCTGGTCCCGCTTTTCCTTGCGCTTCAGACCGCCGGATTTTTGTATCTTCTGCTCCGATAAAACGCGCCCCCGGGTCTTGCGGACCACGGGGGCGCGTGTCAATATAGGCAATTATTGCTCCTGCTGTGCCAGGTCCTTCAGCGTCTGGGCCTTGTC
>CAKTIN010000095.1 GCA_934565775.1 uncultured Oscillospiraceae bacterium
CTTGCTCGCTATGGCGTTGTATGCACGGAGAAAATCATCATCGACAAGACTGCCCCGGCGATCACCGGCGCGAAGAATGGCGACGTTTTCTGCGGCGAGGGCGACAAGACCCTCACCGTAACCGACCTGTATCTGGACACCGTGACCGTCAACGGCAAGGCCGTGACCCCCAACGAACAGGGCCAGATCACCCTCACCGACGCGAGAACACCACAGACCGTCGTTGCCACGGACAAGGCGGGCAATTCCACGACGCTTACTGTGACCGTCCATTCGTCCCATTCCTACCAGTGGCAGACAGAAAACGGCCAGTATTGGGGCGAGTGCGAATTCTGCGGCAGCAAAACCGAACGCAAGGCCATCCCCGAACTCACGATCACCAGCCCGGATACCGTGTGCCGTACCCAGGACTTTACCTTCTCCTTCCGCCTGCCGGAGGGCTGCACCAATCCCAGCTACAGCTATGAGTTCCCTTATGCCGGCGACGGCGAGCCCATCACCCCGGTGGACGGCCTCTGTACGGGTACGATCCCGGCCAAGTTCTACCAGGAGGGCGAGACCGGCTTCCGCTTTATCGCCTCTGCTTCCACGGCGGAGGGGTATCGGGTCAGCGTGTCCAAGAATGTCACCATCCGGGAGCATTCCGGCGGGAATGCGACCTGCGCAGCGCGGGCCGTATGCGACCATTGCGGCCAGCCCTATGGGGAGCTGAAGCCCCACACCTTCACGGTGGAAGCCGCAGAGGAAAAGTACCTGAAATCTGCCGCGACCTGCACCGAAAGGGCGGTCTATTACAAGTCCTGCGCGGTCTGCGGAGCGACCTCTCAGGGGACGGCCGGGGAGGCGACCTTCGAGTCCGGCAACGTCCTGGGCCATGCCTTCGGGGCCTGGACCTCTAACGATGACGGCACCCACAGCCGGGTCTGTGCCCGGGATGGGAGCCATATTGAAACCGCTGACTGCTCCTATGGCCAATGGCAGGGCAACCAATCCGGCCACTGGCGGGTTTGCGGAATCTGCGGGGCGGAGACGGAGCTGCTCGATCACTACGACTGGGATAGAGATCACCGCTGCGATGTCTGCCAGCGCCAGATCACGGAGCACGACTTCACGGCGGAGCTCGCAGTCACCGAGCATCTGCGCAAGGCGGCAAACTGCCTGTCCCCGGCGGTCTATTACAAGTCCTGCTCGATTTGCGGCCTGTCCTCCAAGGGGACGGACAGCGAGGCGACGTTTACAGCCGGAGATAAGAATCCAAACAACCATGCCGCGTGGCCAGGGGACTGGCAGCTGGACGGCGAGAGTCACTGGAGAGCCTATACCTGCTGCCAGTTGGAAGTGGACCGGGGCGCCCACTGCGGCGGCACGGCGGACTGCCTGGCCCCGGCCCTCTGCGAGGTCTGCTTCCACTCCTATGGCGAGCTTGGCCCGCACCATTTTGTCAATCAGCTGAACGAGTACCGGCTGAAGTCTGCCGCGACCTGCACAAGTCCGGCGGTGTACTATCAGTCCTGCTCCACCTGCGGCGCGCAGGGAACGGGAACCTTCGAGAATGGCAAGCCGCTGGGCCACGACTTTGGCGAATGGACCTCCAACGGCAATGATACCCATACCCGGGTCTGCGCCCGGGACGAGAGCCACCGGGAGACCAAGGCCTGCCACGGCGGTACGGCGACCTGCACGGAAAAGGCCGTCTGTGAGGACTGCAAGGCTTCTTACGGTGAGCTGGCAGCCCACGGCTTTACGGCGGAAACGGTTCAGGATGAATATTTGAAATCCGCTGCGACCTGCACCGGGAGCGCGGTCTACTACAAGTCCTGCGCCGCCTGCGGCCTGAGCTCTCAGGGCACCGAGGGCGAGGCGACCTTTACCTCCGGCAATGCCCTGGGCCACGATTTTGGCGAATGGACCTCCAACGGCAATGATACCCATACCCGGGTCTGCGCCCGGGATGAGGGCCACCGGGAGACCAAGGCCTGCCACGGCGGTACGGCGACCTGCACGGAAAAGGCCGTCTGCGAGGACTGCAAGACCGCCTACGGCGAACCGGATCCGGAGCATCATGCGGAAGGCTGCGTGCCGGAATGGGTGACGACGGAGACGACCCATGAACGGAAGTATACCCTCTGCGGCAAGGTGACGGTCGCGGAAACGGCCCACCGCTTCGGCGCCTGGACGGTCCTGCGGGAACCCACGGCGGGGCAGAAGGGGGAGCGGGAGCACACCTGCGAGGACTGCGCCTACCGGCAGACCCAGGCGATCCCTGCCACGGGCAAATTTGTGGATGTTCCCGAGGGAATCTACTATGAGGACGCGGTTCTCTGGGCCGCCGGGGAGGGGATTACCACCGGCACCGACGAGACCCACTTCTCTCCGGATGCCTACTGCACCAGAGCCCAGGCGATCACCTTCCTGTGGAGAGCGGCGGGGTGCCCCGCGCCGAAGAGCACGGATATGCCCTTTACCGATGTCGCGGCCAACAGCTACTATTACGACGCGGTGCTGTGGGCAGTGGAGAACGGAATCACCAAGGGCACCGACAGCACCACCTTCAGCCCGGATCTGGAGTGCAGCCGCGCACAGACGATCACCCTTCTGTGGCGTGCGGAGCAGTCCCCGGCGCCGGGCAGCAGCAACCCGTTTGTTGATGTCGCCCCGGATACCTACTATACCGATGCGGTGCTGTGGGCGGTGGAGAACGGGATCACCATGGGCACCAGCAGCACCACCTTCAGCCCCGGCGAGGGCTGCACCAGAGCGCAGATGGTGACGTTCCTCTGGCGCTGCAAAAAGTAAACCGCAAGACATCGCACCAAAATTTGAAGGGGCCGCCTCATCCGAGGCGGCCCCGTTGCTTTGATCCGGCGCCGCCTGCGGGCGGCGCGGCCTATTTCTTTTTTGCCAGCTCCAGCAGCTCCGGCATTTTGGCCAGGATGGCGTCATAGTTCTCCCGGCGATGGGGCCGCAGGCAGGCGGAGCAGTCCTTGATCCCACCGGCGGTGTAGGTAAAGCCGCCGCCGCAGCGCTCTCCCAGGGCGTACAGGGGGCAGTAGCAGAACAGACAGTTGAAATTCTCCGGGTCCTTTGTGGGGTGGCAAGGGAAGTATTCGCACTCCCGGTTTTGAAAAAATGAATAGTGGGGCATTGGCCGCACCTCCTTTTCCTCCATGCTAGCACAATTTTTCCGAAAACGCAACCGTCTCGACCCTTTTCGCCAGCGGTGCGCTGTGCTAAAATATAGGAAAAGGAGGTGTGTGCTTTGCCGTGCTATGAAATGGTGCAGGAGATTCTGAACTGCTGCAAAAACAATCAAATGCGGGACGTTTTCTTCCGGGAGGTGGAGACGGACGACCCGGTGTCGTATGTGCGCGGACTTCTGAAGGGAAAGAGCGTGGAGCTGACGCCGGAGCCCCTGGCGGACGGGGGCGTGACGGTCCATGCCCTGTGTGAGGGGCTGATGCAAAAATTCATCTTTACACCGGTGGAGGACTAGATATGGATATCAGACCGGCGCGAAGCCCAAAATAAGCAGATTTTTTGGCAGTTAGAGGTTGAATTTTTCGGCGCTTTATGATACGATATAGTTGTATCGTTATGGGTCGAATTGCGCCCGGACGAGTTACGCATAACTCGTGATTTACATTAGGAGGTAAATACATTATGAGCGTAGCAGACATTTTTGAGCAGAGAAGCGCTTTCTCTTTCGAGGTTTTCCCTCCCAAGACGGACGCCGGTATGGAAAAGCTCTGCGGCGAGGGCGGCGTGCTGGAAAAGCTGTATAGCCTGAACCCTGACTATATTTCCTGCACTTACGGCGCCGGTGGCACCAACGTCGGTAAGAACCTGGAGGTCCTGGACAAGATTGCCAAGGACGGCAAGTGCACCCCTGTGACGCACTTTACCTGCATTGGCAACACCAAAGAGGGCATCAAGGAGCAGCTGCAGAAGTATCTGGATCACGGCATTGACCATATGCTGGCGCTCCGGGGCGATCTGCCTTTCGGCTGGAAGGGCACCGGCGGCGATCTGCACTATGCCACTGAGCTGGTGAAGTTCGTCCGGCAGGAGTTCGGCGACAAGTTCACCATCGCCGTGGCTGGTTCTCCCGAGGGGCACATTGCCTGCCGGAGCCTGGATGCGGACATCGCCTTCCTGAAGCAGAAGCAGGACAACGGCGCGGACTACATCATGACGCAGTTGTGCTGGGATATGGATCAGTTCCGCTACTGGCTGGACGCCATCCGCGCCGCCGGAATCTGGCTGCCCGTGGACGTGGGTATCATGCCCATTCTGGACCAGGCCGCTACCATCAACATGGCTCTGTCCCGGAACGGCTGTGTCATGCCCCGTGAGCTGTGCGAGATCATCTCCAAGAACTGGATCTTCCCGAACCCCTTCTCCGTGGGTCTCAAGACCGCCAAGGGCGACGAGGCTTGCTTCGACGCCGACGTGGAGGGCAAGAAGGCCAGCTTCAAGGCGGCCGGTATCGAGTATACCATCCGTCAGATCGACGAGTACCGCGCCTGCGGCATCAACGGCATCCACCTGTACGCTCTGAACAAGTACGAGGATGTGGCCCTGATCGCCAAGGAAGCCGGCCTGCTCAGCGAGGTCTAATCTCTATATTTACAGCCCAGCGGGCTTGCCCGCTGGGCCCAAGGAGCGTTTTCTATGGCAACACATACCATTGCTGTAGCCGGTAAGGGCGGCGTGGGAAAGACCACAATCTGCGGCATGATCGTGGACTATTTGGTGAAAAAGAACCAGACGCCCGTCCTGGTTGTGGATGCCGACGCCAACTCCAACCTCAATGAGGTCCTGGGGGTAGAGGTGGACACCACACTGGGGGAGATCCGTGAGGAGATCGCCCATGCCGAGCTGGCTGCCGTCAGTCCCATTCCTCCCGGAATGAGCAAGGCGGATTATGCCGAATTTAAATTTAACTCCGCGCTGATCGAAGAGGACGATTTTGATATGCTGGTCATGGGCCGCACTCAGGGGAAAGGGTGCTACTGCTACGTGAACGGCGTGCTCAAAACGCAACTGGATAAGTATGTGGGGCATTACCGCTACACGGTCATCGACAATGAGGCGGGGCTGGAGTATATCGCAAGAGGCACGCTGCCCCATGTGGATACTCTCCTGCTGGTGTCGGACTGCTCCCGCCGGGGCATTCAGGCCGTGAGCCGGATCAACGAGATGGTAGGAGAGCTGGAGCTGAAGCCCGGCCGTGTCTGCCTGATCGTAAACCGCGCACCCGGCGGCGTCCTGGACGACGCGGTCAAGGCGGAGATTGAAGCACGCGGTCTGAATTTGGTGGGCGTTCTGCCTCAGGATGAGACGGTCTACCGCTGCGACTGCGAGGGCAAGCCCAGCGCCAAGGTGCCGGATTCGACACCTGTGAAGCAGACGCTGGCGCAAATTATGCAAAAGCTGGGCATCTGACCCGGCACTCTATATCCAAACATATCACAAGGGGGATAACTTACTATGTCTTTCGTTCCCAAGAAACAGGTGTTCAACGCGAAGATCAACGCGGTGACCCTGGGTACCGGTGAGAAGGCTACCGTTATCGGCGGGCAGAATGTTCTGCCCTTCTACACCTTCGACGCACCCATTGAGAATGCGCCGAAGATCGGCGTCGAGGTCTCCGATCTGGCCAAGGAGTGGACGGCTCCGGCCCTGAAGGAGTTCTACGCCGGCTGCGAGACCATGGCGGACTACGCCAAGAAGGCGGAGACCATGGAGGGCGCAGATTTCCTGGTGCTGCACTTTGAGTCTGCGGATCCCAACGGTGTGAACCGCTCCGTGGAGGAGTGCGTCGCTGACGCAAAAGCTGTGGCCGATGTGGTCACGATGCCCATCGCCGTGATGGGCTGCAAGAATGTGGAGAAGGACGGCCAACTCTTTACGAAGGTTGCCGAAGCGCTCCAGGGCAAGAACATCATCGTTCTGTCCGCCCGTGAAGAAGATTATAAGGCTGTGGGCGCCTCCGTCGCTCTGGCCTATGGCCAGAAGGTCGGCGCGGAGTCCGCAGACGACATCAACCTGGCCAAGCAGCTGAACATCATGATGAAGGGCCTGGGCGTTCCTGCCGAGTCCATCGTTATGAACGTTGGTACCGCTGCGGTCGGCTATGGCTACGAGTATGTGGCCTCCACCCTGGATCGCGTCCGCGCCGCCGCACTGGCGCAGGCGGATGCCGATCTGCAGATGCCCATTATCGCTCCCACCTCCACCGATACCTGGGGTGTGAAGGAAGCGGTCATGAGCGAGGCAGATATGCCCGAGTGGGGCAACCAGGAAGAGCGCGGCATCGACATGGAGATCGCTACCGCTGCCGCCAACCTGAC
>CAKTIN010000096.1 GCA_934565775.1 uncultured Oscillospiraceae bacterium
CTTCCATGAAAACACCCCCGTTTCCTCTATTATAGCAGAAACAGGGGCCTTTGGGTAGTTTTTTGACAGACTGAAAGCGCCCCTCCTGCACGGAGGGGCGCTTGGATTTAAGGTTCCGGCTTACACCTTGAAGTTTACAGAGGTGTCGCCCTGGAGATCGGTGCCGAACTCGTAGTCCTTGCCGGGGAGGATGGCGTTGAGGAGAATGCCCACCAGAGCCGCCACAGCCAGGCCGGACAGGGTGATGTGCACATTGCCCACCGCGAAGGCGATGCCACCCACGTCGCCGGTGCCGTACTTCAGGCCAATGGCCAGGACTAGGATCAGCGCGGCGATGAGCACGTTGCGGCTCTTGGTGAAGTCCACCTGGTTCTCCACCACGTTCCGGACGCCCACCGCAGAGATCATGCCGTACAGCACCAGGCTCACGCCGCCCATGGTCGCGGCAGGCATGGACACGATGATCGCCGCGAACTTCGGGCAGAAGGACAGGAGCATGGAGAACACGGCGGCCAGACGGATGACCTTGGGATCGTACACCCGGCTCAGAGCCAGCACGCCGGTGTTTTCGCCGTAGGTGGTGTTGGCAGGGCCGCCGAACAGCGCGGCCAGGGAGGTGGCCAGGCCGTCGCCCAGGAGGGTGCGGTGCAGGCCGGGGTCAGCGACGTAATTCTTGCCCACGGTGGAGGAGATGGCGCACATATCGCCGATGTGCTCCACGATGGTCGCCAGGGAGATGGGGGCGATGGTGATAATGGCGGTCAGGAGCATTCCGCCGTCAAAGTCCTTGCCGAAGATGGACAGGGCGGTGTTCTCCCAGATGACCGGCAGGCCAATCCACTTGGCAGATGCGACATTCTCCGCCAGAGTTGCCCGGGCGGCGGGGTCCACGATCATGGCCACCACATAGGAGGCGACTACGCCCAGCAGGATGGGGACGATCTTGACCATGCCCTTGCCCCAGATGTTGCACACGACGACCACGCCGATGGCGACCAGAGCCACCAGCCAGTTGGCGGAGCAGCTGCCGATGGCCGTGCCGGACAGGGTCAGGCCGATGGCAATAATGACGGGGCCGGTCACGATGGGCGGGAAGAAGCGCATGACCTTCTTGGCGCCGAATACCTTAAAGAGCAGGGCAAGCACCAGATAAACCAGGCCGGCCACAGCCACGCCGAAGCCGGAGTAGGTTAGGGGGATCTGCTGGCCGGAGCCGGTCATCAGACCGTAAGCACCCAGGAAGGCGAAGGAGGAGCCCAGGAAGGCGGGCACCTTCCGGCCGGTGATGAGGTGGAACAGCAGCGTGCCCAGGCCTGCGAAGAACAGGGTGGTGGAGACGTTCAGTCCGGTAATGGCGGGCACCAGCACCGTTGCGCCGAACATGGCGAACATATGCTGCAGACCCAGCAGGAGCATTCTGGGGGTTCCCAGGGTGCGGGCGTCATAAATGGGCTCCTGCCCCACGGTTTTCTTGTCTTTTGCCATAAAAAACTTCCTTTCTCTACTTTATCCGCAACGATTGCCACGGCACGAGAGAAAGGAAGAAAGAAACAATACCCCCAATAGGGGCATTAGACCTTGGTCCTTGCCCCCGCCCGGCAACGATGCCGGTGAAGCTGAGAAAAAGAAACACGAATCGTGCGCCCGGTACACAGCGTGACCTTCCGCATGACTCGTCCCTCCTCGCAGCTCCATGGTGGATTTGCTTACTTGGGACAGTATACAGGAATTTTACAAAAAATGCAATCCCGCATTCCGCTCAATCTTTTTAACAGAATTTTCACACATTTTGTCAACCTGCAC
This sequence comes from uncultured Oscillospiraceae bacterium, assembly GCA_934565775.1. Classification (GTDB taxonomy): domain Bacteria; phylum Bacillota; class Clostridia; order Oscillospirales; family Oscillospiraceae; genus Faecousia. The sequence goes on from CAKTIN010000096.1 coordinate 1,804, forward strand.
AACGCCGTCCGGTTGTTTTCGTAAAATCTGCGGGGTCAGTAACGCAAATAGCGCCGCAGCCGGGCCTCCGCCCGCTTGAGATTCCGGCAAATGGTGCTTTTGTTTACGCCCCGCTCCCGGGCCATGTCGGTGATGGTCTTTCCCTGGAGATAGAACCCCACCAGCGCCTCCCGCTGCAGGGGGGTGAGCTCCCGGTCAATGACGTTGGCGACCCGCTTTTTCTGGATGGATTGGGGCAGATACGGCCCCAAATAGCCGCTATACTCGATATTTCGCATCCCGGTAGTACCCCCTTTCGTAGTACCTGGCCGTGTACTCCGCCAGGAGGTTCATCTCCGTGAGCAAGGGGGTCAATGCGGCAATGCGCCGCTGGAGGCGCCATCGGGCCTCCGGGTCTGTCTCCTGTGCCAGGGCCCGCCGCAGAAGCGACAGCCGCCGGCGCAGGAGCTCCGCCGCCGCCTCATAGTCGGCGGACAGCTCCTGAAGGGTCATGGCCGCCTCCGGCAATCCCGGCAAAGGAGCTCCCGGCCATAGAGCTCTCCGCCGCACCGGGGACAGCGCCCGGCGGGCCTGTCCGTCTGGCGGTCCCGGGGCAGTAAATCCGCCCCCCGGCAGGATCTGGGTATCCGCTGTTCCATTTCAAGGTCCTCCATTCTCCTTGGTGAATTTCAGGCACTGGGCCTGGATCGGGCGAACCTATCCGGAACTGTCAGCCAGGTGCGGGCGGGAACCGCTCTCGGGCCATTTCGACAATTTATGTACTTTCTAATATCTTTTATCTTCCAGATATTACCATTATGATACTACACATTCCGTGTGCTGTCAAGCCCCCCCGGGCCCGGGAAAGAAAAATCTTTTTCTGTGGAGACAAGCAGCCCAAATTCCCTTTCTTTTGCAGGATTTTATTGGTATCTTAGGAGGCAGCAGTTCCTTGGGAGAAAGGGAGGAAGCACAGCAATGCTAGGGGCAAGAATATCGGCGCTGCGCCGGGACGCAGGAATGAGCCAGTCGGAGCTGGCCCGGCGGCTGGGCGTCAGCAGCAGCGCGGTGGGGATGTATGAACAGGGCCGGCGGGAGCCCTCCGCCGAACGGCTGGTGAAAATTGCCAGGCTGTTTTCCGTCTCAACGGACTATTTGCTCACCGGCGTGCCCTCCGCCCCCGGAGACAGCCGGGGCTTTGCCCGGGCTCTGAGCCAGTCTCTGGCCGTGGCCCAGCGGCAGAACGCCCTGCGCCGCCGGGAGGGTGGGGGCTTTGCGCCGGAGGAGCTGCGGGTTTTGGTCCAGGCCCTGCTGGAGAGGCCTTGACCCGGAGCCCGGTATGGGCTATGATAAATGCAAGTACATCAGGAGGCAAGCAATGGAAGATCATGATTTTATGGCCATGGCGCTGGACCTGGCAAAAGAGGCGGCAGCCGAGGGGGAGGTCCCCGTGGGCTGCGTGATTACCCTGGGGGACCGGGTCGTGGGCCGGGGGCAGAACCACCGGGAGGCCCGGCGGACCGCCCTGGGGCATGCGGAGCTGGAGGCCATCGCCCAGGCCTGCGAGACCCTGGGGGGCTGGCGGCTGTGGCAGTGCACCCTCTATGTGACCCTGGAGCCCTGCCCCATGTGCGCCGGGGCGATCATCAACGCCCGGATTCCCCGGGTGGTTTACGGGGCCCGGGATCCCAAGACCGGGTCCTGCGGCTCGGTGTGTGATCTGTTCTCCATGGCCTATAACCATCACCCGGCCTGCGAGGGCGGCGTGCTGGAGGAGGAATGCACCCAGGTGCTTCAGGATTTCTTCCGGGACCTCCGGGCGGCGCTGGCCAGCCGCCCCCGCTGGCGGCGCTCCGGCGCCGGGGTGCCATAGTTCCCTCCGGAACAAGCGGCGCGGAAAGGCCCGGACGCCAGCGGCACCCGCCCTTTCCACAAGGAAGCCTTTGGCCTTCTGAAATTTCCGAACTTTTCAGTTAAAATTTGGACGTGTACTAATTATAATCTTCAGATTTCCACATATTCGTGCGAATTTTTCGCTCTAAACTAACGCCATCTTGTTATGTTTGGCACCATCGGGCGGCATGATGCACCTCTCCCGGTGCAACTGCCGTCAAACTTTGCCCGGTGCATTTCGGGCGTGTGCGCGGCCAAGCGCTGCCGCGTGTCGAAACAAAGCCGGTGCGACGTAGCGGCTTACAAGTTTTGCCTGGAAATTATCCCGTACCGCCGCCTAGGACCCCGGGTCCGGGCCGCAGCCCGGTGGGCTTTCGGCCCTTTCCCCCAGAGGAAAGGGCCCCGCCGGGGGCAGTGCAGGTTGCAGCGACTGAGCGCTGATGCAAAACGAGAAAGGCGGTTGATGGAAGGCCTTCTCAAAACGGGATAGCTTACAATCCCTCAATCAAAAATCAAAGATTTTTGTGTGGTGCGCTTGCCACCGGCAAGCGTCCTATTTTGATCCGCTGCGGGTTGCACCCGCCCTTTCCACAAGGGAGCCTTTGGCTTTCTGAAATTTCTGAACTTTTTTGGACAAAAATGGGTGCTTTCTAACCAAAAAACATCTTATTATGATCTGCGGCGGGACGTACCCGCCCGATTTTAATTCGCCCAAGAGAGGAGGCTCCCATGGATCAATGGCGCCGCCGGTGCCGGAATACCTGCATCGGCGTTTTGCTTTTTGCCCTGCTCCTGCGGCAGAGCAGCTCCGGCGCACCGGGGCTTCGCCGGTATACGGAGAACCTTTTGACCCGGCCCGGCACCGCCAATTTCCTCCTGTTCCTGCAAACCGGCGCCCTGGCCCCGGCGCAGCCCGTCCCGGAGCCCCCGCGGCCCCTGGCCACCGCGCCCCCCGCGACCCAGCCGGAGCAGCCGGCGCCTACGGACCCGCCGGAGCCCATCGAATTTACCCCGGAGGAGGCCGCCGGTATCCGCATCGACTACGGCGGCGCCTTCCGCCCGGACCTTGCCGCCCTGCTCGCCGCCCCGCTGGACCTGGATTTCTCCGGCGCGGAGCCCCGGGTGCTGATTATTCACACCCACGCTACGGAGAGCTACGCCCAGAGCCCCGGCTGGGAGTATGAGCCGGACAGCCTGGCCCGGACCCTGGACCCGGCCTACAACATGATCCGGGTGGGAGACGAGCTGGCCGCCATGCTGGAGGCGGCGGGGATCCCCGTTCTGCACGACCGGGGGCTGAATGACTATCCCAGCTACAACAATTCCTACACCCGGACCCTGGAGGTCATTGAGGATTACCTGGCCCGCTACCCCACCATCCAGGCGGTGCTGGATATTCACCGGGACGCCTTTGAGGACAGCGGCGGGGACCTGGGGGGTACCGCCGTGGACATCGGCGGCGTATCCACCGCCCGGCTGATGCTGGTGGTGGGCAGCGACGAGGGGGTCCTGGAGCACCCGGACTGGGAGCGGAATCTCTCCCTGGCGCTGAAGCTCCAGGTGCTTCTGGAGCGGGACTATCCCGGCATCACCCGGGCCATCACCCTCACCCCCAACCGCTACAACCAGCATGCCACCCACGGCAGCCTCATTGTGGAGGTCGGCGCGGCAGGGGATACCCTGCCCGAGGCCCTACAGGCCATCCGCTGCTTCGCCGGGGCCTTTGTGAAGATTGCCGCCGCGGGAACCGATTGACAAGCTCCCCGGAGTTTGCTATACTTTTTTCATCCAAAACACAGAAGGGCGGGAGCAAAATGAAGCGAGAGGACTACATTACCTGGGACGAATATTTTATGGGTGTCGCCATGCTGGCCGCGCTGCGGAGCAAGGATCCCAACACCCAGGTTGGGGCCTGCATCGTCTCGCAGGACAATATCATTATCTCCACGGGCTACAACGGTCTGCCCAACGGCTGCTCGGACGACGAGTACCCCTGGGACCGCCAGGGGGCGCAGACGAAATACCCCTATGTGGTCCATGCGGAGCTCAACGCCATCCTGAACGCAAACGGCCGGGACCTCCGGGGCAGCCGCCTGTATGTGGCGCTGTTCCCCTGCAACGAGTGCGCCAAGGCCATCATTCAGAGCGGCGTGAAGGAAGTGGTGTACCTGTCGGATAAGTACGACGGGGAGCCCTCCAACGTGGCCTCCAAGCGGATGATGGATTCCGCCGGGGTGCGGTATCACCAGCTGACCCCCAAAACCAAGCAGATCGTTCTCAATATGGAGCCGTAAGGCCAGGGGGCGGGCGGCGCATTTGCGCCTCCCGCCTTCAGTATAGCAAGGAACTCCCGCTTTCGGAAAGCGAAAGCGGGAGCCAGTCTGTCAAAAAACTACCCAAAGGCCCCTGTTTCTGCTATAATAGAGGAAACGGGGGTGTTTTCATGGAAGACT
>CAKTIN010000097.1 GCA_934565775.1 uncultured Oscillospiraceae bacterium
AAGCAGACCCACCCGGGCAGGCAGATGCCCCAGATTATATTGCAGCAGATAAACGGCGCACACCAGAACCGGGACAGACAGAAAAATCTTGCGATATTTGAAGCAGAAAGCGCTGGCGGTGCGGATTCCCTTGCCAATACTTACAAAGAAGCTGCGGAATTTTTTCCAGAACACGGTATTTCCTCCCTTTGGGGGTCAATTTGGCATTTCTGCTTGGTATTATAGCATACTCGCAGGGAAAGTGCAAGAACCGCCGAAAAGAAACATGACAAACCCCGGCGTCTGTGCTACAATAAGAAAAAAGAAAGGATGATGCTTATGTCATACCCCTCTGTTGACGCTGCGCTGAAGGCCCTGCGGGACCTGGAGGCCAAAATTTCCGCTTACAATCATGCGCTGGGAGTTCTCTCCTTGGACGCTGCAACGGCCGCCCCCAAGGACACGGCTGAGGGCCGCGGACGGACCATGGGCGTGCTGTCTCAGGTGGTCTATGATCTCCTGGCCAATTCGAACAATGCCGCCCTGGCGGAGTACCTGGAGGCCCATAAAGAGGCTCTGGATCCGGCGGCGCGCCGGGAGCTTCAGCTTTTCCGGCGGGAGTTCCAGAAGCTCTCCCGGATCCCTGCAAAGGAATATGTGGACTATCAGATCCTTGTGAATGACGCCCAGGCGGTCTGGGAGGACGCGAAGAATCAGAATGATTTTCAGCGGTTTCTCCCCTATCTGGAGAAGATCGTGGAGGCCAACCGGCGCTTTGCCGGGTACTACGACCCGCAGAAGGCTCCCTATGACGCTTTGTTGAACGAGTATGAGCCGGGGCTGACCATGCAGACGCTGGACCGTTTTTTTGACCAGCTCCGGGCGGCCATTGTGCCCCTGATCGCAAAGATCAAAGCGGCCCCCGCCATTGACGACGGGTTCCTGTTCCGGCACTATCCCAAGGCGGATCAGGAGCGGCTCTCCGACCGGCTCATGGAGATTCTGGGCATTGACCGGAGCCACTGCGGAATCGCGGAAACCGAGCACCCCTTTACCACGGAGTTCAACACGAAGGACGTACGCATTACGACCCATTATTACGAGGACAACCTGGTTTCCTCTTTGTACAGCGTGATCCACGAGGGCGGCCACGCCCTGTATGAGCTGGGAGGAAATCCTGCTTATGACGGGACCTTCCTGGCCGGCGGCGTTTCTATGGGCATCCATGAGAGTCAGAGCCGGTTCTATGAGAACCTCATCGGGCGCTCCAAGCCCTTCCTGACCTATTTGTTTCCGATTCTGCGGGAGTATTTCCCCCGGCAGCTTGCGGATGTGACGGCAGACGAATTTTACCGGGCGGTGAACAAGGCGCAGCCCTCTCTGATCCGCACGGAGGCGGATGAGCTTACCTATTGTATGCACATTATGGTCCGCTATGAGCTGGAAAAGCGGCTGATTTCCGGCGAGCTTGCGCCGAAGGAGGTTCCCCAGGCCTGGAACCGGCTGTATAAGGAGTATCTGGGGTTGGACGTGCCGGACGACCGGCAGGGCTGCCTTCAGGATTCGCACTGGGCAGGAGGCGCCATCGGCTACTTCCCCTCCTATGCCCTGGGCAGCGCATACGGCGCGCAGATGCTCTCCTGCATGGAGCGCGACGTGCCGGACCTGTGGAACCGGGTGGAGCAGGGAGACCTGTCTCCTGTGACCGCCTGGCTGGGCAGCCATATCCACCGCTACGGCAGCCTCTATGAGCCGAAGGAGCTGTTTGAGCGGGCCTGCGGCCCCTTTGACCCCGATTCCTATACCCGCTATCTGACGGAAAAGTACACGGCGCTTTATCAGCTGTAAGGCAAAACCGCCGGGCCTCCCGTGCTGAGAGGTCCGGCGGTATTTTTTGCCGAAAGAGTCCCAATTATGGGACATACCTTCTGCTATACTATTGGCACAAGGAAACAGGAGGTATGAACCATGAATTCCATGAAAGCTGCAAAATCCGGTGCTCTGATCGATCTGACCCCGTATCTGCCCCAGGCGGAGGAAAGCGGGCTGGACTATTTTACCGCCTCTGCCTGCCGCAGAAGGCCGCAGCCCAGCCGGCCGGATCCCAAAAAGCTCCTGGGGCTGGCGGCGGATCTGCTGGAGATCGGGCTGACCCTGATCACGGGGGCGGTGCTCTTCACCTTTCTGCTGGTGCTGCTGACTGTGGTCTAACGCAGCTCCTCGGGCCGCTCTCTGGGCCGTAGGAGCTCGACCTGCCCGCTCTCGCGAAGCAGGACCTCCGCACAGCGGAGATTGCCGCCGTAATTGCAGGCGGCGGAGGTGGTATAGGCGCCGGTCCCGTGAAAGACCAGCAGATTCCCCGCCCGGACCTCCGGCAGGATCCGCCTGCCGCCCAGCTGGTCCAGCGGCTCCATGGAGCTGCCTACAAGGTAATAGCTTTTCCGATTCTCCAAGGCGTAATCTCCCAGCTTCGCCACGTGGTGGGGCGTTCCGCAAAAGACCACCTTCGGCAGATCTGCCATGGACGCATCCAGGCCCAGGGTGCAGCGCCGCCCCTGCTTCAGCCCAAGGATCCGAGTCAGGGTGAGCGCCGTGGGTCCGGTCAAAAAACGGCCTAGCTCGGTCCGGAGCGGCAGGCCGGCGCACCCGGCGTGCTCCAAAACGGCTTGCACCGCCTCGGCCTCCGCTTCTATGGAGACCGGCTGTCCCTGCCGGTCCTGGGGCAGCAGGCTTCCGGCGAGATCCAGCATTCCGATCCGAACCCCGGTCTCGGCTTCGATCCGGCTCTTCTCCCGCAAAAGAAGCTCTGCCTTCCTGGCCAGGTAGCCGGGCCCGGCGCTGCCTGCATCATAGACCTGCAACCCGATCTGGGCCCCTATGGAGGCGCCCAGGCGCACGGCCTGCTCCAGCGCCTCCGGCCCCATGCCGAACCGGGTCTCCGCTCGGAAGGCAGACGGGCGCCCGGCATCCGGCTGAAGAATGACGCCCAGAAGCAGGGTCGTTGGCGTCAGACCCCATTGGAGCATTTGCTGCAGCTGCGGCAGATCGTCCAGATAAATCACCGCCCCCAGAGCGCAGGCCGCCCGCAGATCGGCCTCCCGGGGAAAGGCGGCGGCGAACAGCAGCGCATCACCCGACGCTCCCGCCCGGGCGGCCCGGTCCAGCTCCACGGCGTTGCCGCAGAGGAAGCCGATCCCCTCCCGGTGCAGAAGCGCCAGAATTCCGGGGGTTTCGCAGACGCGCACAGGGAAGTAATTCTGAAAGGCTGCCGCCCAGGAAAAGGCCCGGCGGAGCGCCCGGGCCCGGCTGCGCAGCAAAGCCTCGCTATAGACCTGCAGGGGTGTTCCGTAGTCCCGGGCCAGGGCAAATAACGTCTCGTCCGGGGCGAAGGGCAGATCCTTTTCGTACCGCTTGGTCATCAGCGGTTCCCGGCAGGGCGCTGATTCTCCCGGTACAAAATGGCCAGACCCCGGATCAGCAGATCCCCGTCATAGATCATTTTCGTTTTACACAGCGGGAGCACAAACCGGGCGATTCCGCCGGTGGCGATGACCGTGGCCTTTTGCCCCAGCTCCTGCTCCATGCGCTCTACAAGCCCATCCACCATCCCGGCTGCACCGTACATGATCCCGGCGCGCATACAGTCGATGGTATTCCGGCCGATGGCCCGCTTGGGCTGATCCAGACTGATGCCCGGCAGCTGAGCGGTGCGCTCCGTCAGGGCCTCCATGGAGATCTTTACCCCCGGGCTGATACTGCCGCCCAGAAGCGACCCGTTCTTGTCCAGGACGGAAATAGTCGTTGCGGTTCCCATATCCACAATGATCATAGGCGGCTGATACTTCCGCAGGGCGGACACCGCGCCGACCACCAGATCGGCCCCCGCCTGGGCGGGGCTGTCAATGAGAATATTCAGCCCGGTTTTGAGCCCGGGGCCCACCACCAGGGGGGACTTCCCGGTCAGCTTCCGAATGGCGGACTTAAAGGAGTTCAGCACCGGCGGCACCACGGAGGAAATGATGGCCCCCTCGATCTGCTCCGGCTCCACATGGAACAGCTCCAGCATGGGCTTCATCTCTGCGCAGTATTGGTCCGAGGTTTTGACCAGATCGGTGGCCAGCCGGACCTCAAAGCAGATTTTCTCCCCCTCGACGCCCCCGAGGACCACGTTGGTATTGCCAATATCAACGGCTAAAATCATAATCCATCCTCCGTTTCCATATCCTGAAACCAGACGATCTTGCAGTCTGGTATTTTGTTTTCGATGGTAACGACGCCGTAGCTGCCCCGGCTGTTCTGGCAGGTCCCGGGGTTCAGCAGCCACAGGCCGTCTATTTTTTCACAGTAGGGCTCGTGGGTATGGCCGAACAGAGCCAGGTCCGCCCGGGCCTCCCGGGCCGCGTAGTCCAGATTCATAAGCCCCAGCTTTACGTGCTGCCGGTGCCCGTGGGTCATATAGACCGTCAGTCCGCCGAAGGGCAGGATCCGGGTGGCGGCAGCCTTGGGGCTGAAGCAATAGGCGTCGCAGTTTCCGGCCACCTGGACCAGGCGCATCTCCGGAAATTCCTCCTGGAGGGCCTGTCCATCGGCAAAATAGTCCCCCAGGTGCAGCACATAGTCCGGCTGCTCCCGGCGATAGGCCAGACGCATCCCGTGCAGCTCCCCGTGGGAATCCGACAAAACGAGCAGTTTCATAGTTGTCACCTTTCTGCTCCCGGCGGCATAGGCTAATGGTAGCAATCGAACAGCCAGGAGGCGATGAGAATGGAGCAAAAAAAATTAGGAATTTCAGACGCGGCCCGGCTGCTGGCCAGTCCGGAGGGACGGGCGCTGATCGCTTATCTCCAGGAAACCGGCGGCGAGGCCCTGCAGCAGGCCATGGCCCTGGCAGCCTCCGGCAGAGGCGCGGAGGCCCAGGCCCTTCTGCGGCCCTTAGTCCAGGACGGCAGAGGCGCGGAGCTCTACCGCGCTGCGCTGGGGGGCATCCGGAATGGAAGGGTTTGAGGAGAAGCTGGGGCAGCTGCTGGGAGACCCGGGGGCCATGCAGCAGATTCTTTCCCTGGCCCAGAGCCTGGGGGGTAGCGGACCTCCCCCGCCCCGGGGAGAAAAAGCGCCTCCTCCCCCGCCGCCTCCCGGACCTCCCCCAGGGCCGCCACAGGGGCCGCCGGGGATGGAGGGCGAGGCTCTCCTGCGGATGCTCACGGAGCTATCCCGCAATACCCGGGACGACCCCAAGCAGCTTGCCCTGTTCCAGGCGCTGAAGCCCTTCCTGCGGCCGGAGCGTGCGGCCAAGCTGGACCGGGCGGTACAGGCGGCGCGCCTGTCCCGCATGGCCAGCGTGGCCCTGGAGCGCTTCGCGCCGAACTTTTTTCCAGGCAGGTGAACGAGTGATGTATAACCGCTATGTGCCGCAAAAGGACGGCAGCTTCCAGCGCAGCCGGGTGCCGGATCCCCCGCCCCCGCCGCCGAGGCCGAAGCCGCCGGGCCCGCCCCCAAAGCCTGCGCCGCCTCCCGGACCGGAGCCGCCCTGCCGGGAGCAGCCCCCCTCCTGCCCGGAGCAAAGGCCGCCCCGGCCGCCGGAGCCGCCCTGCCCCCGGGAGCCGGGGCTCAAGGGCTTTTTCGGCGGCCTGCTGCCCAAAAACATGGACAGCGGGGACCTGATCCTTCTGCTCATTTTGCTTCTGCTGCTTCAGGACGGCTCGGAGGAGGCACCGCCGGCGCTGCTGACCCTGGCGCTGTTCTTCCTGCTATAGCCGGTCCAGATAGTCCATCACGATGTCCCGATGGGTGCAGATAATATCCAGATCCAGGAGCTCCTCTTTTGTAAAAAAGCGGAGCTCTTTGGATTCTGCGCTTCTGCGCAGCACGGGCTCCCGGTCCAGATCCAGGCGGTAAAGGATGATGACCATTTGCCAGACGCTTCCGTCGGCATAGCTGGCGATCCGCCCCGGGGCCCCGTAGACCCGCAGCCGCTGGAACCTGGCGGGAGGGACCCGCAGGCCGGTCTCTTCCCAGACCTCCCGGGCAATGGCTTTTGCCTCATCCTCCCGGCCCTTAATGCCGCCGCCGATGAGGCCCCAGGTCTCGCAGTCCCGCCGCCGCTCCAGCAGCAGCTTTCCGTCCCAGACC
>CAKTIN010000098.1 GCA_934565775.1 uncultured Oscillospiraceae bacterium
CCACCACGTCCTCGCCCTGGGCGTTGATCAGATACTCGCCGAAGAGCTTCTTCTCGCCGGTGGCGGGGTCGCGGGTGAAGGCGACGCCGGTGCCGGAGTTCTCGTTCAGGTTGCCGAACACCATGGGCATCACGTTGACGGCGGTCCCCCAGGAATAGGGAATGTCGTTCATCCGGCGGTAAACGTTGGCGCGGGGGTTGTCCCAGGAGCGGAACACGGCCTTAATGGCCTCCACCATCTGGACCTTCGGGTCCGTGGGGAAGTCCTCGCCCTTTTCCTTCTTATAGTAGTCCTTGAACAGAACAACCAGCTTCTTCATGTCGTCCTTGTCCAGGTCAATGTCATTCTTCACGCCCTTGGCGGCCTTCACCTCATCGATGATGACCTCAAAGTTCTTCTTGGACAGCTCCATGACCACGTCGGAGAACATCTGGATGAACCGGCGGTAGGAGTCGTACACAAAGCGCTCAAACTTGTCCGTGGGGTTCCCGGCGATCAGGCCAGCGGCCACCTCGTCGTTCATGCCCAGGTTCAGAATGGTATCCATCATGCCGGGCATAGAGGCCCGGGCGCCGGAGCGGACAGAGACCAGCAGCGGCTTCTCCGGATCGCCAAAGCGCTTGTCGTTGATGCGCTCGATCTCGGCCAGCGCCTCATAGACCTGGGCCATGATCTCATCATTGATGGTGCGGCCATCCTCGTAATACTTGGTGCAGGCTTCGGTGGAAATGGTGAAGCCCTGCGGCACAGGCATACCCAGGCTGGTCATTTCGGCCAGGTTTGCGCCCTTGCCACCGAGAAGCTCGCGCATGGAGCCGTTTCCTTCGGTGAACAGGTAGACATACTTGTGAGACATTCAATTTACCCCTTTCAGTTTTGTGGGCAGCACCCAGCCGCCCAGATTTTTTTGTTCTTTTAGATTCTCAGCCGAAAAGAGTATAACATGAATAGGCGCAAAAATCAAATGTTTTTGTTCTTTTCCCGTGGAAAAAGCAAGGGAATGCCGGGAAATTTGAAAGAAAATTGGCCCGGCATGGTTGAATTAGCTCTCTGCTGCTTTTACAAAGTACAGTGTAAAATTAAAATCAGTCGTACCTTTTTCCACTATTTCCCCCGCTTTTTTCAAAAAATGCAAAGGTATCAAAGGAATGACGTCAGAGGACGTCCTTACCAATTTCACAAAAATTAAAGCGATTTTGGTAAATTCGAAAAACCGCCCTCCTCCCCTGCCGCCTTCTTCGGGATGGTGATGGTCAGAACGATCTCCCGGTCCGTCTCCTGCTGGCTGCTTACGGCAGCGATCCCCGCGCGCTGAATCGCGGCCAGATCCTGGCACAGACCGCTTAAAAACAGGCGTACGTCCGGGGCGCGGCGGGGACGGGCCGGTTTTTCCTCCGGCTTCAGCAAGCTCTGTATGTACTGCTCCGCCCGGGCCACGTTCATCTCCTGCCCGGCAATGACCGCAATGGTCTCCAGCTTCTGCTCCTCCTGGGGCAGCTTCAGCAGCGCCCGGGCGTGGCGTTCCGTCAGCGCCTCCCGGCGGATCGCCTCCAGCACCGCCGGACTGTGCCGCAGAAGGCGCAGCTTGTTTGCCACTGCGGACTGACTCTTCCCCACCCGTTGGGCCGTCTGCTCCTGGGACAGGCCATACACCTCCATAAGCCGGGACAGCCCCTGGGCCTCCTCAATAAAGTCCAGGTCCCTGCGCTGCAAATTCTCGATCAGTGCCGCCAGACCGGACTGGGCCTCGTCCATGCTCATAACAATACAGGGTACATTTTCCAGCCCTGCCAGCTTGGCCGCCCGCAGCCTCCGCTCCCCGGCGATCAGCTCATAGGCCGTACCCACCCGGCGCACAGACAGAGGCTGTAAGATTCCATGCTGCCGGATGGAGTCCGCCAGCTCTTCCAGCCCCGCCTCCTGAAAGATCTTTCGGGGCTGGCCCGGATTGGGGCGGATGCCCCCGGCCGGAAGAAAGACCACCCTGCCGGTCTCCATATAGGTTTTCAGTTTTCCGCACTGCATACCGATCCTCCTGTCTGCCCTGCTTTCACCGGGGCGTCTTATGTACCATCTATTGTACAACCCTTCCCCGCAAAATCCCACGAAGGCAGTTGCCGGACGGAAGTTTCCCGGGAAAACGTCCTCTAGGCAAAAAAGCCCCCGGAGAATGAGTCCTCATTCTCCGGGGGCTTGTCTTTATTTCATCAGCTTGCAGACCAGATCCGCATAGGCCACCGGGTCCTCCAGGGGCAGCTCTGCCATGAGCACGGCCTGGCTGTACAGCAGCTTTGCGTAATCCTTTGCCTTCTCCGGGTCGGCGGAAATGGCCGCCTGGAGCGCCGCAAAGGCAGGATGCTCGCTGTTCAGCTCCAGGATCCGCCCGGCGGAGTAGGCAAACTCCGGGTTCACCCGCTTCATATACTTCTCCATTTCGAAGCTCATGCCGCCGTCCGGAGTCAGGCTCACGGGATGATCTCCCAGGTCCGCAGACAGCCGGACCTCCTTGACCCGGTCCCCCAGCGCGTCCTTCACAAAGGTCAGCACATCCTTCAGGCTCTCCGCCTTAGCCTCGGCCTCCTTCTTCTCCTCCTCGGTCTCCAGGCCCAGATCCTCGGTCATAATATTACAGAATTCCTTCTCCGCAAACTTGCCCAGGGTCTGGGGGATGAACTCGTCCACATCCTCCGTGAACAGCAGCACATCATAGCCCTTCTTGGCCAGCTTCTCCACCTGAGGCAGGCGCGCCACCCGCTCCTTGCTCTCGCCGGTGGCATAATAAATCTTTTCCTGGCCCTTGGCCATGGCGTCCACGTATTCCTTGAGGGTAATCAGCTTGTTGTTCTTATGGGACCAGAACAGCAGCAGATCCTGGCAAGCGTCCTTATGCGCGCCATACTCGGAGACGGTGCTGTACTTCAGCTGACGGCCAAAGGCCGCCCAGAACTTCTCATACAGCGCCCGGTCCTTCTCCTGGATGGACAGGAGCTCCGCCTTGATCTTCTTCTCCAGATTCCGGGCGATCAGAGCCAGCTGGCGGTCATGCTGGAGCATTTCCCGGCTGATGTTCAGGCTCAGGTCCTGGCTGTCCACCACGCCCCGAACAAAGCGGAAGTGCTCCGGGAGCAGATCCTCGCAGTTTTCCATAATGAGCACGCCGGAGGAATACAACTGCAAGCCCCGCTTGAAGTCCTTGCTGTAGAAATCATAGGGGGCCTTCCCCGGGATGTACAGCAGAGCCTGATAGCTCACCGTACCCTCGGCGCTCACATGGATGTGGGCCACGGGCTTCTCATAGTCGAAGAATTTTTCCCGGTAAAAGGTGTTATACTCTTCCTCGGTCACATCCTTCTTGTTCCGCTGCCAGATGGGGACCATGGAGTTCAGCGTCTCCACCTCGGTATAGGTCTCATACTCGGGCTTGTCCTCCGGGCTGCCCTCCTTCTTCCGGGATTTCTCGCACTCCATGCGGATGGGGTAGCGGATGTAATCGGAATACTTCTTCACCAGCTCCCGGATGGTATACTCCTCCAGGAAGCGGCTGTAGTTTTCGTCCTCCGTGTCCGCCTTCAGCTTCATGATCACGTCCGTGCCGGCGGTCTCCCGGGCTGCGGGCTCCAGGGTATAGCCGTCCGCGCCGCTGGACTGCCACATCCAGGCCTCGTCGGAGCCATACTTTCTGGAGATCACCGTCACCGTCTCGGCCACCATAAAGGCGGAGTAGAAGCCCACACCGAACTGGCCGATGATGTCGATGTCCTCCTTCTTCTCCATGCTTTCCTTGAAGCCCAGAGAGCCGGACTTGCAGATGGTGCCCAGGTTCTCCTCCATCTCCTCCTTGCTCATGCCGATGCCGTTATCCGACACGGTGAGAATCCGGTATTTCAACTCCCGCTTGATCTCGATGGCGAAATCGCTGCGGTTCAGCCCCACCTTCTCGTCGGTCAGGGCCAGATAGGCCAGCTTATCCTCCGCATCGGAGGCGTTGGACAGAATTTCACGGAGAAAGATCTCCTGATGGGTATAAATAGAATGGATCATGAGATCCAGAAGCCGCTTGGATTCGGCCTTAAATTCCTGCTTTGCCATGGTACATTCACGTCCTTTTGCGTTTTAGCACTCATGCGTTTTGAGTGCTAAATGTATTATACACCAAAAAACGGATTTTTCAAGGGCCTCCGGAAAAAAAGATTGATAATTCTGGGATTTGTGGTAAACTGGAGGTTGAATGGAATGAAAGGAACTAGCGCAGCATGATAACAGTCAGCAATCTCTCTATGCAGTTCGGCGGGCAATGGCTTTTCCAGCACGTGGATCTGCAATTCACCCCTGGCAACTGTTACGGGATCATCGGTGCCAACGGTGCAGGAAAATCCACCTTCTTAAAGCTTCTGTCCGGGGAGCTGGACTCCACCGGCGGCGCCATCTCCATCCTTCCCGGGGTGCGGATGTCCGTCCTGAAGCAGAACCAGTTTGCCTATGACGAATACCCCATTATGGACACGGTCATTATGGGCAACGAGCACCTGTACCGGATCATGAAGGAAAAGGACGCGATCTACAGCAAGGAGGACTTCACCGACGCAGACGGGCTCCGGGCCTCGGAGCTGGAGGCGGAGTTCGCGGAGCTGGGGGGCTGG
This sequence comes from uncultured Oscillospiraceae bacterium, assembly GCA_934565775.1. GTDB lineage: Bacteria > Bacillota > Clostridia > Oscillospirales > Oscillospiraceae > Faecousia. The sequence continues at coordinate 4,641 of CAKTIN010000098.1, forward strand.
GAGGCCGAATCGGACGCTTCCCGTATTCTTCAGGGCCTCGGCGTTCCTCCGGAAAATCACTACGACCTGATGGCCGATACGGACCCCCGGCTGAAGGTGAAGGTGCTCCTGGCCCAGGCCCTGTTCGGCAATCCGGACGTGGTCATGCTGGACGAGCCCACCAACAACCTGGACATCGGCTCTATCAACTGGCTGGAGGACTTCCTGCTGGATTTCCCCGGGACCGTGATTGTCGTGTCCCACGACCGGCATTTTCTCAATACCGTCTGCACCCACATTGTGGATATTGACTACGGGAAAATCAAAATGTATGTGGGCAACTACGACTTCTGGTACGAGTCCAGCCAGCTGGTCCAGTCCCTCCTGCGGAACAAAAACAAGCGCAATCAGGAGAAAATCGAAGAATTGCAGCTCTTTATCCAGCGCTTTGCCGCAAACAAGGCAAAGAGCAAGCAGGCTACCGCCCGGCGCAAGCTCCTGGATAAGCTGACCGTGGAGGAGATTCCCTGCTCCTCCCGCCGGTATCCCTTTGTGGGCTTCCAGCAGGACCGGGAGCTGGGCAAGGACGTGCTGACGGTCAAGGACGTCAGTGTCACCGTGGACGGGACCAAGCTTCTGGACCGGGTCTACTTCTCCGTCTCCCGGACGGACAAGATTGCCTTTGTGGGCGACAACGAAAAAGCCCAGACCGCCCTGTTTCAGGTTCTGATGGGGGAGCTGGTCCCGGACGAGGGCAGCTACAAGTGGGGCGTTTCCACCTCCCAGAGCTATCTGCCCAAGGACAACAGTCCCTATTTTGACGGCTGCGACACGGAGCTGGTGGACTGGCTCCGGCAATACTCCGCAAAGAAGGACGATGTGTACCTCCGGGGCTTTCTGGGGCGGATGCTCTTCTCCGGAGAGGACGCCTTCAAGCCGGTGAACGTGCTGTCCGGCGGCGAAAAGGTCCGGTGTATGCTGTCAAAGATGATGCTCTCCGGGGCCAACGTGCTGCTCCTGGACCAGCCCACAAACCATCTGGATATGGAGGCCATCCAGGCTGTGAACAAGGGCCTGACCGCCTTCCCCGGGGTGGTGCTCCTGGCCAGCCATGACCATGAGCTCCTGCAAACCGTATGCAACCGGGTAATCGCTTTCCAGCCGGACGGCACCATCGTGGACCGGTTGGGCACCTATGACGAGTATTTGCAATGGCTTAGCGGCCAGAATCAGTAAGAAGGAGGCTTTTCCCATGGAGGAAGCAAGAGATTTTATCGAGCTGGAGGACTGTCCGGACTGCCGGGGTCACGGCGTCATTTGCCACGAGGGCGGCTGGTGCGTCTATGTTGAGTGCGCTGACTGCGGCGCGCACACTGCCTTTATCGAGTATTCCAACGACCAGGAGAAGGCGGAAGCGGAGCGTACCGTCGCCGCCATCTGGAATCGGGGCAAGGT
>CAKTIN010000099.1 GCA_934565775.1 uncultured Oscillospiraceae bacterium
TGAGCAGCCTCCGCAGGAGCCGAAACTTCCTTGGAAACCTTCTTGTCGGAGTCCAAAGGTTTCATTGTGGGGAACAGCAGCACATCCCGGATGGAGGCAGAGTCCGTCAGCAGCATGACCAGGCGGTCCACACCGAAGCCCAGGCCGCCCGTGGGAGGCAGGCCGTACTCCAGAGCGGTAATATAGTCATAATCCACCTGGGCTCTGCAATCCGGCTCCAGCTTTCTCCGCTCGGCCACCTGGCGCTCAAAGCGCTCCTTCTGGTCGATGGGGTCGTTCAGCTCGGAGAAGGCGTTGCCAAACTCCGTAGCGTTAATGAAATACTCAAACCGCTCGGTAAATGCGGGGTCGTCCGGCTTCCGCTTGGCCAGGGGGCTGATCTCCACGGGATAGTCATAAATGAACGTGGGCTGGATCAGGTTCTCCTCCACGAAGGCATCAAAGAACTCTGCCAGGATCGCGCCCTTGGTCGGTACCTCGGGTAGGGGGACATTTTTCTCCTTGGAGATGGCAATCGCCTCCTCGTCAGACGCGATCTCGCCGAAGTCCACCCCGGAATACTTCTTCACCGCATCCACCATGGTCAGGCGCTCCCAATGGCTCAGGTCGATCTGCTGGCCATGGTAGGGAATCTGAAGGGTGCCGCAGACCTTCTGGGCCACGGTTTTCATCATATCCTCCACCAGGTCCATCATGCCATGGAAGTCCGTGTAGGCCTGGTACAGCTCCACCGTGGTGAATTCCGGATTGTGGGTGGGGTCCATGCCCTCATTCCGGAAAATGCGCCCCACTTCATAGACCCGGTCCATGCCGCCGACAATGAGCCGCTTCAGATACAGCTCCGTCTCGATCCGCAGGACCATGTCAATATCCAGAGCATTATGGTGGGTGTAAAACGGGCGCGCGGAGGCGCCGATCTCAAAGGGCGTCAGAATGGGGGTATCCACCTCCAGGAAGCCCCGGCCATCCAGGAAACTCCGCAGCTCCCGGAGGATCAGGCTCCGCTTCACGAAGGTGTCCTTGACCTCCCGGTTCACAATGAGGTCCACATAGCGCTGGCGATACCGGGTCTCCAGATCCGTCAGGCCATGGAACTTCTCCGGCAGGGGCAGCAGAGCCTTGGCCAGCAGCACCGCCTCATGGACCCGGAGGGAGATCTCCCCCCGCTGCGTGCGGAACACATCCCCGGACACGCCCACAAGGTCGCCAATGTCATACTTCTTGAAGCGGTTGAAGGATTCCTCCTCCATCTCGTCAAACTTCACATACAGCTGGATGCGGCCCTCGGCGTCCTGCAGGTCGCAGAACAGGACCTTGCCCATGCCGCGCTTGCTCATCAGTCGCCCGGCCAGGCGCACATTCTTCCCCTCCAGCGCCTCAAAATCCGCCTTGATGGCGGCACTGGAAGAGGTCACCTCATACTTGGTCTGGACAAAGGGGTCCAGGCCGGCCTCCCGCAGCTGCTGGAGCTTATCCCGGCGGATCTGCATCTGATCGCTCAGAGACATCTCCGCAGGGGGTACAAACTTACCCATATTCGTTCCTCAGTCTTTCTTTAATCCTTATGCTTCCGCTCCACGGCAAGAATCTTCACGTCGTACTTGCCGTTCAGGGACTCCACCGTCACCACATCGCCCACTGTCTTGCCCACCACGGCCCGGCCAAAGGGGGATTCCTCGGACACCCGGCCCTCCAGAGGGTTGGCTTCCTTGGATCCGGTGATGAAATACTCCTCCTTGGTATTGGTCGCCAGGTCCAGGATGGTAACAGAGCTCTTCAGGCCCACGCGGCCCTCCTGCTCAGCCTCCAGGTCGTCCTCGATCAGAACGGCGTGGGCCAGATCGTATTTGATCTCTGCGATCTTCGCATACAGCTTCGCTTCTTCGTTTTTCGCCTCATCGTACTCGGAGTTTTCCGACAAGTCGCCGAAGGAACGCGCTTCCTTGATCTGCTCCGTGACCTCATCGGCCCGAACGGTTTCCAGATAATGCAGTTCTTTTTGCAGGTCCTCAAATTCGGACCGGCTCATTTTACGTTCTTCTTTGGCCATTTCACTCAAACCTTTCTGAAAAAACTTGAAAAAGTATCCTAACTTAGTGATTATATGCGATTTTCTCCGGTACGTCAAGATGGATTTGCGGATTGCAGCGCCTTTATCGCCGCCTGAATCTGCGGATCCTCCGACGGCTCCAACGTGCCGTAATAAATCGCGGCATAGGTCTCGTCGTCCACCTCCACCGGCACATCCGGCGTGACTCCCACGCCGGCCAGGCTCACGCCCTTGGGGGTATAATACTTCCCCGTGGACAGGCCCACCGCAGAGCCGTCTCCCAGCTCAAAGCAATTCTGGAAATAGCCCTTTCCGCAGGTCTGCTCTCCGACGATCACCCCCGCCTCGTACTCCTGAATGGCGGCGGCAAAAAACTCCGCGGCAGAATAGGAGTCCCGGTTCACCAGCACCGCCATGGGCAGGTCCAGGCAGTTGGCGTCGGATTTGTCCACCGTCACATGGCCCTGGTAATCCTCCGCCCGGAACAGGTCCCCCTCCGGCAGGAGGTCGTCCAGAATCTGGACCAGCTCGGTCTGATAGCCGCCGGGATTGAAGCGCAGGTCAAAGATCAGGCCCTTGGCCCCCTGGGCCAGCAGCTCGTCTATGGCCGCCTTGGTTTCATCGTAGCATTTTTCGTCGAAATTGGCGATGGTAATCAGACCGTAGCCCTCGGGCAGCAGCTGCCCCACGGCCACCGGCGTGTCAAACTGCCGGCGCTGAACGGAAATCTCCTGCTCCCGGTTCGCCCGGGAGACGGTGAAGGTCACGGCAGTGCCCTCCTCCCCCCGGACCAGGCCCCGGGCCGCGCTCATATCCATGCCCTTGCAGTCGGTTCCGTCGATCCGGACGATCACATCCCCGGCCCGGAGCCCCGCCTCCTCGGCAGGGCCGCCCTCCACGACCTCCAGCACCTGAAAGCCGGTGCCGTCCTCGGTCTCCTGAATGGTAATGCCCACACCTACATAAACGTTCTGGGTCTGTTCCTGATAGTCCAGATACTCCTCCGCCGTCAGATAATAGCTCCACCGGTCTCCCAGGGAGTCCACCATGGCAGCCGCCGCGGCATCCTCCATGCTTTTTTCATCCGCGTCCCCAATGAAGCGGTCCAGGATCAGCTTTTCCAGGCGGCGCAGCTTTTTCCCGGGGAGCGAGGTCTCCGACTGGCTGGCCGGATTGGAGAAGCCTCCACTCTGGGTGAGCGTAAAAATGCCCATGGTCAGGACCAGGGTCAGCATACAGCTCACCACTGCCGTCAGCACATGGGACAGGATTCTGTCTTTCTTCATAAATTCCCTTTCATGCCGCATTGATATAAAAGACACGCCAACCCACAGCCCCAAAAGGGGCTGTGGGAGGCAAAAATCAGCTTATGTAGTTCATGGGGTTCACGGTGGAACCATTGTAATAAATGGTGAAGTGCAGATGGGGGCCGGTTGCCCAGCCGGTCATGCCCAGATAGCCGATGATCTGCCCCTGCTGCACCGTATCGCCTACGGAAACCACATAGCGCAGCATATGCGCATACATGGAGGAGTAGCCGTCGCCGTGGTTGATGACCACCTGGTTGCCCCAGGAGTCGCTCAGCCGGGCCATGGTCACCGTTCCGCTCCGGGTGGCATAGATCGGGGAGCCCTCGGGCATTGCCAGATCCACGCCGTTGTGGAAGTCATTGGGCTTGCCGGTAACGGGGTGCGTGCCCCGGTAGCCGTAGCGGCTGGTAATAATCAGGGTAGACACCGGGCGGCGCCAGGTCGCGGTGGAGGGCTTATCGTCTCCGCCGGGATTGGTGGGCGTCGTGGGATTGGTGGGCTTGTTGGCCTCCTCCTGACGGCGGCGCTCCTCTTCCTCCCGCTGCTTGGCCTCGTTGTATTCCTTCTCGGCCTGAGCGATCTCGTCGGAGACCCGCTGCTTCTCGTCGTCGTACTTTTCCTCCAGGGCGTCCAGCTTGTCCGCCTCGGACTTCAGCTTCCGCAGAAGCTCATCGTTCTCGGCCCGCTTTTCGTCCAGCTCCACCTGGCTCTCCGCTAGGCGGTCCTTCTCGCTCTGCAGGCTCTCCTTCTCGGCGGCCAGGTCCTCCTGGGCCGTCTGGATCTCCTTGGCTACATCGTCCAGCTCCTGCATCATGGTCTGGTCGGCGGCGGCGATCTCGGAGATCATGTTGATCCGGTCCAGCAGGTCGGAGAAGCTCCGGGCCTTGAAAATCACGGACCAATACTGCACCTGGCCGGATTCCTCCATGGTGCGGATCCGGAGCAGATACTTTTCGTTCAGCTCCTTCTGGCGGCTCTGGGCCTCGTCCAGCTCCTTCTGCTTTGCGGAGATCAGCAGGCTGTAGCTCTGGATCTGGGCGTTGGTGTTCTCAATTTCCTCGTGCAGCAGGGAGATCTGCTCGTCGATCTCCATCTTTTGCTGGACAATGTCCTTGGTCTGGCTGGCATTTTCCTGCTGCTGCTTTTTCAGCTCTTCCCGCTTCTTGCGGATGGCCTCCGCCTTCTGCTCCAACTCGTTCAGCTCACTTTTCAGCTCGCTGGAGCTCTTGGCCGCAAAGGCAGTGGTAGGCAGCGCGGCCAAGACCAGAGCCAAAATCATGACAAAGGCCAGGAGCCCCGCCACGCCGGAGAGCAGCACGCGGCGCTTATCGATTTTTTTCATGGTAAATAGCCTCCTTTACCGGGTGGGGATGCGAAAGGGTCGCCTTAGACATCCAGGAATTTCCGAATCGACGACAGGCTGCCGAAGATGCCGACGAACAGGCCAGCCGCGGCAAAAACGATCACCATTGGCACCAACAGCTCCTGGAAGGGCACAAAGCTAAAGAGCATCTGGGAGAAGTCAATGGAGCTCACTTTCGAAACAAACAGATCGTACAGCCCCCACTCCAGGAAGAAGGCCAGCGCCGCGCCAAACACGCCCAGCAGGAAGCCCTGCACCACGAAGGGGAAGCGGATGAACGCATTGGTCGCGCCCACCATACGCATAATGGCAATCTCGTCCCGCCGGTCGTACATGGCCAGCTTGACGGTGTTGGAGATGATCAGCAGAGACACCACCAGCAGCAGCACAATGATGGCGATGGAGGCCAGGCGGAGCACATTCTGGACCATGGTAAAGCCGTTGGCCAGCTCCTCGGAGGCTTTAATGTTTGCAACGCCCGTGATCTGCCGGATCTGCTCTACGGTCTCGCCCATTTTGGCGTTATCCACCAGGGTGACCACGAACCGGTCCCGGAGGGTCTTGGCATCCACGCCCTCGAAGGGGGTGGACTCGCCCTCGGTCTTGATAAAGTTTTCCAGCGCCTCCTGGCGGGTGACGAAGGTGGCTTTATCCACATTTTCGATCAGATTGATCCGGGAGCCCACGCTTTTGGCCTCAGCCTCGTCATAGGTCTCGTCAATGTAAACGACGATCTCGTTTTCCTTTTCCAGGTTCTTCACCAGGACGTTCATGTTGTACATAATCGCGGAGAAGCTGCCGATGATCACCAGGCAGGCCACGGTCACGCACACGGCGGCAAAGGACATAAATCCGTGCTGAAATACGCTGCGGAAGCCCTCTTTTAACAGATAACCAAAATTATTGCTCTTCATACTGATAATACCCATCCATTCCATCGCTGATAATAAGCCCGTCGTCAATGGCGATCACGCGCTTGGTGAACCGCTCCACCAGCTCCTTCTCGTGGGTAACCACCAGGACCGTCGTGCCCAGGCTGTTGATCTGCTCCAGCAGGAGCATGATCTCAAAGGAGCGGGCGGGGTCCAGGTTGCCCGTGGGCTCGTCCGCGATGATGATCTTCGGATTGTTCACAATGGCCCGGGCGATGGCCACCCGCTGCTGCTCGCCGCCGGACAGCTCGCTGGGGCGGCGGCGGGCCTTCTCCTCCAGCCCCACCAG
>CAKTIN010000100.1 GCA_934565775.1 uncultured Oscillospiraceae bacterium
GGAGGCCAGGCACAGGACCGCCATGACCTCGGAGGCCACCGTAATGTCGTAGCCGTCCTCACGGGGGGTGCCGTTGGCCTTGCCGCCCAGGCCGTCCACCACAAAGCGGAGCTGGCGGTCATTCATATCCACGCAGCGGCGCCAGGTGATCTGACGGGGGTCGATGCCCAGAGCGTTGCCCTGCTGAATGTGGTTGTCCAGCATCGCAGCCAGCAGGTTGTTGGCAGCGCCGATGGCGTGGAAGTCGCCGGTGAAATGCAGGTTAATATCTTCCATAGGCACGACCTGGGCATAGCCGCCGCCGGCCGCGCCGCCCTTCACGCCGAACACGGGGCCCAGAGAGGGCTCACGCAGGGCGACCAGGACGTTCTTGTTCAGCTTCCGCATCCCATCCGCCAAGCCGACCGTCGTGGTGGTCTTGCCTTCACCGGCGGGGGTGGGGTTGATGGCGGTGACGAGAATCAGCTTGCCGTCGGGGCGCTTCACCTCGTTGAGCAGGTTATAGTCCACCTTGGCCTTGTACTTGCCGTACTGTTCCAGATACTTTTCGTCCACACCGGCGGTCTTTGCGATCTCGCTGATGGGGAGCATCGGGGTTTCCTGTGCGATTTCGATGTCAGTTTTGAATGCCATAGTATGTACTCTCCTTGTATTGTTGTTGGTGCCCTGCCGTCGAAATGGCCCGGGTCCATACAGGATATTTATGAAAAAGCCGTTGGTGTGGCTTTAACATACGAAACAGGATGCAGGCTAAGCGTCAGATTCGCTCGTCTTTTATCGATATAGTTTTATCATTATTGCATCCAAATGTCAATCTCTTTTTTTGCAGAATGACGTATTTGGGGTCGCTTTTGTAAATTTCGTCTCTTTGCACAAAAGCACGGGCGAAAATTAGCTATTTTGACGGGGCTTGGATGGCCTTTTACGGCGCCATGGCGCCTTTCAGCCGGTTCACCAGCAGGTCCCCGGCTACGACCCGGTCCTCCGCAGCAAAGCCGGTCACGAAATTATCGGAATACAGCACCTGGGCATTGGGAGGAAATTCCTCATCCCCCGCCCAGAGAATGATCTGCATGGTATACGGCCCGAAGAAATCCGCCTGAAATGCGGCGTCGCCGTGGTTCAGCGGCATCAGACCCAGGCGCTCCCCTGCCCGGCGGAAGGCCTCCAGCCGGGTGCCGAAGGTAAAGGCAGCCCGGGTCAGGACCCGCCCGGCGAAGGGCTTGCTGTACAGCTCCCCCCAGGGCATTTCCCGGAAGGTCAGCATCCGGCCGCCGAAGGAGGTCTCCTTCCCCTCCAGCAGGCACCGCAGCAAAAAGGTCTGCTCCGGCAGCGGCGGCACGGGTCCGCCGTCCAGCGGCCTGATCTCATAGGACGGCCAGGCGATGGCGTAGGTCCGGCCCAAAAGGGTCACGGTAAAGGCGCCGCCCTCAAACCGGACGCTGGGCAAGCGCCGCTGGGCCTCCTGGGGATCCAGGTCCCGGAACAGCGCCTCATAGTGGGAAAAGGGCACTTCCTCTTTATGATTTTCTACTTGCATGGCGATTCCTCTCAAAGCTCCTGGTGACTGTGCGGGAAGCGCGCCGCATCCGTATGGGGCAGGAAGCAGGCCGCCACAAAGGCGTCCATATACCCGGGATGGGTTGACAGCTCCATATACGTCATATTCCGCGCCACCTCGTCGGTTTTCGCCTCCGCCTCATCGCTCATGACGATGGCGTAAGCGCCGGTTAGGGAGGAATTTCCGATATAAGTAAACTTATCCAGGTCCACATCCGGGAACATCCCGATATTCACGGCGTTCTTCATATTGATGCCGGAGCCGATGCCGCCGGCCACATACATCCGGTCAATGGCATCCACGTCCATATCCACGGACTTCAGCAGCACGTCAATAGCAGAGAAGATTGCACCCTTGGCCCGGATGAAGTTATCAATATCCACCTCGTTGATGGCGATTTCCCGCTCCGTCTCCGACTCCGCCGGGAAGGCAAGAATATACCGGCCCATACCATGCTTATCCCGGGCGACCCGGCTGCCCTCCCGGACAAACAGGCCCTTGGCGTTGATGATGCCGCAGCGGAACAGCTCGGAGATAATGTCGATAATGCCAGAGCCGCAAATGCCCACCGGCTTCTGCCCCGCATCGCCCACCACATGGAAGGTGGGCTCCATGGTCTCCCGGTCAATGGTGCAGGCCTCGATCGCGCCATCCGTGGCACGCATACCGCAGGAAATATCGCCGCCCTCAAAGGCAGGACCGGCAGAGCAGGCGCAGGACATCAGGAAGTCCCGGTTGCCGAACACGATCTCACCGTTGGTGCCCAGGTCAATGAACAGGCTCATATCATCCTTGTTCCAGATCAGACTGGCAAAGGCGCCCGCGGTAATATCGCCGCCCACATAAGAACCAATGTTGGGGGCAATCAAAACCTCCGCCAGAGGATGGGCGGGCAGGTGCAGATCCTCGGCCAGCAGGCCCTTCCAATGGAAGAAAGAGGGCACATAGGGCTCCATGCGCACACTCTCCGCGTCCACGCCCACAAACAGGTGGTTCATGGTGGTATTAGCCGCCACGCAGAGCTTCAGAATGCTCCGGGCAGAGGCGCCAATGCTCTTACAGAGGTTGGCGATAATGGGCGTCAGGGTCTCCTTAATGATGGCGTCTTGCAGCTTTTTCCGGCCGCCGGGCTTGCCCTGCTCAATGATCCGGTTGATCACGTCCGCGCCGTAGCGGATCTGGCCGTTGCCGGAGGACCCCTTTGCCAGGATCTTGCCGCTGGTCAGGTCCACCAGGACCATTGTCACCGTCGTCGTACCAATATCAATGGCGCAGCCCAGCAGGGCCTTGTCCTCCGGCGGGCAGATGTCCATCACTTCAAAGGAGTCTCCCTCCATGCGGCCCTTTACAGTCACATGGAATCCGTTCTCCCGGAGCACCGCAGCCAGCTTCACCATGGCGGCAAAGGGCAGCTTGATCTTCTCTACCCCCAGGGCGTCCTGCAGCGCCCGCTCCAGGCGCTCGTTATCCGGCATGGTATCCTCCAGGGAGGGTACCTCCAGGGTCAACTCCACAGCGCGGTAATCATTGGTAAAGGCGATGCCCGCCTCCTTGAAGTCCCGCTGCATGGCCTCAAAAATAGCGACCTCCTTGCCGGTGGACAGATCAGCCGTTTTCATTCTGCTCTGGTAGGCGGAGGCAATATCCGGGATCAGAACCTTAATATCCCCCACAATCCGGCTGGCACAGGCAAGCCGCCAGCCCTTGGCATACTCCTCGTCGGAAATATGCCGGGTCTGGGCCCCCTCCAGCTCTCCCTCCAGCAACTGCACGCGGCACTTGCCGCAGGAGCCGTTCCCGGAGCAGGGGGCGTCAATGGCGATATTGGATCGCCGGGCAAGCTCCAGAAGGTTATCCCCAGAGTTGCACTGAACCGTAACCTCTCCTGCACCCTCTAATTGAAATACAACATTCGGCACTGGATATGACCTCCTTGTTTTATTGAGAATATTCTAGCATATTTTTGCAGGAAAGTCTATCCCAAGAACGCCTCGCCCCGAAAAAAAGCCCGGCGGAAAATCCGCCGGGCACAGCGTGTCAAAAAACTCATTTTTTGACACGCTGGCAGACGTCAAGAAAGCGCCGGAGGCAAGCAACTCGCATCCGTCGGCGTACAGAGGTACGGTAGGATGCAAGTTGCGCAGCAAGTTAAAATGCCATATTCTACTAAAATTCCAAGCTTTTCTGAACTTCTATGGTTTGTAAAGTGCCGCGAAAAAGTTGGAATTCCTTTCGTGTTTTACTCTGCATTTTAACGGTCCGGGGGGGCTTGGCTGTCTGAGCCCGGCGGAAAATCCGCCGGGCTACAGAATTTACATCAGGGGCTCCAGGCCCAGGACGGGATGGTTCTTCTCCGTCAGCCAGTTCAGCAGTTCCTCGCAGTCCGTGGTCACGGTCTCATCGGCAATGAAGTCCGTAAAGTTCTCAATGCCGTACAGCTCCTTCGCCGTCCGGTTCAGGCGCTCCGCCACATCGTCCTTCAGCTCCTTGGGCATCCACACGATCCGCTCAATGCCGCCCTCGGCAGCGATGAACTTCTTGGAGGAAATGAAGTGACGGCCATGGCCCATATAGCCCGGGGTCTGCACGCCGCCGCCGGTGCAGGAGGCCAGCTCGCCGAAGGTCATGCCCGCAGGGGTCATGCCGTTGTACTCCCGGTTTACCACGATGAAGCCATTGGAAACCGGCTCAATGCCGCAAATGCACTCGAAGCAGCCGCAGGAGGTCATGGGGTCCTCCAGGATAGAGTACAGGGTGACGTTCTCCACCGCACCATGGGTCGCCTCGGCAACCATCTTGTTGACGCTCTCATACCGGCCGGTGCGCTCGTCCAGACAGCCCTCCTTAAAAATGGGCTGGCAGGGGCCGTTGGGGTTGAGCTCGTTGGTGGCCTTTGCATCCAGCCAGGACACGGCGCCGCACAGGCCCAGACGCTCAGGCGTCACCACGCAGCAGTGCGCCGGGGCGAAGGACTGGCACATAATGCAGGTGTAGTAGCGGTCCACGGACTCGTCGGTCATGGACAGTAGGCGGTCATCCCGCTCGTTATACCGGGGCATCGCCACCTCGTCCCGGAACTTTTCGGCCTGCGCAGGGTCGGTGATCAGGGTGACCTGGCACTTATCCACGACCGCGTCAAACTCATCCATAATCATGACGTACAGCACCTCGGCAAAGTCCTTCAGCCGCAGGCCCTTGTCATAAGCGTCGTTGGAGACACGAATCCGGACCTGATTCCGCTGGCCGGTGTGCATGACGCCCTCCATGTAGTTGAACCAGGCGTGGATCTTCCGCTCGATGACCGCCTCGAAGTCCGCCTGCATCCGCGCGCCGGACACCTCAATGAAGGTCGCCAGAGCCAGCTCCTTCTTGCCGCTGTCGAAGTCGTCGCCGATGATCGTGATCTTATGATCCTCCACCTGGGACGGATCCCGCATGAGCACCAGCTCTGCCGTGGGATTCTTGCCGGAGTAGATCTCCACCTTCATGTCGTTCTTCCGGATGATCTCGCCCTCAAAGGCGGCAGCAAAGGCCACGGGGATCGGCAGCTCCTTCACCTTGATCTTAATGTTCCGCAGCTCCAGAGAATGCTTCACCGTCATAGAATGATCGGTCACGGACTCCAGTGCGCCGGGGACCTGATTCTCGCCCAGGTCAATGTCCACCACCACGGGGAAGCCCAGGGCGATGGCACCTGCACCCGCCGCCACGACCACGGAGTCAATGGCGCCGAAGGTGTTGACAAAGGCGGGCACACGCTCCTTGGTATACTTCAGCAGGCCCGCCAGATCGCCGGGCTGCACATTGCCGAAGATCAGAGCCGCGCGAATGGCGACCGTCACAACATGGATCACGGCGGTCACATCATGGCCCAGGGGCACGACACGCATCTCCAGACCCATCTTGACGCCGCCCTCGGCGCACTGCTCGATGCAGTCGCCCACCAGGAAGGTCAAGATGCCCTTGGTCTGATAGTCCTTGACCACCTTCACCACATCGGCGGCGTCATCCGCCTTCCCCAGGACTACGGCCACGCCGGGAATGTCGCCGGTAACCAGGGGCACACCCAGGGAGCGGATGATGGGGTCGGACACGAAGCCGATGCCGGAATCATTGGCGTAGGGGTCAGCGTTGTCCAGATACTTCAGGCCTTCCAGGATCTCCGCGCCCACGGCGGTAGCCAGACCGGCGTTCAGCGCCTGGCCCAGGTCCTCCTGGTTGGTAATTAGGCTCTTCAGCACACCGACGCAGGCAGGCAGATCCCCCAGGGTCTTGACCTTTACGC
>CAKTIN010000101.1 GCA_934565775.1 uncultured Oscillospiraceae bacterium
ATTCCGGCCATGGCGCCGTAGCCCAGGATGGTGGTCAGGGAAATCACCGCGCCGGAAATCAGGCTGGGCTTTGCCTCCGGCAGCAGGACCTTCCAGACGATCTGGGGGGCGGAGGCTCCCATGGACTGGGCCGCCTCAATGACACCCTTGTCCACCTCCCGCAGGGAGGTCTCCACCATCCGCGCCACCAGAGGGAAGGCCGCAATGACCATAGGCGGGATGGTCGCCACCGTGCCCACCTTGGTCCCCACAAGGACCTTGGACAGAGGCAGCACCACGATCATCAGGATCAGGAACGGCACGCTCCGCAGCAGATTCGTGATCAGGTTCAGCGCCTTCATGAGCCAGCCGGGCAGGGGGTGGATCCCGCCCTTCTCCCCGGTGACCAGCAGGACCCCCAGAGGCAGGCCGATGAGATAGGCGAACAGGGTCTCCACCGTTAGGGAATAAAAGGTCTCCCAAAAGGCGGAGCCCAGCTCCATGGACAGGATCTGCAATTGTTCCGCAATCTTCGGATCGGAAAAAATGCTCATTGCCGCACCTCCTCAGCATGAAGCCCCTCTCGGGCGTTCAGATAATCCAAAACCGCCTTCCGCTGGGCGGGGTCCTCCGGCAGGCCCACCACCATGGTGCCAAAGGCCTTGCCGTCTACATTCCGGGTATCCGCGCCCAGGATGCTCACCCGGATCTGCAAATCCATAGCCAGGTCCGCGATTACCGGCGCGTCCGCCGCAGAGCCGTTAAAGGCAATGCGGGCCACGGGGCGGCGGCTGTGGAGCTCCAGCCCGGCGCTGTCCGGGAACACCAGCCGCCGGCCGGCGGCGCTCCGGGGGTTGGAGAAAATCCGCTCCACCGGCCCCAGCTCCGCCACCTTGCCCTGGTCCAGAATGGCCACCCGGCCGCAGATCTGCTCGATTACGGACATCTGGTGGGTAATGAGAATGACGGTAATCCCCCGCTCCCGGTTGATCCTTTGCAGGAGCTTGAGAATGCTGTCCGTGGTGGTGGGGTCCAGGGCGGAGGTCGCCTCGTCGCACAGCAGCACCCTGGGCTCGGAGGCCAGAGCCCGGGCAATGGCCACCCGCTGCTTCTGCCCGCCGGAGAGCTGGACAGGGTAGGCCCCCGCCTTATCCGGCAGGCCCACGGTCTCCAGCAGAGCCCGGGCCCGCTCCCGGGCCTCCGACCGGCTCACACCGGCCAGCTCCATGGGGAAGCAGATATTCTCTAGGGCCGTCCGCTGCTCCAGAAGATTGAAGCTCTGGAAGATCATGGAGATGCTCCGCCGCCGCTCCCGCAGGGCCTTGGGGCGTAGGGCCGTCAAGTCCTCCCCCTCAAAGAGCACCCTGCCGCCGCCGGGATGCTCCAGCAGGTTCATGCACCGGACAAGGGTGCTCTTTCCCGCGCCGGACAGGCCGATGATACCGAAGATTTCTCCGGCCTCCACGGCCAGAGACACGTCATCCAGCGCCCGGACCTCCCCGGCGCCGCTGCCAAATTTCTTGGTCAAATGCTGAATTTCAATGATCGCGCTCACAAAACCGCCCCTTTCAGGTTCCGTTTCCAACAAAAAAGCCGCCCCTGTGCTTACGCACAAGGGCGGCGAAAAACCGCGTTACCACCTTGCTTCACCGCAGCCTCACGGCCTGCGGCCTTAGAGAGTACCAGCATACTCCTGCGCTTTCACGGGCGCACCCGTCGCGGACTACCTATCGCCCGCGCAGCTCCGAGGCCATGTTCAGCCGCTTGTCCCGCACCCCTTTCCACCAAACCGGGGCTCTCTGATCGGTCCGCCTGACCTACTCTCCTCATCATTGCCTTGTCTTATGGACTTGATGGCTTTATTGTACCCGGCGGGGTGGGAAAAGTCAACTGGTCAGCCCGTACAAATTTCCCCGGCTTCGCCTGGCTCTTTTCTCGCTATTCCACAGATTTCAGAGCGTCCGCCATGTTGATCCGCTCGATCTTCCGGGACAGGAGCAGGTCCACCCCCACGGCAAAGAGCATGGTCAGCCCCAGGGCCAGCAGGTAGCTGCCCCAGGACACCCGCACGTCGAACGACACCATATCCACCCGGATCTGGCTCATGACGAAGGCGTGAAGCCCCTTGCCGAGGCCCAAGCCCAGCAGCGCCCCCATGGCCGCCAGGATCAGGTCCTCCCAGAACACATAGGCGGCCGTCTCCCCCTGGGTAAAGCCCAGGACCTTCAGGGTCGCCAGCTCCCGGACCCGCTCGCTGATATTGATATTGGTGAGATTATACAGGACAATGAACGCCAGCGCCGCCGCGCAGACCGCCACCAGCCCCACGATATAGTCCAGGCTCTTGAACATACTGCCCACCCGGGTGCGCATATCGTCGCTCACCGCAGTCTGGGCCACATGGTCCAGCCGGGATAGGGCCGCGCCCACGGCATGGCTGTCCGCCCCCTGCTCCAGGGTCACATAGGCCGTGCGCTTCTCTGGCTGGGCGCCCGTGGCCTGGGCCAGGGTCTGCTGGGTCAGGATCACATAATGGTAAATTTTGTTCTCAAAAATCCCGGCGATTTTCAGAGAAATCTGCCGCATATCCCCGGTTTGCAGGGTCACATAGTCCCCCGCGGAGAGTTTCAGATCCTCCGCAGCCGCCCGGCTCACCAGAATTTCCCCCGGCCCGGGCATGGACAGGGGCGTCTTGCCCGTATGCAGGTCCCAGAAGCCCGTCAGGTCTCCCTCCGGGGCCAGGATGTTCACGGTCTTGACTCCCCGGCCGGTGTGCAGCTCTCCGGACTCCGTATGCAGAAGCAGCACCTGGCTGTCCGCACCGGCGGCCTTTTGCAGCTGGGCCTGCTCCTGCTCGTCAGGCTGCTGGGTATAGGTCACGGCAATGTCATACAGGGCGATCTTGTCATACTGATCGTCCACCACATTCACAATGGAGTCCTTAATGCCGAAGCCCGTGACCAGCAGGGCGGTGCAGCCGCCCACGCCCAAAAGGGTCATATACAGGCGCTTGCGGTAGCGGAAGATATTCCGGGCCGTCACCTTCTTCAAAAAGCCCAGGTGCTTCCAGAAGGGCAGGCGCTCAATCAGCAGCCGCTTGCCCGCCTTGGGGGCCTCCGGCCGGATGAGGGAGGCGGCGCACTCCGCCAGCTCCCGGCGGCAGCACAGCCAGCTCACCGCCAGGATTCCCGCCAGGTACGCCCCCGTCACCGTCAGGCACAGGGGCCAGTCGATCACCAGCAGCACCCGCTGGGCAAAATTATACATAATCGTATAGCCCATCCAAATGACGGATGGGAACAGGGTGATCCCGATGACCACGCCCACGGCGCACCCCGCCAGGGAGGCCAGGCCGGAGTAAGCCAGGTATTTGGCGGTAATGGACCCATCCGAATAGCCCAAGGCCTTCAGAACGCCAATCTGGGTCCGCTCCTCGTCCACCATTTTGGTCATGGTGGTCATGCAGATCAGCGCCGCCACCAGGAAGAAGAACACCGGGAACACCCGGCTCACCCCGGCGACGATGTTGGAGTCGCTCTCATAGCACACATAGCCCACGTTGGTGTTCCGGTCCAGGGTATACACCTGGGGCGGCGCGTCCTTCAGGGATCGGACCTGGGCCTTGGCGTCCTCCAGGGCCTGCTTGCCCTGGGAAAGGCCGCTCTCCGCCTCCTGCCGGGCCTGGTCATAGTCGCTCTGCCCCTGGTTCAGCTCCTGCTCCGCCTGGGTGAGGGATTCTTTTCCCTCGCTGACCTCCTCGCTGCCCGCCAGGATCTGCTTCTGCGCCTGCACCAGCTGGGCGATGGTATTGTCTATGGTCTGCTGGGCCTGAGCCATCCGGCTCTGGGCCTCCGCCCGGCGGCTCTCCAGCTCCGCCATGCCGTCGGCCAGCCGGGTATAGCCCTGGGCAATGGCCGCCTGCCCCGCCTCCAGCTGCTGCTTGGTCTCCTGGAGCTCCTTCTGCTTGGCCTCCAGGGAGGCGATGGTCGTCAGCAGCTCCGCGTATTGGCTCTCATACTGGCTCTTCCGTGCCGCCAGCTCCGCCATGGCCCCGTCCAGCTGGGTCTTAGCCTGAAGCAGAAGCTCGTTGGCGGGGTCCTGCTCCAGGGCCCGGTCCAACCCCTCCTGCGCCAGACGCCCCGCCTTTTCCACCAGCTCCAGGGCGGACAGGACCTTTTCCAGCTGCTCCTTTCCCGCCTGGGCCTGGCTGAGGCCGGACTCCAGCTGCGTCAGGCCCTCGTCCACCTGCTTCAGCCCGGCGTCCACCTGGGCCTCCTGCTCCCGCAGAGACCGGAGGCTCTGCTCCAGCTCTCCGCTGGCCTGGGCAAAGGCCTCCTCCGCCTGGGTCCGCTGTTGGGTCAGCTCCTCCTGCCCTGCCAGGACCTGCTGCCAGCCCCGGTCCACCTTCTCCTGAGAGTCCAGCAGCCGGGTCTCCGCGTCCAGGAGGGTCTGCTTGCCCTCCTCCAGCTCCTGCCGCCCCTGCTCCAGGGCCTGCTCCGCGTCGGAGAGCTGCCCCTGAGCCTGGGCCGCCTTCTCGTCATATTCCTTCTGCCCCTGGGCCAGCTGCTCCTCCGCGTCGGCCAGAAGCCCGGCGTACCGCCGCTGGGCCTGCACCTTTGCCGCATCCTCTACGGAGCCGGACAGGGTGTCCAGGGCGTCGTCATAGGCCTGGGAATACACGGTATAGCTCCGGTCCAGCCGGAGGTACACCTCCGTATAGGCCCCGTCCATCTGGAAGGCCTCCTGGGGCAAATACAAAAAGCCCGCCAGAGAGCCGCTGCCTAGGGAGGTGCCGCCCCGCTCAAAATTCATGTACAGGGGGCTGCCCCCCAGGCCCACAATGGTGAGCTCCCGGGTCTTCAGCCGGTCCAAAGTCTGCTCCTCATTGTTCTCGGAGAGGTACAAGGTCGAGCCGATGTCCGCCTCGGAAAAGGCGTTGCTGTCCGCCAGACACTCCCCCTTCCCCTGGGGCATCCGCCCCGCCCGAAGCGTGGGCAGATTCAGGGTCTCCGGCAGCGACAAGAGCTTATAGGCCTTGTCGTCCTCACTGAGGGACGTGTGGAGCAGCACGTCAAAGGAGATGCCGCCCTCCGCCTGGCCCACTCCGGGCACCTGCCCCAGAGCCTCCACCGCCTGATCGTCGTAGCCATAGGTGCTCAGCACCCGGAAATCAAACATCCGGGTCTGGTCCAGAAAGGCCTGCTCCGTAGCCAGCATGGCGGTGCGGGTGCCCTTCAGCCCCACCAAAAAGCCCGCGCCCAGGGCGATAATGCCCAAAATCGCCAAAAAGCGCCCCAGGCTCCGGCTAACCGTCCGGCGGAAATTCTTCCCCAGCGCGCCCCTTACCATTCGATCTCCTCCACCGGGGTGGGGGCCTCGTTCCGGGTCACGGAGCGGATCTGCCCGCTTTTAACCCGGATCACCCGGTCCGCCATGGCCGTCAGGGCAGAGTTATGGGTGATGATGATCACCGTCATGCCGCTGTTCCGGCAGGTGTCCTGCAGCAGCTTCAGCACGGCCTTGCCCGTCTGATAGTCCAGCGCTCCCGTAGGCTCGTCGCACAGCAGCAGCTTGGGATTCTTGGCCAGCGCCCGGGCAATGGCCACCCGCTGCTGCTCGCCGCCGGAGAGCTGGCTGGGAAAATTCTTCATCCGCTCCCCCAGGCCCACCTCCCGGAGCACCGTCTCCGCGTCCAGAGGCGCCCGGCAGATCTGATTGGCCAGCTCCACATTCTCCAGAGCCGTCAGGTTGCCGATCAGATTATAAAACTGAAAAACGAAGCCCACATCCTGCCGCCGGTACTGGGTCAGCTGCCGCTTTTTGAACTGGGAAATGTCCACGCCGTCCACCTGACCCAGTAC
>CAKTIN010000102.1 GCA_934565775.1 uncultured Oscillospiraceae bacterium
GGGAAGATAGGTAACGCCAACATAAAGAACCTGCTTCGGCAGGTTCTTTTTTTGCCCTTTTTGCCCCCTGATTCCCCGATTCCTTCTGTGTTTCGCGTTCCAAAAACAACCCTTTTGACCCAACCACCAGCATAGACGACTACCGCCTTGCGCTGATTTCTTCTCCTTTTCATGTTTTAAATTGCCCTAGGGAGGCTTAGCTATGGGGGGTAGATTTGGCTCGTGAATTATGGGTGCGGTCTATGAAGGCCTTCGGGATGGCTGCGTGACCTTTTCCAATGCGGTCTATGGGATCATGCCGCTAAAATTTCTACCATTCCGCAATAAGGGGCCAGGCGTATCGCCTGACCCCAACTTTTATTCTGACCCAATTCCTTTTGAACGAGTGACGGCTAGAATGGATATTTTGCTGACCTTCCATACTTAGAACTGCCCGGCGAGGATGAGAAGGCCGCTGCCAACCAACAAGAATAGGCCGGTCCATATATGCCCCAGGTATTCCTTCATCCACGCGCTGAGAATGCTTCCCAAGCCGGCCCAGAGAAGGAAGCATCCTGCCTCACCAATCAAAATGCTCATGAAGCTTGCCGGAGGCGTCCGTAGCCGCATTTGACACCAGAGATACGCAAGCATGGGGACGATCAGAGCGAGGAAGAGAATCGCTACGAACAGCCCGTATGCCACCGGGTGCTGGTCGGAGAACTCCCAGGGACAGAGCTCGTTCTTCCTGTTGAATTTGAAAAGATGTGCCTTTTTGGGCGGCAGCCAGTAAAAGACCGGCGTGAGCTTCTCCGGCAGCAGGGGAGCCGGGTTTGTCAGCCCGGTGAGCTCCTGCATGGTTTGTAATTCATAAGCCGGGAAAAGCAGCCTGTATTCGTCCTGCCCCAGGTGAGTGGTCAGACAGCAGAAGTAGCGCAGCCGTGTGGGCTCCCCCTGCATCGTGCTTACCCCGGCTTTTCGGTACTCCGCTCGCCAGGCGGCTTGCTCCTGATTCCAGTTGTGAATGAAAACTCCATCTTTTTGGAATGCTAGGCTGGCCGTGGGATCCAAGGGAAGGGCGAAAAGCCTTTGCCCCTGGAGGATCCAGAGATGGCCATCCCGCAGGAACAGCTTGCACCGCAGCAGGATGCCTTTTCTGCCGCCTTTACTGCCGTGCCTTTGAATGCTGAGCAGATCGATGGACCTGGCTCCTACGGGAATATTCAGAACCGAATCGATCTCCAGCTTTGCGCTCCGCAGCTGCCGGCGCAGATACTCCGGTGCTTCGCCTGCGAGGAACCGCTGGGTTGCCGACTCCGGATCGGAAAACAGGGTTTGCATATGGGCTCCTTTCACTGCGCGGGGTCCCCTAGGGAACGAATCCCGCCACATTCTTCAAATCTATCCGCCGGTCAGCGGATTCCAATTTCAGTAAGGTTGGAAAAGCCCCTGCTTTGGAAATGAAAGCAGGGGCTTGCAGTGGGTCGCTCCGGGTTAGTGGTAAACGCAGGCGCGGTTTTCCTGGCTGAACTCCTTGATCCGAAGCTCATAGGATGCTCGCGCGGCCTCTTCACAGGCGATGGGCGCGTCCTTGGCGCCCATGAGATCCAGCAGATACCGGGTGAAGGGGGGATTCATCACCAGCAGAGGGCCGGTGAGATAGGTAGCGAAGAAATTGTTCCGCCGGATGCCCTCAAATTTGTCCTCCGGGTTCCGGCCCACGCCGCGAATGCCCTGGAACAGGGGTTCGTCTTGGGGATCGAGAGGCCCATAGGTATGGCCAAATTGGCTCTTGAAGCCGACGATCTTGCTCTCCCCCTGGAAGGTGCCCAGGAAATAGCCGTTGAAGCGGTTCATCATCTTGAGCTTCGCCGTATAGGGGAACAGACCCAGACCCTCCACCGTGGGGGCCTCGTCGCTTTCAATGCGCTGCCAGAAAACCTCACAGGCGTTGCCGGTGATGAGGAAAATCGTGCCTCCGGCAATGAGCGCCTCCAGACGGGCCTTGTAGGGGCGCAGGGCCTCTGCGGCCAGCTTCTGCCCCAGCTCCGTTACGGAGCCCATGAAGATCAGGTCCGGGGCCTCCCGGATGAAGAGAGGCTCGGTTTTCAGATCGGTGTTCACAATCTCGGCCTGGCCCAGGCAGCGCTGCAAATAGGTGACGTTCCAAAGATCCCCGTACAGGTTTGCGACCTCGGGGAACAGCACTTCGATTTTTTTCATTTTGCCGCCTCCTTTGCAAGCGCGCAGATCTTTGCGTGGACCGCCTGCTCCTCCGCCCAGCTGTCTACGCCGTGGAAGAGGTAAATTTCCTCGCCGGGGGTAAAGAGCAGCAGGTCCGGGCTGTCGATCTCCTTGGGTGTGGCAAAGATCTTTTCCTTGGGATAGCCAGCCAGCTCCAGGCGCAGGGCGTAGTCCAGATACCGGGGGCCGGTGCAGATGACCCGGTCCACATCCCCGCGATTGACGAATTCAAAGTCGCAGTCATACATCCAGCTGACATTTTCCGACCAGTTTTTCTGGTCATTCAGACAGTTGCACATGAAGATGATCTCTTTTTTGCCGGGAAGCTGGGTAACATAATCCAGATTCCGGCATACGGCCAGGGCGTTCTTCTCCTTGGCCAGGAGGGTGGTCAGGTGTACGTTGCCCACCTCCACCCGCTCATAGCGGGTTTTTACAATGGAGGTCCGGGCCATGTATGTTTGAATTTTCTCGTGGGGCATTCCCATTTCCCGGAGCAGGGCAATGACTGCCACCATGTTATATATTGAAAAGACTGTCGGAGATCAGCGTGTATTCATAGGGCTTGCCATGGTCCAGAACGGTCATCTTCTTGCCGGGAATGTCCACGTCAGTGGCCAGGTAGTCACTGCTGGGGGAAGTGAAGCCGCAGCTGGGGCAGTGGGCGTGGCCGATGTGATGATACCGGCGGTAGTCGTAGACCAGCTTGGTGTGGCACTTGGGGCAAATTTGCAGGTCATTGATAAGATTGACGCATTCCTTCACATCCGACTCCATGGGCCCGATGCCGAAGTAGGCCCGGGGGTTGCCGGGAGAGACGCTGTCCGCCAGCAGGTCGTCCGCATTCATAATGAGCAGCGTGTCCTTGGGCATGGCGGAGGTCATGACGTCAGCAATGTAGGCCGGATGGCCGTTGCGCATGATGGAATCCCGGAACAGGTTGGTGATGACCGCCATATCCGGATGGAGATAGGGATAGATCCGGCGGGCGGAGCGCTCGTCGATCTCCAGAACCGCCAGGTCATACTTGGTCTTGCCGGTCAGAGTTGCGCCCTGGAGCAGGGCTGTGCAGATGCCGGAGAGGATGTTGGAGCCCGCCCGGTTGCTCAGGACGCGAACGCCGTCCTGCTCCAGAATGTCGCAGATCATATTGTTCACCGTGGTTTTGCCGTTGGTTCCGGTGACGGAAATGATTTTCTTCGGCTTGCCGATGCGCTTCAGAAAGTCCGGGCACAGCCGGACGGCCAGGGCCCCGGGGAAGTCCGTGCCGTTGTGGTGGGTCAGACGGAGGACCGGAATGGAGAGCTTCGCCGCCCAGAGGGCAAATAAAAATCTAAGTTTTCCCAAGACAGACACCTCGAAACTGCGGGGGAAAGCCCGCGTTTTTGAAGAAATAGAAAGGCTTTCTGCATTATAGCACAAAATTCCCCCGCAGTAAAGCCCATTTTCCCCCGGGGACGGCGGCAAAGGGGGAGCGGACGGCGGCCGGAAGAAGAAAATAGAACAAAAAACAGCAAAAATCCCATGGTTTCTCATTGACAAACCGGTGGTTTCCGTGTAGAATAAGAAGCTAGATTGGCATAGTTTCAGAGGTTACCGAAGGATGCAGAAGCAATTTTACTCCATCGCTATTGATGGTCCCGCCGGGGCGG
This sequence comes from uncultured Oscillospiraceae bacterium, assembly GCA_934565775.1. Lineage (GTDB taxonomy): Bacteria > Bacillota > Clostridia > Oscillospirales > Oscillospiraceae > Faecousia. The sequence continues at coordinate 3,876 of CAKTIN010000102.1, forward strand.
GGAAGAGCACCATGGCCCGGCAGCTGGCCCGGCAGCTGGATTTTGTGTATGTGGACACCGGGGCGATTTACCGCTCCGTGGCGTACTTTATGCTGCTCATGGGCATCAGCCCCAAGGATACGGACGGCGTGACCCGGCTGATCGACGATGTGAATTTGCAGATCGTCTATGAGGGCGGCGTGCAGCACATGATCCTCAACGGGCAGGATATTACCGAGGAGCTCCGCACACCGGAGATCTCCAAGGCGGCGTCCCTGGTCTCTGCGCAGAAGGTTGTGCGCAGCTTCCTGCTGGAGATGCAGCGGGCGGTGGCCCGGAAGCAGAATGTCATTATGGACGGCCGGGATATTGGGACCGTGGTCCTGCCCCGGGCGGATGTGAAAATTTACCTGACCGCTTCGGCGGAGGTCCGCGCCCACCGGCGGCTCCTGGAGCTCCAGGAGAAGGGGGAGAAAACCTCCTATGACCGGGTCCTGCAGGACATTCTCCAGCGGGACCGGCAGGATATGACCCGGGCCGTTGCGCCGCTGAAAAAGGCGGCGGACGCAGTGGAGCTGGATACTTCGGACCTCACCGTGGAGCAGAGCGTGCAGGCCATGGAGCGGATCATCCGGCAGAGGCTGCCGCAATGCAGGTAATTGTTGCGAAGTATGCCGGCTTCTGCTTCGGCGTGAGCCGGGCAGTAGAGCTGGTGGAGCAGGCGGTGGCTGCGGGCGGACCGGTGGTGACTCTGGGGCCCATTATTCATAACCGCCATGTGGTGGCCCATTTTGAAGCGGAGGGCATTCGGGTGATTCAGTCCCCCCAGGAGGCGCCTCCCGGCGCTACGGTGGTGCTCCGGTCTCACGGGGTGTCCCGGGCGGTGATGCAGGAGCTGGAGACCCTGCCGGTGATGGTGATCGACGCGACCTGCCCCTTTGTCAAGCGGATTCACCGCATTGTCTCTCAGGCGGAGGAGGAAGGGCGGCTGCCGGTGATCATCGGCTCCAGAAGCCACCCGGAGGTGCAGGCCATTTCCGGCTGGTGCAGCCGGAGCCTGGTGTTTGAGACACTGCAGGAGCTGGCCGCTTGGGCCGAGGGACCGGACCATGACCCGGATTTACCAATTTGTATGGTTTCCCAGACCACTTCTACAGAAATTTTGTGGAAGCTGTGCGTGGAAATCGTAAAAAAACAGTTTACTAATCCTAAAATTTTTGATACAATATGTAAAGCAACGGAATATCGGCAAAGCGAAGCGGCAAAATTGTCAGAATCCTGCCGGGCGATGGTCGTCGTGGGGGACGCAATGAGCGCCAATACCCGCCGGCTCGCCGCGATTTGCCGGGAGCGCTGCCCCAGGACCTACCTGGTGGATGAGGCCTCAGAGCTGGCGGCTCTGGACTTCGGCGGCGCCGATTTGGTTGGAATCACTGCTGGGGCTTCAACGCCGGCGTGGATTATAAAGGAGGTCAACAAGACTATGAGCGACATGAATACTGTTGAGACTGCACAGGAGGAAAATTTTGCCGATCTGCTGGAGCAGTCCATCAAGACTTTAAATACAGGAGATAAGGTTACTGGCATCGTTACCGGCATCGGTTCCACCGAGATCCAGGTCGATCTGGGCACGAAGCACGCCGGGTATATTCCCTACGACGAAGTCAGCGCCGATCCCTCTGTGAAGCCCGAGGACATTCTGAAGGTTGGCGACGAGATCGAGGTCTTTGTCGTCCGCGTGAATGACCAGGAGGGCACCTGCCAGCTGTCCAAGAAGAAGCTGGACGGCATGAAGGTCTGGGACGATGTGAACGAGGCCTGCGAGAACAAGACTCCCGTGGAAGGCGTCATCACCGAAGAGAACAAGGGCGGCCTGGTCGCCAATGTGAAGGGCGTTCGGGTGTTTATCCCCGCTTCCCAGT
>CAKTIN010000103.1 GCA_934565775.1 uncultured Oscillospiraceae bacterium
CCGCAAGACCTATGTGGGGGCCATGCCCGGCCGGATCATGACCGCCGTGGCCCAGGCGGGCTCCAAGAACGCCCTGCTCCTGCTGGATGAGGTGGATAAGCTGGGATCCGACTATCGGGGGGACCCCTCTGCGGCCCTGCTGGAGGTCCTGGACGGGGAGCAGAATGCCACCTATCGGGATCACTATCTGGAGATTCCCTTTGATCTCAGTGAGATGATGTTTATCACCACCGCCAACACCACGGACACCATCCCCCGGCCTCTGCTGGACCGGATGGAGGTCATTTCCCTGGACTCCTACACCGACGAGGAGAAGCTGATGATCGCAAAGAACCATCTGCTGCCCAAGCAGATGAAGAAGCACGGCCTGCGGAAGGCCCAGCTCCGGATCGGGGACGACTGCCTGCGGGAGATCATCACCTGCTATACCCGGGAGTCCGGCGTCCGGAATCTGGAACGGGAGCTGGGAAAGGTCTGCCGGAAGGCGGATATGCTGCTGGTGGGGGAGAACGCGCCCAAGCGCGTGACCGTGACCGGTTCAAATCTGGAAGAGTTCCTGGGGGTGCGCCGGTTCCTGCCCGACACCCTGCCGGAGACGGACCAGGTGGGGCTGGTGACGGGCCTGGCCTGGACGGCCGTGGGCGGCGAGACCCTGGAGGTCGAGGTCAATGTGATGGATGGCTCCGGCAAGCTGGAGCTGACCGGCAATCTGGGGGACGTGATGAAGGAATCCGCCCACGCGGCGGTGAGCTATATCCGCACCCGGACGGCGGAGCTGGGGATCGACCATGATTTCTATAAGACCAAGGATATTCACATTCACTTCCCGGAGGGCGCCGTGCCCAAGGACGGCCCCTCTGCAGGCGTGACGGTCTGCACCGCACTGGTTTCCGCTCTGACGGGAGCTCCCGTGCGGCGGGATGTCGCCATGACCGGTGAGATTTCTATCCGGGGCCGGGTGCTGCCCATCGGCGGTCTGAAGGAAAAGACCATGGCGGCTCTGCGCCATGGGATCCGGACGGTCATTCTTCCCAAGGCCAACGAGCGGGATCTGGAGGAGATTGACCAGACGGTGCGCAAGAGTCTGAATTTCATTACGGTGGACCATGTGGACAGCGTGCTCCAGGCGGCGCTCTACCTTCCCAAGCGGGAGGAGGCTGCGGTCCAGGAGCCCCAGCCGGAGGAAGCGCCTCTGCTTCTGCCCCATGCTCCGGCCAATGGCACCGGGCGGAAGCCCGCGCTGCGTCAGTGAGGTGCTTATGAATCTGCACAATGCACAATTTGTGATTTCCGCCGCCAAGCCCGGGGACTTTCCCCGGGACGGCCTGCCGCAGATCGCCTTTGCCGGGAAGTCCAACGTGGGAAAATCCTCGGTGATCAATAAGCTCCTGCTGCGGAAGAATTTTGCCCGGGTGGGCGAGGCCCCCGGAAAGACCACCCATATCAACTATTTCCGCATTGACGAGAAGGCCTATTTTGTGGACCTGCCCGGCTACGGCTATGCCAAGGTGTCCCAGGCAGAGAAGGACCGGTGGGGGAGACTCATTGAGGGCTACTTCGCCGGGGGGCATATTGACCTAGGCGTGATGATCGTGGATGCCCGGCACAAGCCCACCGCCAACGATGTGACCATGGCGGAATGGTTTAAGGGCACCGGCTGCCCCTTTGTGGTGGTGGCCAATAAGCTGGACAAGCTGCGCAAAAGCGATATTGGACCGAATTTGGCGGCGATTCGAGAGGGGCTGACCCTCCCGGAGACTTGCCCGCTCATCGCCTTCTCTGCGGAGAAGGGGGACGGCCGGGACGAGCTGCTGAAGTACATTTTTGCAGCGGTCAAAAAATAAAATGAGGCCCCGGCGGTTTGGTCCGCCGGGGCCTGTTGATTAAGGATGCAGCACGGGGCCGAAGAATTCGGTCCAGCCAACGCCGTCCGTATGGGGCAGGGCGAAGTGGACGCTCGTCAGAGTGGGGCAGGTGTAAAAGTCGTAAAGATACAGAATTTGCAGCGTTTCCGGCCCTACCTCCTTAAAAACGGCGGTGTCCGGTGGAGAGAGCTTCTCGCGGATCTCCGCAGAGAGCCGCTGGAAGAAGCCGTGAGGCCGGTCGTAGGGCACATAGGAAAATGTCCGGCCGTCAACGGTCAGGGTGCCCTGCACCGAGAGCGGACGCAGAAGGTAGCGCCGAAGAGTTAGGTCCGCAGTGAGTTCCCTTTCCTCGCCGCCGGCGGAGGTCACAAGGACGGTACGCTGGACCCGGATGGGCTGACGGTACCAGAGATACCCCGCCAGGAGCCCCAGGAGCACCAGACAGAGCAGAACGGCCCAGACGGGGGAGACGTGCGCCTTCTTCATAAAAGTTCCTCCTATTCAATAGATATTGAAATGAATGAGCTTTCCGCTTCAAGAATATCATAGAACAGAAGGAAAAGCAACTTCTTTTTGTGCAAAATCCAAAAAATTCCCCCGAGGCTGTGCCTCGGGGGAATGCTTCTATAGGGGGGTAGGGGGATCAGTTCTCGTCCTCGTCCTCTTCCGTGGTGAACTCCAGGGTCTCGCCGCAGTTGGGGCAAACCATGCTGCCGCGCTCCAGAGTCTCCTCGTCGAAGTCGATGATCTCGCCGCACTTGCACTGGACTTCGTAAATGGTCTCGTCGCCGAAGTCGTAGTCGTCTTCGTCCTCGTCGGCGGAGGAATCGTCCTCCTCGTCTAATTCGTCGAAATCCTCGTCCTCTTCGTAGTCGTCGTCCTCGTCGTCATAGTAGTCGAAGTCGTCGTCCTCGTCCAGGTCTGCGATGAAGTCGTCAATAGCGTCCAGATCATCTTCGATCTCGTCCAGCTCGTCGGAAATGGCAATGGTGGTATCCTCGATGTTCTCGACCTTCTTCGACAGGTCGCCCAGCAGGTCCACGATGGCGGCGATCATTTTCCCGGCGCCGTCCTCGGTGTCCAGCTTCATGCCTTCCATCAGGCCCTTCAGGTAAGCAGATTTCTCGGAAAGTGTCATAATAAACTCCATTCTGCCGCTTTTCTCCGTGAAAAGCGCACGCCCCAAAGCGGCGGGGAGGGGCGGACGCCTCCGGCTATGCCGGAATTAGCCCTTGGCGCGGCCCAGGTACTCGCCGGTACGGGTGTCCAGAGAGATCTTGTCGCCCTCGTTGATGAACAGGGGCACCTTCACCTCGGCCCCGGTCTCCACGGTGGCGGGCTTGGTCACGTTGGTGGCGGTGTTGCCGGCGAAGCCCGGCTCGGTCTTGGTGACGACCAGGTCCACAAAGTTGGGGGCCTCCACGCCGAACACGTTGCCCTTATAGGACATGATGGTGCAGGTGTCGTTCTCCTTCACAAAGCGGAAGCTGTCGTCCAGGACGTCCTTCTCAATGGGAACCATCTCGTAGGTGTCCATATCCATGAAGTAGTACAGGTCGCCGTCGTTGTAGCTGTATTCCATCTTCTTGCGCTCGATATAGGCGGCGGGATACTTGTCGTTGGGGTTGAAGGTGGTCTCGGTGACGCCGCCGGTAATGACGTTGCGCATCTTCACGCGGACGAAGGCAGCGCCCTTGCCGGGCTTGACGTGCTGGAATTCGACGATCTGCATGACCTTGCCGTCCATATCGAAGGTAACGCCGTTTCTAAAATCGCTGACAGAAATCATAAATTATCCTCCTAATCTGAAAAACAGATTCCGTCTAAAATCTCGTTCCTATTTTAACCGATACTAGCCTGTTTTTCAAGATATTTTTTCTCTTTTTTCTTACAAAATCATGAGCTCCATCTTGGGACTCTTGGTGATGACCCGGCAGCCGTCCTCTTCAAAGATGGCCACGTCCTCAATCCGCACGCCAAACTTGCCGGGCAGGTAAATGCCGGGCTCCGCCGAGCAGACGGAATGCAGGGGCATGGGAACCGTGCTGCGGGTGTTACAGAAGGGGGCCTCGTGAATCTCAAGGCCCAGGCTGTGCCCGTAGCTGTGGGAGAAGTAGGGGCCGTAGCCGGCGTCGGTAATGACCTTCCGGGCGGCGGCGTCCACGCTCTGGCCGGTCACGCTGGCCTTGCTGGCGGCGATGCCTGCCAGCTGCGCCTTCAGGACGGTGTAATAGACCTCCTTCATCTCGTCGGTGGCATAGCCCAGCGCCACGGTCCGGGTCATATCGGAGCAGTAACCCTGATACAGCACGCCGAAGTCCATGGTGATGAAGTCGCCCTTTTGCAGCTTCCGCTCCCCGGGCACGCCGTGGGGCATACTGGTGTTGGTCCCGGAGACCACGATGGGATCAAAGGACAGGCCGTCCGCGCCGTTCTTATACAGGCAGTAGATCAGCTCGGCGCAGAGCGCCTTCTCGCTCATGCCCTCGTGGATCCGGGTGCAGACCTCCGCAAAGGCCCGGTCGGTGATCTCCTGGGCCTTTACCATCCGGTCCAGCTCCCAGGGCTCCTTGCTGGCCCGGAAGGCGTTGATCTTCTCCTGCATGGGGACCAGCTTGGCCTTCAGATCGCGCTCATAGCCGGTGAATTCCGCATGGGTCAGGTAGCTTTCCTCAAATCCCAGGACCGTCACGCCGAAGTCGGCGATGGCGGTATTCAGGCAGTTTACATAGCCCTTCCCGGCAGCGATGTCCAGCACCTCGAAGCCGCCGATGTTGTTCTGCGCGGATTCGATATAGCGGCTGTCGGTAAAGTAGCGGCAGCCCTTCTTGGTCACGATGGCCACGCCCTCGGCAATGTCAAATTCCGCGGCGTACATCCGGCTGTACCGGGAGGTGAGCAGCAGGCCATCTACCTCGTCGTTCAGCAGAGACAGGTATTTTTCAATGTTCTTCATGTCTAAAGTCTCCTTCTTCTGGCTGCGAAAATGAAGGGCAGCTCCAAAAGGTGCCGCAGCTTCAGCCAGATTGTATGATTGTCAATGGCGGGGATGAGGATGGAGTACACCCCCGCGCAGTTGGCGCCAAGAGTATCGGTAAAGATCTGGTCCCCCACCAGGGCGCACTCCTCCGGCCGCCGGTGAAACCGGGAAAGGCAGGCCTGAATCCCCCGGGAGAAGGGCTTCTTCGCATGGGTGATGCAGGGAAGGCCGTACTGCCGACAGAAGGTGACGACCCGGGGCTTCTTGCTGTTTGATACGACGCACAGCTGCAGCTCCGGGCGCTGCATCCGGCTGAGCCAGGCGGCCATCTCCGGGGTGGGAGCGCTGGTGGTATACGGGACGATGGTGTTGTCAAAATCCAGCATCAGAAGCTTGATACCCCGGGCGGACAGTGCTTCCGGCGTCAGACTGGTGAGCGCCGGTGCAAGGAGCCGGGGCAGGAAAGAAAAGCGCATAGGGATGCCTCCGCTTTCGTAAAATGTTCTGAGCTTGAACCATTATAGCACAGGAAGCCGGTGTTGTCTATTGCCAAATCCACTATTTTTCGCGCTTTCTCCCGGGGAGCAATGGGAGCGGACGCGCCCCTGGAGCCCGGCCTGGATGGCCTGTCAGCTTGCCCTGAGCGGACCGGGGCTCAGCGGCCTGCCCGGGGAATTTCCCCCGGGGGGACTGCTGGTCCTCACCGACCAGAACCCGCCTCTGGGGCACGATCCACGGCGGATCGGCGCGGAGCTGGAGCAGGTGCTGGAGGCAGGTGCCTGGGCCGGGGTGCTGCTGGATTTTGAGCGGGCGGCGACCGGCTTGTCCCGGGAGATCTGCGCGGCGGCTCTGGAGGCTGCCGGCCGGAGCAACTGCTTCTGCGCCATGCCGGAGACCTATGGGCTCCCGCTGCCCCGGGCGG
>CAKTIN010000104.1 GCA_934565775.1 uncultured Oscillospiraceae bacterium
GGGGACCCCTTTGAGATCTCCGCCGTCCACGGCCACGGCACCGGGGACCTGCTGGACTGGTGCATCGCCAACCTCCCCCCGGAGCAGCCCGACGAGAACGCGGACGCCCGGATTAAGGTCGCCATTGTGGGCAAGCCCAATGTGGGCAAGTCCAGCCTTCTGAACCAGATTCTGGGGCAGGAGCGGGTCATCGTCTCCGACGTGGCCGGGACCACCCGGGACGCCATCGACTCCGACTTTGACAACGAATGGGGCAGCTACTGCTTTATCGACACCGCCGGAATGCGCCGGAAGTCCCGGGTGGACGACATGATCGAGCGGTACTCCAATATGCGCTCCATCAGCGCCATTGACCGGGCAGATGTGTGCCTGGTGATGATCGACGCCAACGAGGGCGTGACCGAGCAGGATACCAAGATCGCCGGGCTGGTCCACGAGGCCGGCAAGGCCGCCATCATCGTGGTCAACAAGTGGGACGCCGTGGAGAAAGAGACCAACACCATGAAGCGCACGGAGGAAAAGGTCCGCCAGGATCTGAGCTACATGACCTATGCCCCCGTGGTGTTCCTCTCCGCCCTGACGGGCCAGCGGGTGGACAAGCTCTTCGCCGTCATCAATCAGGTGGCGGAGCAGAATGCCAAGCGCATCACCACCGGCGCGCTGAACAGCGTCCTGGCCGAGGCCACCGCCCGGGTGCAGCCCCCCACGGACAAGGGCCGCCGCCTGAAGATCTACTATATGACCCAGACCGGGACCAAGCCCCCCCACTTCGTCATTTTCTGCAATGACGCCCGGCTGTTCCACTTCTCCTATCAGCGGTATCTGGAAAACCAGATCCGGGCCGTATTCGGTCTGGAGGGCACCCCCATCCGCATTACCATCCGCCAGAAGGGCGATAAGGAGGAGTCATAACCGTGCTTCCGCAAATCATTGTGACCATTCTTGCCGGGTATCTCCTGGGCAACCTCAACGGCGCCGTTTCCGTCTCCACCCTCACCGCCCACGAGGATGTGCGGGAAGCGGGCAGCGGCAACGCCGGGCTGACAAATTTCTGCCGGACCTACGGCTGGCAGTACGGTGCCGTGGTAGCGCTGATCGATTTGGGCAAGACGCTGACCGCCTGCATGGTCGGGCTTCTGCTCCTCGGCCCCTGGGGCTATCGCCTGGAGGGCGTGCTCCTGGCCGGGATCGCCGTGACCCTGGGCCATGATTTCCCCGCCACCCTGGGCTTCCGGGGAGGCAAGGGCATTCTCTGCGGGGCAGGGATCGCCCTAGTGGGAGACTGGCGGGTCTGCGTTCTTGCCGTGGGGCTGTTTCTGATCGTCACGTTGGTGAGCCGCTATGTGTCCCTGGGCTCCATCGTGGGGGCCGTGGCCCTGGCCGCAGGCTTTGCCCTATGGCATTGGGACCATCCCCTGGTGGTCGCCGGGGGCTGCCTCATCGCCGCCCTGGCCATCTTTATGCACCGGGAAAACATCTCCCGGCTGCTCCACGGCCGGGAGCGGAGATTCCACTTAAAAGGAGGCAGCGCCGCATGAAGCTCTCCGTGATCGTCAGCGGCGGCTGGGGCACTGCCCTGGCCATGGCCCTTGCGGAAAGCGGCCACTCGGTCAGTCTCTGGTCCCACCGGCAGGAGACCACGGACCTTCTGGCCCGGACCCGGCAGAATTCGAAGCTTCCGGGCGTCGTCCTGCCCCAGGCACTGGAGCTGACCTCGGACCCCCGGTGCGTCTCCGGGTGCCCCGTGGTGGTGCTCAGCGCCCCGTCCTACGCCGTGCGCTCCGCCTGCCGGGCCATTGTGCCGTACTTAGACCCCGGCGCGCTTCTGGTCTCCACCGCCAAGGGCATTGAGGCCGAAACCGGCCTGCGGATGTCCGAGATCGTCCGGGCGGAGACCGGGCACCCGGTGGTCGTTCTCTCCGGCCCCAGTCACGCCGAGGAGGTCGCCCGGGGTCTGCCCACGGGCTGCGTAGCCGCCGGCACCGATCAGGCCCAGGCAGAGCTGGTGCAGTGCCTGCTCATGTCCCCCCGGTTCCGGGTCTATACCTCCCCGGATGTGGTGGGGGTGGAGCTGGGCGGCGCGCTGAAGAACGTGATTGCCCTGTGCGCCGGAATCTGCGACGGCATGGGATATGAGGACAACACCAAGGCCATGCTCATGACCCGGGGGCTTACGGAGATCGCCCGGCTGGGGCTGACCATGGGCGCCAACCGGGGCACCTTCGCCGGACTGGCGGGGGTGGGCGACCTGATCGTCACCTGCACCTCCATGCACTCCCGGAACCGCCGGGCGGGCATTCTCATCGGCCAGGGCCAGTCCCCCGAGGCCGCCATGGCCGAGGTCGGCGCCGTGGTAGAGGGCTATTATGCCGCCCGCAGCGCCCACGCTCTGGCCCGGCGCGTGGGGGTGGAAATGCCCATCACCGAGGCCGCCTACCGGGTGCTTTACGAGGGGCGGGACGTCCATGAGATCGTGGACGGTCTGCTCCGCCGGAGCGCCCGGCGGGAGCTGGACGACTGCCGCTGGGAATAAAAAATGAGCGGCCCGCCGGAACCATCCGGCGGGCTGCTTTCTCTTTATGATTGGGTATCCAGACTGCCCCGGAATACGCAAAAGCGCTGATACAGGTACTCCGTCCCGAAATTCAGCACCATGTTCAGCGCCGTTACCCCGTATTCGTTCCACCTCAGGCTCCCGCTAAGGAAATTTCCCAGAAGGGTAGACAGGGGCGTAAAGACCGCGTAATAGGCCAGCACCAGGCCCATGGCCCGGGGTACGTTGGCAGCAGACCGGAAGGTGAACTTCCGATTCAGGGTGAAATTCCACACCACGGATAAAATCAGCGCCAGGAGGTAGCAGGGCCAGTAGCTCCAGGGCGTCAGCTCCTTGAGCAGGGCGAAGCTGCCCATCTCGATCAGCCCCGCGCTGGCGGAAAACAGGACGAATTTTGCCAGCCGCAGCAGCTCCTTTTTCCTCTCCCCCGTCATGTCCGGGCCCCTCCCGTCCGCAGGAAGCTCAGATACCCCTCCAGGATCAGGGACGCCGCCACGGCGTCCACCGTATTTTTCCGCTTCTTGCCGTGATAATTGCTCTCCGATAGGATCTGATGGGCCTCGATGGTCGTCCGCCGCTCGTCCCACAGGCGCACCGGCAGCCCCGTCGTCTCCCGCACCCGCTCCGCAAAGGCCCGGTACAGCTCCGCCCTGGGCCCCTCAGTGCCGTCCATGTTCCGGGGGAAGCCCATAACCAGCTCCTGCACCCCGTTCTCCTTGGCCAGCCGGTCAATTTCGGAAAGGGTCTTTTCCTGGTTCCGGCTGTGGATCACCGTCGTCGTCCCCACCAGGGAGCACAGCAGATCCGAAATGGCAATGCCCGTCCGGGCGTCGCCGTAGTCGATGGCCATAATTTTTCCCATGCCGCCGCCTCACTTTCGTTTTCAAAGGTTCCCGTTCATTATACCGCAATTTTTTCAAAAAAGGAAGGAAAAAGTTGTTGACTGGGGCTCTTTTCTGTGGTAGAATGAATCTACCTGTGAAAAGGGGCTTTCTTTTTATGCCCATTTTCGCCTGCGGTCAGCGGCAGTTGTAGTTTCGCCGCTCTCTAAATCTACCATAGCCGCAGTATACAGGGAGGCAAAATTTTAAGGAGGTGCCGATAATGCGCGTAAAAGTCACACTGAGATGCTCCGAGTGCAAGCAGAGAAACTACAACACCATGAAGAACAAGAAAAACGACCCTGACCGCCTCGAGATGAAGAAGTACTGCAGATTCTGCAGAAAGCACACCATTCACAACGAGACGAAGTAAGCCTCTGGCTAGGAAAGGGTGAAATCAATGGCTGAAGTTAAAAAGGAGAACTGGTTCAAGAGAACCTGGGCCAAGATCAAGAAGTTCTTCCGTGAGCTTCGCAGCGAGCTGAAAAAGATCGTCTGGCCCACCTGGCCCCAAGTGCTGAAGAACGCGGCCGTCGTGGCTGTGTGCGTCCTGTTCGTCGGCCTGTTTATCTGGGTCTTTGACATCGGCGCCAAGTACCTGGTCCAGTTGATCCTCAGCATCGGCAGGTAAAGCTCATGGCTGAAACTGCGAAATGGTATGTCGTGCATACCTACTCCGGTTACGAAAACACGGTCAAGGCAACCATCGAAAAGACGGTCGAAAGCCGCAGCCTACAGGAATGGATCCATGCCGTTTCCATCCCCATGGAGACCGTAACGGAAGTAACCGAATCCGGCGTCAGCAAAACCTTTGACCGCAAGGTGTTCCCCGGCTATGTGCTGGTGAAGATGGTAATGACCGACGACAGCTGGTACATTATCAAGAACGTCCGCGGTGTGACGGGCTTTGTCGGCTCCGGCACCAAGCCCACCCCCCTTACGGAGGATGAGGTCCTGGCCTTGGGCGTGGAGAAGCGGGAGATCGTGGTCAATTACGACGTTGGCAGCACGGTCCGCATTATCGACGGGCCCCTTACCTCCTTCACCGGTACAGTGGAGGCCGTGGAAAAGGACAAGAATAAAGTTCGCGTCTGCGTTTCCATGTTTGGGCGTGAGACCCCCATCGAGCTGGAGCTCGATCAGGTGGAGGTCGTTTCCCAATAAACGCATCGGACCGGCTTGCCGGTCGTGACGTGGGAGGGGCTTGACCGCCCCGACAAAAATGCGCCGTCCGGCGTATCGTACCACATTCTATTCAGGAGGTGCTTTATCATGGCACAGAAAGTAACAGGTATTATCAAATTGCAGATCAACGCCGCGAAGGCGACCGCCTCTCCCCCCGTTGGTCCTGCTCTCGGCCAGCATGGTGTCAACATCGCTGCCTTTATCAAGGAATTCAACGCCCGTACCCAGGATCAGGCCGGCTTTAAGGTCCCCGTGGTCATCACGGTGTACGCCGACCGCTCCTTCACCTTCATCACCAAGACTCCCCCCACCCCCATGCTGATCATGAAAGCCATCGGCATTGAGAGCGGCTCCGGCGTGCCCAACAAGACCAAGGTCGGCACCATCACCCGGGCCCAGGTAAGAGAGATCGCCGAGAAGAAGATGCCCGATCTGAACGCCGCTACCATCGAAGCCGCCGAGAGCCAGGTGGCCGGTACCTGCCGTTCCATGGGCGTTACGGTCGTTGACTGACGCTGCTTGCCGAGGTGAGCTCCGCTCAGCCTCGAAAATGTGGGAGGATTATTCCGCATCACCACTTTAAGGAGGATATTACATTGTTTAGAGGTAAAAAATATAAGGACAGCGCCAAGCAGATCGACCGCGCTGTGCAGTACGATCCCGCAGACGCCCTGGGCCTGGTGGTAAAGACCGCCCCCGCCAAGTTCGACGAGACCGTCGAGATCCATGTGAAGCTGGGCGTTGACTCCCGTCACGCCGACCAGCAGGTCCGCGGCGCCGTGGTCCTGCCCAACGGCACCGGCAAGACCCGCCGGGTCCTGGTATTCGCAAAGGACGCCAAGGTGGACGACGCCAAGGCTGCCGGCGCGGACTATGTCGGCGGCATGGAGCTGGTGGAGAAGATCACCAAGGAAAACTGGTTCGACTTCGACGTGGTCGTGGCCACCCCCGACATGATGGGTATCGTGGGCCGTCTTGGTAAGGTCCTGGGCCCCAAGGGTCTGATGCCCTCTCCCAAGGCC
>CAKTIN010000105.1 GCA_934565775.1 uncultured Oscillospiraceae bacterium
GGCCGCCCACGGTAATGGCCCCGGGCGCTCCGCTGATGGCGGACAGCGCTCCCGCCAGGGCGACGCCTGCGTAGACTAGCGCGTTCACAAACCGGGTCGCCGGATTCGTAATGGAGGAGAAGAAAATGGCGCGGAGGGAGCATTTTTCCAGGCGGCCGTTCACCTCGTCGAACCGCTCCAGCACCCGGCCCTCAGAGCCGAAGGCCTGGACCAGCTTCTGCTCGCCGATGGCCTCGTCCACCAGCGCCGTCTGCTCGCCCCGGGTCTTGGATTGCAGGGCGAACATTGCATGGGTCCGCTGGGCAATGAACCGGGCCACCAGCAGGGACACCGGCGTGATAAGCACCACCACCAGGGCGATCTTCGCATCCAGAACCACCATGAAAAGCAGGGTGCCCAGGATCGTCATCACCCCGGTAAACAGCTGGGTAAAGCCCATGAGCAGGCCGTCGGCAAACTGATCCACATCCGCGATCACCCGGCTGACGGTGTCGCCCTGGGGATGGCTGTCCAGATAGGACAGGGGCAGCTTCTGCAAATGCCGGAAGGCCTGCTGCCGCACGTCCTGGACCACATGGTAGGTAATGTAGTTATTGGTAATGTTCATCAGCCACTGGGCCAGCGCCGTCACCCCGGCGCACAGGCCGATTTGCAGCAAAATCCTCCCGATGGCGTCAAAGGCCACCTGGCCTGGGCCCACGATCTGGTCAATGGCCCGGCCGACCAGAATGGGGATATACAGGCTCAGAGCCACGGACACCATCGCCATGAGCACAGACAGCAGCAGCCGGGGCCAGTACCGGCCCACCCGCCGCAGCACCTTCCCCAGGGTGCCGGGCTGCTTTTGCATTTTAGCCATTGCTTGCCGCCTCCTTCGGGAACTGGGAATAATAAATCTCCTGATAGGTCTGGCACCGGTCCAGCAGCTCCTCATGGGTGCCAATGTCCGCCACCTTGCCGTCCTCCAGGACGATGATCTGGTCGGCAAACCGCACGGAGGCCGCCCGCTGGGAGACGATAAAGGTAGTCGGTCCGTTCTTCATGGCCCGAATCGCCCCGCGCAGGTGAGAGTCCGTGGCATAGTCCAGCGCTGAGGCGCTGTCGTCTAAAATGAGAATTTCCGGCTTGCAGGCCAGAGCCCGGGCGATGGTCAGCCGCTGCCGCTGGCCGCCGGAGAGGTTTGCGCCCCCCTGCTCAATGGGCTCGTCCAGCCCCCCGGCCTTACCGGCCACGATCTCTGCGGCCTGGGCAATGCGCAGGGCCTCTGCCAGGTCCTCCCCCGTGGCATTCGGGTTGCCGAAGAGCAGGTTGGAACGGATGGTCCCCCGGAACAGCACCGCCTTCTGGGGGGCGACCGCCACCCGCCTGCGCAGGTCGGCCATGTCAAAGTCCTTCACATCCACCCCGTCTACCAGCACCTGCCCGGCGGTGGCGTCATAAAACCGGGGAATAAGGTTTACCAGGGAGGTCTTGCCGGAGCCCGTGCCGCCGATGATCCCGACGGTCTGGCCGGGCTTCGCCGTAAACCGCAGGCCCGTCAGGGATTCCGCCCCGGAGCCGGGGTATTGCAGGCTCACGTCCCGGAACTCCACCTGCCCTCTGGGGGCGTCGGGGCCGGGCACGGCCGTACCGTTTTTCTGGGCGGGGGTCATGTCCAGAACGCTCTGGATCCGGTTGCCGCAGGCCGCCGCCTTGGTCATGGTAATGATCAGGTTGGCCATTTTAATGAGCTCCACCAGGATCTGGGACATATAGTTATACAGCGCCACCACCTGGCCCTGGGTCAGGATGCCGCTGCTCACCCGCAGGCCGCCGACCCAGATCAGGGCGATTACCGCCAGGTTGATGATCACATAGGTCACGGGATTCAACAGAGCGGACACCCGGCCCACCTTCTCCTGCAGGCTGGTCAGGCGGTCGTTGCGCCCGTTAAAGGCCCGGGTCTCCCGGTCCTCCATGCAGAAGGCCCGGATGACCCGCACGCCGGACAGATTCTCCCGGGCCGCGCCGGTCACCTGATCCAGACGCTCCTGTACCGCCTTGTACTGGGGGATGGTCCAGAGCATGATGCCGAACACCACCAGGCACAGCACCGGAATCACCGCCGCAAAAGTCATAGCCGCCTTCCAATCGATGGTAAAAGCCATGATCATAGCCCCAAACACCACAAAGGGAGACCGCAGCAGCAGCCGCAGGGCCAGATTTACGCCGTTTTGCACCTGATTGACGTCGCTGGTCATGCGGGTGATCATGGTAGAGGTCCCCAGGCGGTCCATATCCGAATAGGACAGGCTCTGGAGCCGCTCCAGCAGCCCGTGGCGGATCCTGGCGGCAAAGCCCACCGCCGCCTTCGCGGCAAAATACTGGGCGGTAATGGAGGTTGCAAGACCCACAACGCCCAGGGCCACCAGCACCAGGCACATCCGGACAATATACCCCCGGTCCCCGGAGGCGATGCCCGTATCGATGATCGCCGCAATAACCAGGGGCACCAGGAGCTCAAAGGAGGCCTCCAGCATCTTAAACAGTGGCGCCAGAACGCATTCCTTCTCGTAGCCCTTGAGGTAACGGAACAACTTTTTCATGGTATTCTTCTTTCTATGCGCAAGCTCTCCCCATGGCCCGGGCCTGAAGGCCCACAGACGCCAAAAGGAGGCAGGAAATACAGATTCCGGTGGCGGTGAGCTTTGCCGCCCCGCCCAGGATCCAGGGCATGATGGACAGGAGCATCCCCGCCACTGAGCACAGCAGCAGGGGCTTCTGCACCCGGGCAAGCCGCCCACCGGAGAAAAATCCTACAGTGGACAAAAGCACGACGCCCACGGTAAAGGCGCCTGTGGCCGTGTTCCAGAGGTTCCCCTCCCCCAGGGAGAAATAGGAGAAGGTCCTTTGCAGGTCGTCCTTTCCCCCCATGGAGAACAGCAGCGCCACCCCGTAAGGCAGCACCTCCAGGGCCAGAGCCGCCGTCTGGCACAGCAGCGCCAGCACATAGGCCCGCCGCTCCCCGGGGCTGATCTCATACTGCCTCTTCCGGCCGCACATCCCCAGCACCGCCCCCAAGATCAGGGCAAAACCGGTCAGATGGTACAAAACCGTGTCCCTCCCGGTCAAAAGCATGGGAAAGAACAGGAAAAAGGCCCCCAGTCCCAGCAGCACGGCGCTGACCCGGGCGGCTCCCCGCCGGTTTCCCTGCTCCAGCGCGGCCAGGATGATCTCATCGGTCATTTCCGGGGTGCGGCGAATGATCCGCCGCCCGGCCAGGAGCTCTCCCACAGAGACCTGCAGCGCCCAGGACAGCGCCCGCAGCTCCTGGGGCTCCGGCATCCGCAGCCCCCGCTCCCACAAAACCAGCCGGTCCGGCGGGATGTTCAGCCGCTCTGCCAGCTGCCTGCGGTTGAGCTTGCTTTTCTTCCGCTCCTCCGCAATAAACCGCCCTATGCGCTTGGCGTCCACGGCCCCAGCCCCCTTCCCTGCCAGTTTATCCAAAATCCGACATTTTATTATACAGGAACTTCCCCCCGTTTGCAAGGCCAAAAGACCCCGGCGCAAAAAGCGCCCCGGGGGCTGTCCTATCCTGTGATATGCACCCCCGGGGCCGCTTTTATTTCTCGGTATTCTTCCGGCCGTGCGCCATGAAAAACGCCGCCATTTCCTCGTTCGCCTGCCGGGCCTCCGGCATTTCCGGGAGCATGGCCGCAAATGCGTGGGGCAGCTTTTTCTCCGCCGTCAGATCCAGCAGCCGGTGCTCCACCCCGTTTCTCTCCAAAGCTGCAGCCAGCTGCCTACTGTAATGCCGGAGAAAATCCCCGTCCCCGGTCACCAGGAAGCAGGGTGGTAGTCCCTGCAGCAGCTCCGGATTCTCCGGGTTCAGATACGGATGGAAGGGGTGCCTTCTCCAGCCCTTCCCGTAAATCAGCTTGGGCAAGAACAGGCCGATCTTATCCGGCTTTTCAGTATAAAACATCCCGCTTTGCAAGCCCAGTGCCGTGATCTCCGGCCGGATGGGCCGCACCCCAGCCACCGCGGCCGCCTTCGGCGCCCGCTGCATAGCAGCCAGATACAGGCAGAGATAGGCCCCCGCACTGTCTCCGCAGAGGATGAGCCAGCGTCCGTCGCCGCCGTACGCCCCAGCCAAGTCCGACACCCGGTTGATCCCCGCTGTCAGATCCCGAAACATCTCAAAAATAGTCGTTTTCGGTGCCAGGGGGTATTCCAGGCAGAATATCGCAAAACCCCGCTTGCAGAGATCCGCGCAGAACAGGCGGTTTGCCTCCTTCTTCCCCAGGAGAAACCCCCCGCCGTGGAGGTTCACCACAACCGGCAACTGCGCCGCAGCATCGGTCGGACAGTAAATATCCATCCTATGGCAGGGTGCTCCGTCCCCCAGATAGTCTACATTTTCAACCACTCGGACCCCCTCCGGGAAGGGGACCTCCCGGCTGTGCTTCTCCATCCAGCGTTCCAGGGTCCTCTCCTGCTCCGCCGTCTGCTTTTCGATTATCTTTTCCAGCATAAAATTCACACCTCTTCCGCCTGTGCCCCGGGACCTCCCCGCCTCAGCTCCGGATCCCGCTCACGAGCAAAACAATGCCAAGGAGCAAAGACACCGCCCCCAGAATCAAGGTATCCGGTCAGAGAAAGCGCTGGGCCTCCGTTCCTTCTCCCCTTCCACTCCGGCTCAGAAGCAGCGCCGCAGAGCAAGCAGCCAGAACGCCCCCCGCCAGTGCCAGCGCCGCCGCCAGGAGAAGCAGGGCGCGCCCCGCTCCCTCCAGCAGCTGATGCACCAGCAGCAGGAGCAGCGCGCCCCCGATGCACGCAAGCGCGGAGAAAAAGCAGACGCGCGCCGGTGCTTTTCTCATAAGGTTTCCTCCCCTTGCATATGATTTACTTATAGTGTAGCACACCCGCGCCCAATCGTCAATTTCCCCCTTTCTTCCCGCGCGGAAAAATTTGAAAAAAGCGCTGGAAAGCCGGTTGACAAATCTGCGCCGGTGTGCTAGAATGTTAAGGTCTCTGATACGGAGAGATGTCCGAGCGGTTTAAGGAGCTGGTCTTGAAAACCAGTGACTCAGCAATGAGCCGTGGGTTCGAATCCCACTCTCTCCGCCATTCTCCGCAGAGAAAATTGCATTTCGTCCTATTTGGAGTGATACCCAAGTGGCCGAAGGGGCTCCCCTGCTAAGGGAGTAGGCGTCTAAAAAGCGCGCGAGAGTTCAAATCTCTCTCACTCCGCCATAAAAGGAACATAAAAAAGATATGTTCCGCGAAAACCCCGATTTTATCGGGGTTTTTTGCTGCCCAAATGCCGGGATTTCGAGATGCATATTTGAAGATGTAAAACCGCTGTTTTCCCTTTGGGTGCGGTATCGAACTCCCGTACAACCGAATATTCGCAGACGGCGGACAAGCCAAAACTTGTCCGCCGTTTCGCATTTTCCAAGCCCGAAGTTTTGCAAAAGACTTCGGGCTTTTTC
>CAKTIN010000106.1 GCA_934565775.1 uncultured Oscillospiraceae bacterium
GCACAAGGACTTGAACCCTGAGCCTACGGTTTTGGAGACCGCCGCTCTACCAATTGAGCTATACCCCTATATGAAAAAAGGTCAGAACCCTGAATAAACTGGTGGGCCTTCAGGGATTCGAACCCGGGACGATCCGGTTATGAGCCGGAGGCTCTAACCAACTGAGCTAAAGGCCCGTTTCATTCCGGTGAATAGCACCGTCACGCCCAATATAATACCATTTTATCCTTCGGTTGTCAATCCTTTTTTTCTGAACCATAAGAATTCTTTTTCGCTTCTATGAAAATGTTTCCCGGATTTGCACAAATCACTTCTTTTTACTCCAAAATCCCGTATGTTTTTGCCGGAAGGGGGAAAACCGGTTGCATTACCCTTGCTTTTTTGATAAAATAAAGCCCCCGAGATGCGGATCGGGAACCGATGGGGCACGGCAGGACGGGAGAAATTTCGGCTGAATATTAGGAGGTCCGCTATGAATACGGCATGGAAAGCCTTTTGTATAGAGGGAACGCCTGTGGCGTTCAAGCAATTTGATCAGGGACATATCAACCGGACGGTCCGCCTGGAGATGGACACCGGCAAGGAGTATGTCCTGCAAATGATCAACACCTATGTGTTCCGGGACCCGGTGCACCTGATGGAGAACGCCGCTGCGGTGACGGATTACATCCGCAAGAAGAGCGGTGACCCCCGGGCGGCCATTCATTTTATCCCGGCCCGGGACGGAAAGTTCTATCATATTGATGAGGACGGCGCCTTCTGGCGGATGTACGACTTCGTCGGCGGCTATTGTATGGACCGGGTGGAGTGCCCCGAGGATTTTTATCAGAGCGCCCTGGCCTTTGGCCGCTTCCAGAATCTTCTGGCGGATTTTCCGGCGGATACGCTGTATGAGACCATCCCGGAGTTCCACAATACGCCGGACCGGTACCGCCAGCTGCGGGAGGCTGCGGCGCAGGACGCCAAGGGCCGCCTGGCGGGCGTGGGGGAGGAGCTCAAGTTCCTCCTGGACCGGGAAGAGGAAATGGGAACGCTCCAGCGGATGCGGGAGCGCGGGGAGCTGCCCCTGCGGGTGACGCACAACGATACGAAGCTGAATAATGTCCTGCTGGACCGGGTGACCAAAAAGCCGCTGTGCGTGCTGGACCTGGATACGGTCATGCCCGGCCTGTCCGCCTATGATTTTGGAGATTCCATCCGCTATGGCGCAGCGACCGCCGCAGAGGACGAGCCGGACCCCGGCAAGATGAAGCTGGATCTGACCTTGTTTGAGGCGTATACCCGGGGCTTCCTGGAGGCCTGCCCGTCTCTGACCCCGGAGGAGATCCGGGTGCTGCCCCTGGGGGCGAAGGTAATGACCGTGGAGTGCGCGGTGCGCTTCCTGGCCGATTACCTCAATGGCGATGTGTATTTTAACGTGAACTATCCCACGCACAATCTGGTCCGCGCCAGGACGCAAATGGCCCTGACGGCGGATATGGAGCGGAAGTGGGAGCAGATGAAGGAAATTGTGGCCCGTGTGGCCGGAGAGGTCCGGCGGGCTTAAAGCAGGAGGAGAAACAAATGGAGTATTTGGGCATTCAATTTGAGGCAAAGAACCTCCCGGAGCTGGAGCCGGAATTCATTCCCTTCGGCGTGTGGATGGAGGCCTTCTTAAAAACCGCGACCCGGCCGGTGGCCATTGCCGTAGAGCGGGACCACGGGAAAACCACGGTTCACCATACGAAGATCCACGGCACCCCGGAAATGGCGGAGGCGGACTTCCGCTTTATGGAGCGGTATGTGAAGTTCCTGCTGTGGTCCGTGGGCGGCTACAGGGTCTTTATTTGCGGCTGCCCGGAGATCGGTGCGCGTCTGCAGAAGGCCTATTCCCGCACCGGTGAGCGGGCCTTTGACGTGCAGTTTGCTTATGACGTCTTTGAGCAGGAGATGGAGGTTCTGAATCTGCCCCTGGAGCAGTGCCCGCAGCCCAAGGAGAGCGCGATCCCCATTGGCGGACATCTGGACGGCTGCCGCATCGGCTTTGACGCGGGCGGCTCGGACCGGAAGGTTTCCGCGGTGATCGACGGCAAGACCGTTTACTCCGAGGAGGTCGTCTGGAACCCCAAGACCCAGTCGGATCCCCAGTATCATTTTGACGGCATTGTGGCGGCCTTCCGGACCGCCGCCTCCAAGATGCCCCGGGTGGACGCCATCGGCGTCTCCTCGGCCGGGACCTTTGTGGGCAACAGCCCCATGGTCTCCTCCCTGTTCATCAAGGTTCCCCGGGAGAAGCGGGAGCTTGTGAAGTCCATTTACGACCGCGCAGCGAAGGAGATCGGCGATGTGCCCATTGTGGTGGCCAATGACGGCGACGTGACCGCCCTGGCCGGCGCCATGGGCATGGGCTGCGGCAATGTCATGGGCATGGCCATGGGTACCAGTGAGGCGGTCGGCTATGTGGACGCCAACGGGAGCATCCTGGGCTGGTATAACGAGCTGGCCTTTGCCCCGGTGGACCTGTCCGAGACGGCCATGCAGGACGAGTGGAGCACGGATTACGGCGTGGGCTGCAAGTATTTCTCCCAGGACGCGGTGATTAAGCTGGCGCCCCGGGCGGGGATCGATCTGAATCCGGCCCTGACCCCTGCCGAGAAGCTGAAGGTGGTGCAGGCCCTGATGGAGCAGGACGACCCCAGAGCGGCGAAGATTTATGAGAGCATCGGCGCGTATCTGGCCTATACCGTGGTGCTGTATGCCCACTTCTATGAGATCAAGCATCTGATGGTCCTGGGCCGGGTCATGTCCGGCAAGGGCGGAGAGCGAATCCTCGCCCGCTGCCAGGCTATTTTGAAAGAAGAGTATCCCGCCCTGTTTGAGGCGGTGCAGGTCATGCTTCCCGATGAAAAGACCCGTCGGGTGGGGCAGTCCGTGGCTGCGGCCAGCCTGCCTGAGCTGTAAGGAGGAAACTGGTATGTTTTTTAAGAACGCGAATCTCTATACCGAGGATTTTCACTTCCATATGGGCGCTTTTTCCGTGGAAAATGGGAAATTTGCGGAAGTAATGGCGGAGAATGTTCCGGCGGACGCCGTGGACCTGAAGGGGGCGCGGGTGATTCCCGGCCTGATCGACGTGCATACCCACGGGAACTCCGGGGAGGACTTCTCCGACGGGAGCGTGGAGGGCCTGAAGAAAATGCTGGGCTATTACGGCCGCAACGGCATTACCTCCGTGGCGCCCGCCTCCATGACCCTGCCCTATGAGGTCCTGTCCAAGGCCTTTGCCGCCGGTGCGCAGCTGAAGAAGGAGCGCCCGGAAAACTGCGCCAAGATCATGGGCGCTCAGATGGAGGGCCCCTTCTTCTCCGAGAAGAAGAAAGGCGCACAGAACGGCGAGTATCTCCGGAACCCGGACTTCGAGGCGTTCCGGAAGCTGTTTGAGGAAAGCGACGGCCTGGTGCGGATTGTGGACCTGGCGCCGGAGCTTCCCGGCGCGGTGGAGTTCATCCAGAAGGCCAAGGAGCTGTGCACCGTATCCGTGGCGCACACGGACGCCACCTATGACGAGGCCAAGGCGGCCTATGACGCGGGCGCTACCCACCTGACCCACCTGTACAACGCCATGCTCGGGATTCATCACCGGAAGCCCGGCGTGATCCCCGCCGCCGCCGAGAACGAGAAGGTGCGGGCGGAGCTTATCAGCGACGGCCTCCATGTCCATCCCGCCGCCGTGCGCCTGGCCTTCCGGATCTTCGGCGCAGAGCGGATGGTGCTGATCTCCGACTCCCTGCGCTGCTGTGGGATGCCGGACGGCAAATATGAGCTGGGCGGACAGGACGTGTTCCTGGCGGGCGGCGTGGCCCGTCTGGCAGACGGCACCATTGCCGGTTCTGCGACGAACCTGTTTGGCTGTATGCAGCGGGCGATTTCCTTCGGAATTCCTGCGGAGGACGCCATCCGGGCCGCGACCTGGAATCCGGCCTGCGCCATTGGGGCCGAGAAGGAGATCGGCTCTATTGCCCCGGGAAAATGGGCGGACTTTGTCGTCTGCGACGAGAATTTTGAGTTGACATCCGTGTATATCGATGGTAAACTAATCAAGTGAGTTTGCAAACAACTGCGCCGGTCATACGGCGCAGTTCTTTTGACTAATATAGAGATTGAGGTGCGTATGAGAAGGAAGTATTTCGGAGATAAAAAGTTTTATGCCATGGTCATGGCGGTGGCCATGCCAATTATGATCCAGAATGCCATTACGAATTTCGTGGGAATGCTGGACAACATCATGGTCGGCCGGGTGGGGACGCTGCAAATGAGCGGCGTTGCCATTGTGAACCAGCTGCTGTTTGTATTCAACCTTTGCGTGTTCGGTGCGGTAGCCGGGCCCGGCATCTTTACCGCCCAGTTCCATGGGGCGGGGGATCAGGAGGGCGTGCGGTATACCTTCCGCTTTAAATTGATTGCCTGCTGCCTGATCTCTCTGGTAGGTCTGGGCATCTTTATCACGGTGGGGGAGCCCCTGGTCCTTCTGTATCTGAAGGGGGAGGGAGAGGTCCAGGACCTGGCCCAGACCCTGCAATTCGGCAAGGACTATTTGCAGGTGATGCTCTGGGGAATCGTGCCCTTCGCTCTGACCAATGTGTATGCCGGTACCCTGCGCGAGACCGGGGAGACCGTTGTGCCCATGGTGGGCGGCATTTCCGCCGTTCTGGTCAATCTGCTGTTCAACTACATCCTGATCTTCGGCAAGCTGGGTGCGCCGGTGCTGGGCGTCCGGGGCGCGGCCATCGCTACGGTCATCTCCCGGTTTGTGGAGCTGGCCATTGTGGCCGGGTGGACCCATCTCCATGGGGATAAAAAGCCCTTTATCCGGGGCGCATACCGCTCCCTGCGGATTCCCCGGGAGCTGACGGGGAAGCTGATGAAGAAGGGAATGCCCCTGCTGGTGAACGAGGCCCTGTGGTCCGCCGGTATGGCGGTGCTGAGCCAGTGCTACTCCACCCGGGGCCTGGATGTGGTGTCCGCGACGAATATCACCAACACCATCTGGAATGTGTTCAGTGTCAGCTTCCTGTCCATGGGCAATGCGGTGGGCATTCTCATTGGCCAGATGCTGGGGGCGGGCCGCGCCCGGGAGGATGTGAAGGACACCGACCGGAAGCTGATCGTATTTTCCGTGCTGATCTGTGTCTTCTTCGGCGGACTGATGATGGCGGTTTCCGGGGTGTTCCCCAAGATTTATAAT
>CAKTIN010000107.1 GCA_934565775.1 uncultured Oscillospiraceae bacterium
CTGCCGACGAGATTGTCAACGACGCGCTGGGCGCGCTGCTCACCACGGACGAGGGCATCGAGAGCTTCGCGAAGTGGGTCTACAGCGACACCGGACGCACCCAGGCAGAAAAAAAGACCCTGGTGCAGCGCATCAAGGACGCGATTGCCAGGATCGTGGCCGGATTAAAGCGGCTGCTGAAGGGCAAAAAGCTGAACGAGGGCACGGAGCGGTTCCTGAACATGGAGCTGGAGCAGCAGGAGGCACTGCGGCAGAAGTTCTATTCCGCCATGGACGCCGCCGCAAAAAACGCCAAGGAGGGGAACTATTGGGAGAGCGGCGCGGCGGAGGGCGCACAGAGCAGCCTTGCAATCAACGCTTACCAGGGAGTGGACCTGTCCAAGGACGGCAGCGTATACACCTACGACTTTCTTACTGCGCTTCCCGATATGCCGGTGACGATGCTGCCGCCGGTAAGTGACGTTCGCAATGGTAATAACCGCGTAGAAACCGGGGTTGTGGTCGAAATGGGCAGAAAAAATGCCCGCAGCGTTGGAACGGTGCAGGACGGGAAGATGTTTGTGCGCAATCGCTATACGGGGAGGCCAATTCAAATCACAGCGGAAAGCATTCGACACGGCCTGGACGGTAGCGAAAATAGAATTTTGACGAATTCACGTCTTGGCGCAGTAATTGGAGACGTAGTAAAAAACGCAGTCCCAATCAATGCGATGAATAACAAGGCGAAAGGCGTTTCCGGCACATATGCAATGGCGGCATATGCAGCAGATGATTCAGGCCGGCAGTTCATAGCTATTGTCACGATTGAAGAATGGGACGGAAACGTTATTCACATGGAAGCGTATGACGTTGCTCATTCTGTAAGCGGCAGACAAAAAAGGGGAAGCGGGAGGCAAAAAAAGGGCAGCCAGGCGGACACGAAGTCCCAGGGGTTTTACCCTATCAAGGCTGCCAAGATTAGTATAGCAGATGTTTTAAGAATTGTCAACAGCACACATCAAAGTGTTTTGTCGGAAAACGTGCTGAAAACGCTAGGAGAAAGGCGAAACCCAACCGGAGAGTATGCAGATCGGGTAAAGTTCTCAATCGCCCCCGATTCCGACGCAACATCGTCGGAGCGGTGGGAGAACGCCGAGAAACTGGACCCGCAGGAGATCACGACGCAAAACGAAGTGCGGGACCCGGGGATGCGGGACTATCTGGTGCAGCAGTTTGAAGAGAACGGGTGGGACGGCCGCCCGATCGTGGCCTATGACAACGGAGGAAACGGCTACGTTGCGCTGACCGGTTCCCACCGGGTGGCGGCAGCTGCGGAGGCCGGGATTCAGGTGCCCGCCGTGCTGATTGAGAGCCAGGAGGCCATTGACCGCTTGGCAGATACGTACAGCGACGAGGAAATGGCCATGGTTGCGGACGAGCTGCTGGAAGAGGGCGAGATCGACCAGGCTACGCGGGACCTTCTGGTGCGGGAAAATGATCTGAACAACGAGAACTTTGACGTACCTTACAGCCAGCAGACCCGCTATTCCGTCAAATCCGGCGCTGACACGCCCTCCCAGGAGCAGCGGTGGGCCACGGATTTCCAGCTGAGCGCGGAGACCCGGGAGGCCTACAACACGGCGGCCAAGGAGGTGGCCAGGACGGAGGCGGAGGTCCGGGGCATGGTCATTTCTACTCACGCCCCTGCGTGAGGGGCGACAGCAATTTTCTACAAATCCAATGCTGGGCTTTGCGGCAAATTGCTGAAATATTAGCCTCTTTGCGGAGCTGTGTGCAGTAACCTGAGGCGAATTGCCGCACATTGGGCAGACAGATCTCCTGGAGGGAACAGGCCCTGCACTTTGCTCCGTATGCTCATACATATTCAGAATGGATTCAAAGAGAATGTTCAAATCCGCCTCGTCAAATCCGGTCTCTTCTGCAAGATTTGCGCTGACAAAGCCCCGGACCTCATACAGGCCAAAGGGAAGGTTGACAATGACGCAGACGCTGTCACACCGGGACATTTCTTCGGCAATGGCATCTAAGGGCGTTTCTGCCCGAATCCGCCATTCCACCTCCACACGCTGCAGGGTCGCGAACACCTTCTTGTTTTCGGGAAAAATCTCCCGGGGGGCCCAGGCCAGGCCCTTTCGGGCACTAAAATCTGGCTGGGTCGCCGTGGAGAATACCATAGTGGTGTGGTACCGGCCGCACAGTTCGTTCACCGCACGGAGTGTGGCAGAGGTCAGATCGGCGGGCAGACTCTGGGCCTCGTCGAATATCACAACGCTGTTTGCAATATTGTGGAGCTTTCGGCAGACTGCCGGCCGGTCAGAAAACAGAGATTCAAAAAATCGGACGGAGGTTGTGATAATGACCGGCGAGCTCCACCTGGCGGCCAACTCCCGGGCGCTTTCCGGCAGGTTGCTTTGGCTATGGTCAATCAGCACGTTGGGGATGATTTGAGAATAGGTTTTTGCGCTTTGCTCGGCCAGGGTTAGAAATGGAAGCACAATGATGATTCGCTTTTTCCCGTGCTTCAGGCAATGCCGTAGGGCAAAGTGCAGCAGAGCCAGGGTTTTACCGGTTCCGGTGGGGGCTGTCAGCGTATACAGCCCCTTCGGTTCACTGCCCATTTTTCCGCACTGTTCAAAAACCTGATCCCGGTACGAATTGAGGGCCTGGTCCGCAGTGGAGTGCTGTTTGATGTCATTCCGGTAGGCATACAATTTTTCCAAAAGTGTCTGAGGCGCAAAATAGTCATCCTCCGCATGATCCAGATATGTGCTCTCGTCGTTCATTGCGGAGGCCGTATAGTCAGCATCCACCAGGCAGGAGAACAGCATCCTGGTATACAGCATGGACTCCAATTCGGCAGAGGGCGGGACCGGAAGCGGTTATGATGTACATCATTTGCCTTTGAGGAGGAAAAAATGTCGAAAGAAGATCCCTTTCAGAGAATAAGTCTTCGGAAAAATGTGAAGAATTAGAACGAAAAGGAGTGCGGCAGCTTGCAGATTGATATTTAGGACAGCGAAAAGGTGGTGGAGGTCTGGCTGATCAACACAGAGAACATGAAATCGCCAGGCAGGGAGGAATTCTCATTTCTGACTTCGTTATCGAGACCGTGATGGCGGAAAAGGTGGAGACCATTCTGCGCCGCAGTGTGTTCAATACCCGGCCCAGAGACTTCTACGATGCCTATATTCTGGCGACTACGCAGAAATTTGACAAAGCTGTGTTTGTGGAGACCCTGACCGCAACGGCCAAGCACCGTGGCACTACGGCTCAGATCGCGGATACACCGGTGATTCTGCGTAATCTCGAAGAAAGCCCGGAGCTGCGGAGAATGTGGGACAAGTACCGGAAGCAGTTTGCCTATGCGGCGGATATTGCGTACGGGGAAATCATTGAAGTGATCAGAATGCTGACGAAGCAGGCTGGAACCGGGATCAAACCTCATAAAAATGCACCGCAGCCCGCTGACAAAGATTGTCGGTGGGCTGTGGTGCGTTTCTGCCATGTGCGGATTGTCCGATTTTTTCTAAATTGCGATGCCCGCTATGTATCGCACGGGGACCTTGTGTCCGGCAGCGATGCGGTTCGTCCGCTCAAAGCTGACGGTTTTCGTGAGTCATACGGGCGTCATTTTCTTATAAAAATTGCACGCTCTGCTCATAGAGCGTCCCGGGGAGCATGGCGCGATACAGGGCCTCCAGGGCCTGCGCGCTGCCGGAGAGGGGCTCCGGCCCCAGAGGCAGGGCCAGAATGCAGAACCGGACGCCGAAGAGCCGGACCTCAAAGTCCTGTACCGCAGCCCCGGCGGAGGCGTAAAACCGAAGCCTGCGCCGGGCAACTGCATCATCGGGGGCCTCACAGGGGGCCTCCGCTTCGATCAGCAGCCGGTCAAACCGGGCGCCGTAGTGCATGGAAAGGCGGCGGAGGACTTCCCGGCCCAGACCCTGATCCCGATAGGCGGGAAGAACGGCCAGATAATCCAGCAGCAGAGCGGATACCTCCGGCGTATGCAGCAGGAAGGCATAGGCGAGGCGCTGACCGCCTTTTTCCAGGACCATGGCCTCGTACCGCCCCTGCGCCCAGAGGGCGGAGATGGACGCCCAGGGCTTCAGCTCGCTTTCAGGAAAGTCCCGGCGCATTTCGGTAGAATAGACCTCCGCCGCCTGATTCAGGGTCAGGGGGCGGAGGGTCAGTTCGGAAGGAGAAAAGCCCATGGCTTATTCCATCACGGTTCCATCGGGGTGGAACAGGGGGAGCTTTTCCAGGTAAATCAGGTCGTCCCGGTCCTGGGCATCGCCCTCAGCCAGGATGGCCATCCGGCCCACGATCTTGCCGCCGGCCTTCTCCACCAGGGCCTCCAGAGCATTCAGGCTCTCGCCGGTGGAAATAACGTCGTCCACTACCAGGATCCGCTTGCCCTTCATGAGCTCGGCGTCAGCGGTATCCAGATACAGATGCTGCTCCTTGGCGGTGGAGATGGAATGGACGGAGGACTCAAACACCCCGGTCATATACAGCTTGGGGCCCTTCCGGGCGAGGAAGTATTTCTTGTCTCCGGCCTGCCGGGCCATTTCGTGGATCAGGGGAATGCCCTTCGCCTCGGCGGTAATCATGTAATCATAAGCGGGGGCCTTCTTCAGCAGCTCGCCCGCCGCTGCAACGGTCAGCTCGGGGTCGCCGAAAATCACGAACGCACCGATGGA
The DNA here is from genome assembly GCA_934565775.1 of uncultured Oscillospiraceae bacterium. Taxonomy (GTDB): domain Bacteria; phylum Bacillota; class Clostridia; order Oscillospirales; family Oscillospiraceae; genus Faecousia. The sequence continues at coordinate 4,704 of CAKTIN010000107.1, forward strand.
AAGCTGGTCAGACACCTTGCAGATGGGCAGATCCCGCTCCAGCCCGGCAATTGTCATGTGGTAAACCATAATTGCAGTCTCCTCTATCTCGATTTCTCCGGTTTTTGCCCGGAACACAACAGATTTATTATACCACTGTGCCGAAAAATGTCAAGTATGGGTCAGATTTCCCGGCGGCCCTCCAGGGCCCGCAGGAGCGTCACCTCATCGGCGTACTCCAGCTGGCTGCCCACGGGGATCCCGTAGGCCAAACGGGTCACCTTGACCCCCAGGGGCCGCAGAAGGCGGGAGATATACATGGCGGTGGCCTCCCCCTCCGTGTCCGGATTCGTGGCCATAATGACCTCCTTCACCTGCCCCTGGCC
>CAKTIN010000108.1 GCA_934565775.1 uncultured Oscillospiraceae bacterium
TATCCCATTTCTGCCGGGATGGCAAGAAAAAGCAGAGGGGCGGCGGCGCGCCCCTCTGCTGCTTGCGTCTGTTCGGACCGAAAGCTCCATGTTTCGACATTTTTCTGATATCGTTTCCTGTATTCTTTCATTGAGGGCGGCCCCTCCGGCAAAAACAGAAGCGTCGGGATCTCTTAAACTATTACTCGCAGAAGGTCAGCAGCTGCTCCACAGACTTTCTCTTGGGGGCGGCGGGCGTCTCGTCGGGATACCCGAAGGGGATCAGGGCCACAACCTCCTCGTTTTCAGGGATGTGCAGGGCCTGGGCCACCATCTCCGGGTCGAATACGCCCATGATCACGGTGCCCACGCCATAGGCATAGGCCGCCAGGCAGAAGGTCTGGGCCGCTGCGCCCACGTCAAACATCAGCCAGCTTCCGCCCCGCTGGGTGGTGCTGCTGCCGTCCTTCTCCATTCCGCTGCGGCCCTTCACCGCCGTCAGCACCGCCACCTGGGGGGCCCGCTCCAATGTGCCGGCATTGTATGTGAATCCCATGGTGCAGTCCCGGGCGATATGCTCTTTGATCTTGGCGTCGTCGCACACATAGTAGCGGGTCACCTGGGTGTTCTTCCAGGACGGGGCATAGGCCGCCGCCCCTACGATCTTCTCCACTGTGGCCCGGTCCACTTTTTCCGCCTTGAATTGCCGCACGCTGCGGCGGCCGGTGATCAGTTCCAATGCTTCCATACGGTTTCTCCTTTTCTGTCTGCTGTAAAAAAGGAGCGCCGCCTGTGGCGGCGCTCCGGTCAGAAAACGCTCTTACTTGTGGTCCACGGAGTACATATGCTCGATCAGGTCCAGCACCTTGTTGGAGTAGCCGATCTCGTTGTCGTACCAGGACACGACCTTCACGAAGGTGTCGGTCAGGGCGATGCCGGCGTCGGCATCGAAGATGGAGGTGCGGGTGTCGCCCAGGAAGTCGCTGGACACCACGGCCTCGTCGGTGTAGCCCAGGATGCCCTTCAGCTCGCCCTCAGCGGCGGCCTTCATGGCGGCGCAGATCTCCTCGTACTTGGCGGGCTTCTCCAGGTTGACGGTCAGGTCCACCACGGAGACATCCAGGGTGGGAACACGCATGGACATACCGGTCAGCTTGCCGTTCAGCTCGGGGATAACCTTGCCCACAGCCTTGGCAGCGCCAGTGGAGGAGGGGATGATGTTGCCCGCAGCAGCGCGGCCACCACGCCAATCCTTGCCGCCCTTGGAGGGGCCGTCAACGGTCAGCTGGGTGGAGGTGGTGGAGTGGACAGTGGTCATCAGGCCGTCCTTGATGCCGAACTTGTCGTTCAGAACCTTGGCAATGGGGGCCAGGCAGTTGGTGGTGCAGGAAGCGTTGGAAACGAAGTTCATGTCGGTGGTGTACTTGTCCAGGTTGACGCCGCAGACGAACATGGGGGTAGCGTCCTTGGAGGGAGCGGACATGATGACCTTCTTGGCACCGGCAGCCAGATGACCGGCAGCCTTCTCCTGGGTCAGGAACAGGCCGGTGGACTCCACGACGTACTCAGCGCCCAGCTTGCCCCAGGGCAGATCAGCGGGGCTCCGCTCGGCGGACACGGGGATCTCATGGCCATTGACAATGATGGAGTTCTCGGTGGACTCCACGGTGCCGTTGAACTGACCATGCATGGTGTCGTACTTCAGCAGGTAAGCCAGGTACTCGGGAGCGCACAGGTCATTGATGCCAACAACCTCAATTTCGGGGTGGTTCAGGCTGGCGCGGAACACCATACGGCCGATACGGCCAAAGCCATTGATACCAACTTTGATAGACATAATTGTTTTCCTCCATTTCATAAACCCGCAGCACACGCTGCGCATTTCACACATAGCGACCAAGGCCAGCGGCCCCGATCGTGATTATTATACAATACTTCTCCCGATGTGTAAAGTATCCTTTTTCACAAATTCAGTCAATTTTCCCCATATTCCTTGGACAATATGGCACTGCCCTTCCGGATACTTTCAGAAATGGAAGTAATTTCCTCCCCCCAGGAGAATCAGCAATCTCCTGCGCCGCCGGGCGCTGCTCCGGAGCAGCATTTCCCTCGCCTCCCCCACCCCGGCCAATGCCGCAGCCAGTGCCTGCTCCCGCGCGATTGCCAAGCGCAGCCCCGGTCCCAGATCGCCGGGCGCAGAGAGCCCCTGGGCCGTAGTCTCTCCCGCGCGGCCGGTCTCATAACGGTACAGCCCCCGCAGAAACGCCGCATCCTCTCTGGCCGATGCCGCCAGCTCCTCCAGCCGGTGCCCAGCAGCGCCTCCCGCCTGCCGGGCCAGATTCAGATACAGCCCAGCAGACCGCTGGAGCTCCCGTGCCAGGAGTTCCAAATCCGCTCCCGGTTCTTCCTCAGGCTCTGTTTTCTCCGGCGTTTGCCGCGCCAGAACCCGCTGCCATACTCTTTGGGTCTTTTCCCGGTCAAACGGATCCATACTTACCTCCCCGGCGCCGCAGGCCAGGAGCTACCGTCCAGTTTGCACGCCAGCTCCTCCAGTGTGACCGTGCAGGTCCCCCGGTACTGCCCGGCCTCCAAGACCCGATAGCGCCCCGGCTCCAGGCCAAAGGCCGTAGCCGTACCGCTCAGCGGATCGTCCGGGTCATACTGCACCGTAAGGCCGTAAAGGCTCCCCTGCCCCACCAGGTCGTAATAGTAGACCGTCGCCCAAGGGGTAGCCGGGCAGGAAATGGTCACGCTGCCCCTAGCCTGTCCGTAATACAGGTCCGTGCCCGTGGACCAGCAGGGCCCGGAGAGGCGGCGGACAATCCCCGTCTCGCTCAGGGAAAACGCAGCCGTCCCGGCCCGGCCGATCAGCCGGTAGGTCCCGGGCAGCAGGGCTCCCGCCACCCCGTGCCCCTGGGTCAGGTGGACGGTCCCCACCGCCACTCCCCAACCGTCCTCCAGCCGCAGGGCCTCGCTCCGGCGATCCTCTCCAAATACCGCCAGATAAAGCGCCTGCGCCCGAGGCAGCTCCGGCTCCTCCGGGAGTCGCCGTACAGCAGCCTGCCGGGGCCCCTCCGCCGCCGGCGCCATGGCCAGGACCCGGGAGGCCAGCGCCACCGTTACCGCCGCCGCAAAGGCAAGGCTTGCCAACGCGCAGCTTTGAAATACCCGTTTTTTCATGGTTTCTCTCCTCCTTCCGCCTACCAGTATAGGCCAGCTGAAAGGGGGAAAACCAGCAAAAACCGTCGCAGAAAAACATTTGTGGAATTTTCATAAGGGCGGCTTGAATTATTCGTTGATTTTTTCGGTCTGGTCCTCTTGCGTTTTTCCGAAAGTTTCCGCATAATATAGAGGTACAGATAGAAGCCCGGAATACCGGGCAGCATGGAGGCAATGGATTGGAAAAGATATTGATTTTGGACTTTGGCGGCCAGTATAATCAGCTGATCGCCCGCCGGGTCCGGGAATGCGGCGTTTACTGCGAGGTTCGGCCCTACACCCTGCCTATGGAGCAGATTCGGGCCTTTGACCCCATGGGCATCATCTTCACCGGCGGCCCGAACAGCGTATACCTGGAGACCTCTCCGCAGGTGGACCCGGCGGTCTTTACCCTGGGGGTCCCGGTGCTGGGCATCTGCTACGGCTGCCAGCTCCTGGCACACACGCTGGGCGGCCAGGTTGTCCCCGCACAGGCGGACACCGCCCGGGAATACGGGAAAACCGAGACCTTTTTTGACACCGGCTGCACCCTGTTCCAGGGGCTTCCCGAGAGCAGCATCACCTGGATGAGCCACGGGGATTACATGGCCCGGGTGCCCGAGGGCTTCCGTCTGGTGGCGCACACCGACGCCTGCCCCAATGCCGCCATTGCCGACGAGACCCGGCATTTTTACGGCGTGCAGTTCCACCCCGAGGTCAATCACACCCAGTACGGGACGCAGATGCTGCGGAACTTCCTGTTCCGGGTCTGCGGCGCAACCGGCCAGTGGACCATGGCGGACTATAAGCTCCGCGCCGTGGAGTCTCTCCGGGTCAAGATTGGCACAGGCAAGGTGCTCCTGGCCCTGTCCGGCGGTGTGGACAGCTCCGTGGCCGCCGCCCTACTGGCGGAGGCTGTGGGCAGCCAGCTCACCTGTGTGTTCGTGGACCACGGCCTCATGCGGAAGAACGAGGGGGACGAGGTAGAGGCCGCCTTCTCCAAGTGGGATCTGAATTTCATTCGGGTCAATGCCGAGGACCGCTTCCTGGGCCGTCTGGCTGGCGTGTCCGAGCCCGAGGCCAAGCGGAAGATCATCGGCGAAGAGTTTATCCGGGTCTTTGAGGACGAGGCCAAGAAGCTGGGCAAGGTCGATTTTCTGGCCCAGGGCACCATCTATCCCGACGTGATCGAGTCCGGCGCCGGAAACGCGGCGGTCATCAAGAGCCACCATAATGTGGGCGGCCTGCCGGATCATGTGGACTTCAAGGAGATCGTGGAGCCCCTGCGGATGCTGTTTAAGGATGAGGTGCGGCAGCTGGGCCGGGAGCTCGGCCTGCCGGAATACCTGGTCATGCGGCAGCCCTTCCCCGGCCCCGGCCTTGCGATCCGGGTCCTTGGGGAAATCACCAAGCCCAAGCTGGACACCCTGCGGGAGGCCGATTTCATCTTCCGGGATGAGATCGCAAAGGCCGGTCTGGAGGGTACGATGAACCAGTATTTCGCGGTGCTGACCAATATGCGCTCCGTTGGCGTTATGGGCGACGGCCGGACCTATGATTACACCCTGGCCCTGCGCAGCGTTACCACCACGGATTTCATGACCGCCGACTGGACCCGGATCCCTTATGAGGTTCTGGACCGGGTCTCCACCCGGATCGTCAACGAAGTGGGCCATATCAACCGCGTGGTTTACGACATCACCAGCAAGCCCCCCGCGACCATTGAGTGGGAGTAATCCCAGAAAGGCTGAAAAGCCTTGAAAATGCTGGACTTTTGCGCCCGGGAATTGCCCCGTGACAACAAAATGACAACATTTTAGATTATCCAAGAATAAAGAGCTATCTGATTTCTGTTAGAGA
>CAKTIN010000109.1 GCA_934565775.1 uncultured Oscillospiraceae bacterium
TTGTTCGTTACCGTCCAAATTGCAGCAAAATCCCAGCTTTCGCGCACGGAAAGCTGGGGTTCTTTGACAGTCTGAGCAGCCCGGCAGGTACCGGGCTGCTTTTTGCGCTTGACAAGGGGAGAAGAAGGAACTATAATAGGCAACGGATGTTGCGCAACATAAGTTGCAATGGAGGAAGGATATGCCGCCGAAGGGACTATTTACAAAAGAGGAGATCATTGCCGCGGCGCTGGAGCTGGTCCGCACGGAGGGGGCCGCCGCCCTGACGGCCCGGGGGCTTGCCGCCCGGCTGGGCTGCTCGGTGAAGCCTATCTTCGGCCTGTTCTCCGGCATGGAGCAGGTGCGCCAGGAGACCATCGCTGCGGGCTACCGGCTGTATCTGGAGCGGCTGGCTCAGGCGATGCAGACGCAGGAGTATCCCGCCTATAAGGCCTCCGGCATGGGATATATCCACTTTGCCCGGGAGGAGCGGGAGCTGTTTCGCCTCCTGTTTATGCGGGACCGCACGGGGGAAGAACCGGCTGCCGGGCCGGAGACCGAGGAGCTGATCGCCCTGATCCAGAAGAGTACCGGCCTGAGCCATGAGCGGGCCTACCGCCTGCATCTGGAGAGCTGGGTGTTTGTGCACGGCATTGCCACGATGATCGCAACGGGATACTTAAACTGGGAGCCGGATTTTATCAGCAAAGCCGTGTCGGACTGCTATTTGAGTCTGCGGGACCGGCTTTTAGAGGAGGAAGCACATGGATGCGATCATAACAAATAAGCTGACCAAGCGATACCGGGATGTAACTGCGGTGGATGGATTGGACCTGAGGGTCCATGCAGGGGAGCTGTTCTCCCTGCTTGGCGTCAATGGAGCAGGAAAATCCACAACGATCAAAATGCTCTCCTGCCTGACCCGCCCGACCTCCGGGGATGCCCTTCTCAACGGCTGGAGTGTCATCCGGGAGCCGGGACGGATCAAAGAGATCATTGGCGTCTCCCCCCAGGAGACGGCGGTGGCCCCCAACCTGTCCGTCCGGGAGAATCTGGAGCTGATGTGCGGAGTCCACGGCTTTCCTAAGGAGAAAACAGAGCGGAAGGTCCGGGAGCTGACCCAGGAGTTTGCCCTGGAGCCGGTCTCCGGCAAGCGGGCCGGGAAGCTCTCCGGTGGCTGGCAAAGGCGGCTGAGCATTGCCATGGCGCTGATCGGCGAGCCGGAGATCCTGTTCCTGGATGAGCCCACCCTGGGGCTGGATGTGTTGGCCAGGAGCGATCTGTGGGACTGCGTCCGCGCGCTGAAGGGGAAGATCACCATGATTCTCACCACGCATTATATGGAAGAGGCGGAGGCCCTGTCGGACCGCATCGGCGTGATGAAGGACGGCCGTCTGCTGGCCTTGGGGACGGCGGCGGAGCTGAAGGCTCAGGCCGGAAGGGAAACGCTGGAGGATGCGTTCATTGCCATTGTAAAGGGGGCGGGGAGAGCATGAAGCTGCTGTCTTTTTCCAGCCGGACGGGGAAGGAAATCCTCCGGGACCCGCTGAATTTGTGCTTCGGCCTGGGCTTCCCGGCAGTGCTGCTCCTGCTGCTCAGCGCCATTCAGGCCAACATTCCCGTTCCACTCTTTGAAATCCAACGTCTGACGCCGGGAATCGCCATATTCGGCCTGTCCTTTCTGACGCTGTTTGCCGGGGTTCTGGTGGCCAGAGACCGGGAGACCGCGCTGCTTCAGCGGCTGTATACCACGCCGCTTCGCGGATCGGACTTTATTTTGGGCTATCTGCTGCCTATGCTGCCCATCGCCCTGGGGCAGAGCGCGGTCTGCTATTTGCTGGCGGTGCTCCTGGGCCTACCCGTAACGACGGGGATTCTCCTGGCGTTGGTTTGTGTTCTGCCCTGCGCGCTGTTCTTTATCGCCCTGGGGGTGCTCCTGGGCAGTATTCTGGGCGCAAAGCAGGCCGGAGGGATCTGCGGTGCGCTGGTGACCAATCTGACCGCTTGGCTCTCCGGGGCGTGGTTCGATCTGGACCTGGTGGGCGGCGCGTTCCGAAGGATCGCTTACCTGCTGCCCTTTGTCCATGGAGTGGAGCTGGAGCGAATCGCCCTGACCGGGACCGTGAGCGGCTGCCTGCCCCATTTGCTTTGGGTCCTGGGCTACGCCGCCGCGGTGACTGCCGGGGCAGTGGCCCTGTTCCTCCGGCAGATGAACCGGCAATAAATTAGAAATCCCCGCCGCTCGACAAGAGCGGCGGGGAAGCTTGCTTTAAAGGGGTTATTCGATGATTCCGGCCTGGAGCTTCTTTGCCAGGATTTTCAGAACGCTTTCATCAATGCGGGCCTCGGTGAGCTTGCCTTCTTCAATGGCGTCCGCCAGGCCCTGGACCGCCAGCTTGGGGGTCTTGGGCATGAGCAGAATGTCGCACCCGGCCTGGACGGCCTTGACGGCGGCTACATCGGAGTCATACAGCTCCGCCACGGCGTCCATATTCATGGCGTCGGTGATGATCAGGCCGTCGAATTTCAGAGTGCCCCGGAGAATATCCGTTACGATCATTTTTGACAGGGAAGCGGGCATACTGGTACCGGTGACATTGGTGCAGGTGATGTGGCCCACCATGACCAGGTCCGCGCCGGCCTCAATTCCGGCGGAGAAGGGGACGAACTCACCGGAGAGCATTTCCTCCAGGGTCCGGCTGGTCACGGAGGAACCGTCGTGGGGGTCTCCCGTTACGGAGCCCATACCGGGGAAGTGCTTCAGGGTGCAAAGCACGCCGGAGCTCCGGTAGCCCTTGACGCTGGCGGCCACCAGCTTGGCGACCTCGTCAAAGCTGCCGCCAAAGATGCGGTCCCCCAGAACGTCGCTCTCTCCGCCGCCGTCTGCGACCGGGGCCAGGTCCAGGTTAAAGCCGAGCTTGGTCAGATACCCGCCAATGGCGGCGCCTGCGGCCTGAGCGTCCGCTTCTGTGGTAAGGGAGGCCTGGGCGGGCTGATTGGTGATGCCCATGGCGCTGTTGGAGGCGACCCGGGCGACGGATCCGCCTTCTTCGTCCACGGCGATAAACATCCCGAGCTTGCTGTAGGACTGGGCCTTGGAGATCATCTCCGTGATCTGCTCCGGATCCTCAATATTTTTGGCGAAGTAGATCAGGCCGCCCACCGGCATCTCTCCCAGGGCTTCCTTGGTGGCGTCGCCGGAACGGGTCGCGGTCTCTACGCCGGTCAGCTGCTCCGGGGTGAGGATCAGCATCTGATAGAGCTTTTCCTCCAGAGTCATGCCGTCCAGAATCTCCTGGGCACGGGCCAGACGTGCTTCGACAGCCTCCGCAGATTCGGTGGGAAGCTCCGCAGGGGCTTCCGTCTCGTCCGTAGGCGCCTGGGTGGGCTCCTCCGTGGGCTCTGTAGTGCCGGGGTCCGAGGTTGCCGAAGGGGCGGTGGGATCGGTGGCGACCGGCGGCTCTGTGGGGGCGGCGGAATCGCTGCCGCCGTTTTTCAGCAGGAACCAAAGGCCTGTGCCGAGAGCGGCCAGAAGCAAAAGGACAATGACGGTGATCCGAATGGCCCGGCGTCTGCGGCGCTTACGCTGCCGCCTGGCGTAGATCTGTTGAATGGTTACTTCGCGGTCATTCATGGTTTCAGCCTTCCTTTCCGAAGGAAATCAAACATTACAAGCCTATCATAGCACAAATCTCGGAAATAGACAAGCCGTATTTTTCCCGAGAGTAGGACCAGCCTCCTCCCAATCGGAAAAAATCCCTGCTTTTCCTCGCAGAAAGTGGGAGAAAACCCCGACTTTTTTCCCGGAACCCTTGTCACTTGCGCCCGATTGTGCTATAATAAGCTCACAAGTTTGCCGGTTTTTACCGGCTATGCTCAAGATTGAATAGAAGGTGCTTTTGTTATGACAAAAATTGACATTTACTCCGGCTTCCTGGGCGCAGGCAAGACGACGCTCATTAAAAAGATGATCGCCGAGGGCTATCGGGGTCAGAAGCTGGTGCTCATTGAAAATGAGTTCGGCGAGATTGGCATTGACGGCGGCTTTTTGCAGGAGGCCGGAATTCAGATCACGGAGATGAACTCCGGCTGCATCTGCTGCTCTCTGGTGGGAGATTTTGGCAAGGCACTGACCAAGGTCATCAGCGAGTACCATCCGGACCGGGTGATCATTGAGCCCTCCGGCGTGGGCAAGCTGTCCGATGTGATCGCCGCCGTGAAGCGGGTGGCCGGGCCGGATGTGCAGCTGGGCTATACCGTGGCCGTGGCGGACGCCGGGAAGTGCAAGGTCTATATGAAGAACTTCGGCGAGTTCTATAACAACCAGATTGAGACCGCCTCCACCATCATTCTCAGCCGCACCGGGGACATTTCCCAGGCGAAGCTGGACGCGGCAGTGGCGCTCATCCGGGAGCATAACACCGTGGCAACTCTGGTGACGACCCCCTGGGACCAGCTCACCGGGGAGCAGCTCATTGAGGCTATGGAGCACAAGCAGACTCTGGCCGACGAGCTGGCGCAGATGGAGATTGACCGCCTGGCCAAGGAGGAGGAAGAGCATCACCACCATCACCATGACCATGACGAGGATGAGGAT
>CAKTIN010000110.1 GCA_934565775.1 uncultured Oscillospiraceae bacterium
AAAGGCCTTTGACCCGTATCCCTTCATTCTGCTGAACCTTGTACTCTCCTGCGTCGCCGCCATTCAGGCGCCGCTGATCATGATGAGCCAGAACCGGCAGGAGGAAAAGGACCGCCAGCGTGCGGAAAACGATTATAAGGTCAATCTCAAAACCGAGATCATGATCGAGGACCTGTATGATAAGGTCAACGCCATTCTTGCAAAGCAGGCCGCCCTGGAAAAGGCCCTGCAAAAGGAAAAAGCGGCCGCCAAAGCCTCCCGCGAGGAATGACCCAAACAAATGCCCGGCTTTTCCGAAAGCCGGGCGTTTTTTTGCGATTTTTGTGCATACTAGCCTTATCTCACAGGAAATAAGGTGATTCATTGGAACTGAACCAAAAAGGGCGGCGCTCTTTTATTTTGCCGGAAAGACCGGTGCTGGCCGCCTGGAGCAGCATTGTGGGGAAAAAGGAAGCGGAGGGGCCCCTGGGCGCCTGCTTTGACCGCAGGGAAACCGACGACTATTTCGGCCAAAAGACCTGGGAAAAGGCGGAGTCCCATATGCAGTCCCTGGCCATGAGCACGCTCCTGGAAAAGGCCCGTCTGAAGCCCCCGGAGATCGATCTGGTGTGCTCCGGGGATCTGCTGAATCAGTGCATCAGCTCCAGCTTCTCCCTGCGCAATACCGGGATGCCCGCCCTGGGCCTTTACGGTGCCTGCTCCACCATGGCAGAGGGGCTTCTGGTGTCCGCCATGGCCGTAGGCGGCGGCTTTGTCCGCCGGGCGGTGGCTATGACCTCCTCCCATTTTGCCTCCTCTGAGCGGCAGTACCGCTTTCCCCTGGGCTATGGCGGCCAGCGGACTCCCACCGCCCAGTGGACCGTCACGGGCTCCGGCGCCGTCCTGGTATCCCGGTCCGGCCGGGGGCCCAGGATCGAAGCGTGCACCCTGGGCGCCGTTGTGGACCGGGGAATCAAGGACGCCAATAACATGGGGGCGGCCATGGCTCCCGCCGCCTTTGAGACCATCGCCACCCATTTGTCCGACCTGGGCCGCAAGCCCTCGGATTACGACCTGATCGTCACCGGAGATCTGGGTCTGCTGGGCCGGGAGCTGGCCTCCGAGCTCTTCCGGGAGGCCGGAATCGACATGGCCGGGCGGTATGACGACTGCGGCTGCATGATCTTCGACCCGGAAACCCAGGACGTCCATGCCGGGGGCTCCGGCTGCGGATGCAGCGCCGTGGTCCTGTGCGGCAAGCTGCTGGATCAGGTCAAAAGCGGAAAGCTCCACCGGCTGCTGTTCTGCGGCACCGGCGCGCTGCTCTCCCCCGTCTCCACGCAGCAGGGGGAATCCGTTCCCGGGGTGTGCCACGCGGTGTCCATCATAGCCGAGGAGGCCTAGGAGGAAGTATGGATTATCTGAAAGCATTTCTTGTAGGCGGGCTCCTGTGCGTCATCGGCCAGGTGCTCATTGACCGGACGAAGCTCACCCCCGCCCGGATCCTGGTGGCCTATCTGGTAGCCGGTGTCGTACTGGGAGCGCTGGGGCTGTATCAGCCCCTGGTGGACTTTGCAGGAGCCGGAGCCACGGTCCCCCTGACCGGCTTCGGCAACACCCTGGCCAAGGGGGTCAAAAAAGCGGTGGACGCCGAGGGCTTCCTGGGAATTTTCACCGGAGGACTCAAGGCAGCCGCCGGGGGGATTACGGCGGCGGTGGTGTTCGGCCTGGTATGCGGCGTGCTTTTCCGCCCAAAAGCCAAAAATTAAGCGCATGAATCGCGCCTGCCCGGGCAAACTACCTCTGCGGCAAGGGCCGCAAAAACAGTTTGGAGGTATATGGTATGAATTCCAATCATCAGAACCGCAATCAGAACCAGCAGAACCAGAACCAGAATCAGAACCAGCAAAACCAGAATCAGCAGAATCAGCAGAACCAGAATCAGAGCCGCTGAAACAGAAAAGCCCGGGAGCGCATTTCCGCTCCCGGGCTCCGCTTATGAAATCAGAAATAATCATGAATGGCCATAGGCTTCTTATAAAACACCCGGGCCAGCCGCTCCGTCTCGCAGAGCGCCGTCACACCGGGCAGCCAAGCCAGCTCCCCAGCGTCAAACACGCCACTGATCGCCGCGGAGAAGGTCTGAATGTCCATCGCCGCCTCTGCAGGCTCCCCGGTCCGCTCCACGCGAACCGCCTTTCCCTCCCGGAATTCCACGGCAAAGGTCCCGTTGTTCTCCGGGATCTGCCCGTCCGTCAGACCCAGGCGCAGGCATCCGGAGCCGCGATAGGCCGCCTTTTCCAGAACGGACTGCGCATTCACCACCCGAACCATTCCCGCCGGGAGCAGCTGATACTCCACCGCCCCGAAGGACCACTCGGGAGACAGGTACAGCAGCGCCTCCTGGGTGGGGATCTGGAACTTGACATACCGGTGGTCCGCCGCCAGGCTCTGGAACAGGTGCATGAGCCCGTCGAAGCCCTCCCGGTCCAGGAAGCAGAACCGGCTGCACACCAGATTGCGGCCGTCCGGCTCGTTGGCCAGACGGAAGGTGGTCATCGCCACGGCCTCTCCTGCGGCATTCCGATACAGATAGGTAAACTCCTGCCGGGCCGCCGGGTCCAGCTTCTGCACCCACCGGAAGTCCTCCTCCCCGTGAACCACGGTGAGATTATACCGGCTCTCCCAGGTCTCCCACAGCTCCCGAATCTCCTCCTGACGGCTTCCGTCCTCCAGCAGCTCCAGGGTCCCGGAAACGGGGCGGGGCTTGAGGAAGGAGAGCAGCGCCTTCACCGCATAGCGCTTCACGGCGCACTCATAGCCGAAGCGGCGGTAATAAGCCGTGGAGAAGGGATACAGATAGGAAAAATCATAGCCGGTTCGGTACATATCCGGCAGCGCTTTCTCAAAGCAGCCCCGAATCCCGCCCTGCCGCCGGTACTGGGGCAAGGTAGCTACGCCGCCGATGCCGCCCATTTTGCAGTCGTGGCTGTCAAAGCGGATGGTGTAGTCCGTAATGGTAAAGGTGCTCATCATAGTCCGGTCATCGTCCAGATAGGCCGCCCAATGGTGCACCCGGGGATCCTCTTTTCCGGCAGGGCCGTTCTCCATGGGCTGCTCAAAGGCAATGGCAAACAGTTGGTCCACCCGCAGGCTCTCCTGGGGCAGGGTTTTTCTGACGATCATGCTTCTTCCTCCTTCTCGTCCTGCTCCATGTAAGGAGCGAACACTTTACGCAGCAGCAGCGAATCAAAATAGGCCGCAATGGCAAACCAGGCCACGACCCAAATGAACCCGCATTGCAGGAACAGGTCAAACCGGAAATAGGCCATAAGCAGCGGCAGCAGATTCAACACCACCATGACCAGCGTCCGGGGCAGGTAGGCCACGCTCAGCATAAGGGCGTTCACCAGGATCACCCGGTTTTTGTCGGCAAACTGGCTCAGCAGCGGGAAGGCATAGGTCGCCACAAAGACCGTCAACACCAGAAGCAGGCCAAACAGAACATTCAAATACTTGAAAAATCCGCCCAAAATCTGCATAATATACAGGTCTGCGCACAGAAATACGATACACGCCAGGATCCCCAGCCACAGCAGCGTCGCCTGCTTGAACTCCCGCTTAAAGGCGCGGAAATAGCTCTTGACCGTCCCCTCCTCCCGTTCGGTATCGAAACGGAACACCACGGTGTTCAGGGCCGTCGCCGCCGCCCCCAAGGTGACGATGGGGATTGATGTCACCCAGAACAGAAAGTTCAGCAGAAACAGGTCCCCGACCCGGCTCATAAAGCGCATGAAGCGCGATTCCGGAGAAAAAATACCTTCCATAGCAGCCTCCCGGCCCGGCAAATCGCGGGCCAATTTTCCTATAATATATCAGATTTTCCCCGCTCCGTCAATCGATCCGGGGCAATCCGCCAAGGAGATTCCAAAAAGAACAAGCAGCGGCAGGCGCTGCCTCTTGACAAACCGCCGAAATCCGGTTAAAATGGGAGCAATAACGCATGGATGGGGAGGTTCCGCACCCTCCGCCCTCTCAGAGAGCGCGCGTCTGGTGCAAGCGCGCAGGGCCGTGTGCGGATGGTCGCCCCGGAGCGGATATGCCGAACCGGCAGTAGGCATATACGGGTCTTCCCGTTACAGAAGTCAAGTGCCCGGCTTGCCGGGAATTCAGGTGGTACCGCGGAGTTTTTCGCCCTGAACCTTTGGTTCGGGGCGTTTTTCTTTTAGATTGACCGAGAAAGGATGAGATACAATGGCAAAAGAACTACCCAAGACCTACGAGCCCCGGG
>CAKTIN010000111.1 GCA_934565775.1 uncultured Oscillospiraceae bacterium
GTGGAGCGCCCCGCGCAGATGGGCGACACCGCCGTCATCGACTTCGAGGGCTTTGACCAGGGCGTCGCCTTCGAGGGCGGCAAGGGCGAGAACTTCGAGCTGAAGCTGGGCTCCGGCACCTTCGTGCCCGGGTTTGAGGAGCAGGTCGTTGGGATGTCCGCCGGTGAGGAGAAGGACATTGATATTACCTTCCCCGAGAATTACAAGGCCGACTTGGCCGGTAAGCCCGTGGTGTTCCATGTGAAGGTGAACAAGGTCACCGTGACCCATGTCCCCGCGCTGGACGACGACTTCGCCAAGGATGTGTCCGATTTTGACACCCTGGAGGAGCTGAAGGCCGACACCCGGAAGAACATCGAGACCCAGCACGCCGAGTCCGTGGACAACGCGTTTAAGAATGCGGCTATCGAGAAGGCTGCCGAGAATGTGACCGTGGAGCTGCCCAACGCCCTGGTGGAGCAGGAGCTGGACCGGGAGATGGAGAACTTTGCCTATCAGCTCCAGATGAACGGGATGTCCGTGGAGAGCTATGCCAAGATGATGGGCGGCGATCTGTCCGGCCTGCGCAAGGCGATGCGTCCCGCTGCCGAGAAGCAGGCGAAGATCAACCTCCTGCTGGACAAGGTGGCCGAGGTGGAAGGCGTTGCGGTGTCCGACGAGGAGCTGGAGGCCGAGTATGAGAAGCTGGCCAAGACCTATGAGCTGGACGTGGAGAAGGTAAAGAACATGGTCTCCGCTGCGGACCTGAAGGAGGACCTCAAGACCCGGAAGGCCGCTCTGGTGATCTCCGACAGCGCCGTGGCCGTGGCTCCCGCCGCCAAGGAGGAGCCCCCCGCCGAGGAGAACGCTGCCGAATAAGCCCGCTTTCTCCGGCTGCCGGAATATTATCCCAAGGAAATGGTTAGAATGTTTCAGCCCAAGAAAGGAGACACGACCATGAGCTTAGTACCCTATGTTGTGGAGCAGACCAGCCGCGGCGAGCGCAGCTATGATATTTTTTCCCGCCTGCTCAACGACCGCATTATTTTCCTGAACGAAGAGGTCAACGATACCTCCGCCGGTCTGGTGGTGGCCCAGCTGTTGTATCTGGAGGCCCAGGACCCGGATAAGGATATTCAGTTCTATATCAACAGCCCCGGCGGCAGCATCACGGCCGGCATGGCGATCTATGACACCATGCAGTATATCAAGTGCGATGTTGCGACCATCTGCATCGGTATGGCGGCCTCCATGGGCGCGTTCCTTCTGTCCTCCGGGGCAAAGGGCAAGCGCATGGCTCTGCCCAATGCGGAGATCATGATCCATCAGCCCTCTGCCGGGACCCAGGGGCAGATTACCGATATGGCCATCCATCTGCGGCGCTTTGAGATCATTAAGGCCCGGATGAACAAGATCATGGCGGACAATACCGGTAAGAGCCTGGAAGAGGTCCAGCGGGACTGCGAGAGAGACAACTTTATGAGCGCCCAGGAGGCTGCGGCCTACGGCCTGATCGATAAGGTCATTACCAGCCGGGCCTGAGCGCGGTGCGCCCGGCGGTCTGCCGCCCGGTGCGGTTTTATGGCGTCGCGTCGACCGCCGGTGCTTCGGCTCCGGCGGTGAGGCGCGGAAAGGTAGGTTTTTTGCCCTATGGCAAGACGAGACGAACAGGGAATCCGCTGCTCCTTCTGCGGCAAGCGGGAGAGCCAGGTAGAGCGGATGATCTCCGGCCCCGGCGTGTACATTTGCAGTGACTGTGTGAAGCTTTGCAGCAGCCTGCTGGACGACGAGCCCGAGTCGGAGGCCTCCGCATACGGTAAGATGCGGGTTCCCGATACCCTGCCCACTCCCAAGGAGATCAAGGCGTTTATGGACGGCTACATTGTCGGCCAGGATGCGGCGAAGATCGCCCTGTCGGTGGCGGTATATAATCATTATAAGCGGGTCTATTTCGGGGGAGATTCGGACGTGGAGCTGGCGAAGAGCAATATTTTGCTCATCGGGCCCACAGGTTCCGGCAAGACCCTGTTTGCCCAGACCCTGGCGAAGGTGCTCAACGTGCCCTTTGCCATTGCGGACGCAACGACGCTGACCGAGGCCGGGTATGTGGGCGACGATGTGGAGAACATCCTCCTGCGCCTGCTCCAGGCAGCGGATTTTGACATTGACTTGGCGGAGCACGGGATCATTTATCTGGACGAGATGGATAAGATCGCGCGGAAGAGCGAAAATACCTCCATCACCCGGGATGTCTCCGGCGAGGGTGTGCAGCAGGCGCTTCTGAAGATCGTGGAGGGCACCGTGGCTAATGTGCCGCCCCAGGGCGGCCGGAAGCATCCCCAGCAGGAGATGATCCAGGTGAACACCTCCAACATTCTGTTCATCTGCGGCGGCGCCTTTGACGGCCTGGATAAGATCATTGAGGCCCGGACCAATCGCTCGGCCATCGGCTTTGACGCCCCGGTGGAGAGCAAAAAGAGCCGGGATGTGGGCAAGCTCCTGGCCCAGGTGCAGCCCCATGATCTGCTGAAATTCGGCATTATTCCCGAGCTGGTGGGCCGCCTGCCGGTGATCACCTGCCTGGAAAGCCTGACCAAGGAGAACCTGATCCAGATCCTGACTCAGCCGAAGAACGCCCTGTGCAAGCAGTATCAGAAGCTCTTTGCCCTGGACCAGGTGGAGCTGGTGATCGAGGACGAGGCCTATGAGGTCATTGCCCAGAAGGCGCTGGACCGTCAGATCGGCGCGCGGGGCCTCCGGGCGGTGATGGAGGAGATCATGACGAAGATCATGTACGAGATCCCCTCGGACCTCACCATCCAGAAGGTCATCCTTACGGCGCAGTGCGCCCGGGGCGGGGAGCCGGAGATCATCCGCGACCCCCAGCATCCTAGGGCCAATACCCGGACCAGAGCCTGAGCGCCCTGTTGTAGAACCCAAAACGGAGGCGGCTACCGCCTCCGTTTGCACTATCCTCCGAAGAAAGGAGATTTTACCATGAACGATTTTTTTGTTTCCGAGCTTATGCCGGTGCTGGCCCTCCGGGGGCTGACCGTGTTCCCCAAGCAGCTGGTCCATTTCGATGTGGGCCGGGAGAAGTCTGTAAAGGCTTTGGAGGCCGCTATGAAGGGGGACCAGAGAATCTATCTTGTGACCCAGCGGGACATTCAGGCGGACGACCCCAAGCAGGGCGAGCTGTATGAGGTCGGGACCATTGCCCGGGTGAAGCAGGTTCTGCGCGTCCCTGGGGACACGGTGCGGGTCCTGGTGGAAGGAGAAGCCCGGGCGGAGCTGGAAGAAATGACCCAGGACGAGCCCTACCTCCGGGGGCGGGCCTTTACCCTGATGGAGGATCCCAGGGGCACCGACGGCCCCAAGGCGGAGGCCCTTCTCCGGGAAGCGGTGGTCCATTTCTCGGAGTTCCTGGAGCTGACCCATAAGTCCGCCCAGGAGGCCCAGCTGCGGATTTTAGCCTCTAAGGAGCCGGGCTTTGTGGCCGATACCATTGCCCAGATCGCGACCTTCGGCTATGAGGAGAAGAACCGGGTGCTGAAGGAAATGTCCTGCGTCCGGCGACTGGAGATCACGCTGAAGCTTTTGAGCCACGAGATTAACGTCCTGCACCTGGAGGAGGAAGTCCAGGAAAAGACCCAGGAGAGCATCGACGCGGGGCAGCGGGAATACTATCTCAGGGAGCAGCTGAAGGTCATCCGCACGGAGCTGGGCGAGGGCGAGGAGGACGAGGAGTCCGACGCCTACGCTGAGAAAATCAAAAAGCTGCACCTTTCTAAGGAAATCGAGGACAAGCTGCTGAAGGACGTGAACCGCCTGGCGAAGCAGCCCTTCGGCTCTGCGGAGGGAGCGGTGCTGCGCACCTATCTGGACACGGTGCTGGAGCTGCCCTGGAACACCCGGACCAAGGAGCGTGTGGACCTGAACGTGGCCCGGAAAATTCTGAATGACGACCACTTTGGCCTGGAAAAGGTGAAGCAGCGGGTCCTGGAGATTTTGGCGGTGAAGAAAATGGCCCCGGAGCTTCCCGGGCAGATCATCTGCCTGGTGGGCCCTCCCGGTGTGGGCAAGACCTCCATCGCGTACTCCATCGCCCGGTGCCTGAACCGGAAGATGGCCCGGATTTCTCTGGGCGGAGTCCACGATGAGGCCGAGATTCGCGG
>CAKTIN010000112.1 GCA_934565775.1 uncultured Oscillospiraceae bacterium
CATGGCCCCCGGCGAATAAGCAAAAATGCCGCCGGTCTCCCGGCGGCACTTCCTTAAGCAGCTGCCCGAGGGTCCCTCCGGATCCTCGGGCGGTTTTTATTTTTTCTCGGACTTTTTCGTAAAAATCAGAAGCTTACTGAAAAAGTAGTTCAAAATCACAACCAGCACAGACAGAACGACCTTGCTTACCAGCACGCCGCCGATGACCTTTCCCCCGATCTCCATCAGCGTCCAACGGCCCACGTCCAGCAGGTCCGTGCAGATCCAGAGCCCCAGCTCCTCCAGGCCGAAGGAAAGCAGCCGCGCTCCTACAAAGGCCGGAATCTCCCGCTTCAGCACAGTGGGGGCCCAGCTCTTGCTCTCAAAGACAAAGAGCTTGTTGGTCACATAGGCAAACACCACCGCCGCTACCCAAGCAATCGCATTGGCGACCAGAGTTGCCCGATCCCCATACTGCCAAATCAGCAGAGCAAAAACCACATAGTTGACCGCCGTGGTCAGCACGCCGAAGATCAGATAGGTGATGACCTCCCGGGAAAACAATTTTTTCAAGAATTTGCGCAAGTTCATTCTCCCTTCTCCTGGGGCTGAAGCTCCGGAAATTCCTCCCAGGGGATCCTCCGGTCCTTGAAGTAATAGGTTCGGTCTCTCTCGCTCAAGGAGCGCAGGACCCTGCACGGGTTCCCCACCGCCACGACGTTGGAGGGCAGGTCCTTTGTTACCACGCTCCCCGCGCCAACGACCACATTATCCCCGATGGTCACTCCAGGCACAACGATCACTCCTGCCCCCAGCCAGCAGTTTCTCCCGATTCGAACCGGGATGTTATACTGATACCCCTTTTCCCGCAGCGCCGGGCAAACCGGGTGCCCGGCGGAGGCCAGAGTCACGTTAGGGCCGATCATGGTGTAGTCCCCCACATAAATATGGGTGTCGTCCACGCAGGTCAGATTAAAGTTCGCATACACATATTTGCCGAAATGCACATGGGCTCCGCCGAAGCTTGCCCGAAAGGGCGGCTCCAGGTAGCAGCCTTCTCCGATTTCCGCAAGCATTTCCTTCAGCATTTCCTGGCGCAGCGCTCCCTGAGAGGGCCTGGTCTGATTAAAATCATACAGCCGCTCCAGGCACTGGGCCTGGTAGGCCAGGACAGCCTCGTCCATGGGCTGATACAGCTCGCCGGTGTGCTGTCGTTCCAGCTCTTTCTTCATGGGCCCTTCCTCCGCGCTCAGTTTCGCAGGCTTTGCAGCGGCGCGGGAATCCGCCCGCCCCGGGCGATAAAGGCCGCGCTGGACTCCGGATGCACAGGCATCACCGGTGCGGTCCCCAGCAGGCCACCCATTTCCACGCTGTCGCCCACAGTCTTGCCGGGGGCGGGAATGATCCGCACTGCGGTGGTCTTGGAATTGACCATGCCAATCGCCGCCTCATCGGCGATAATTGCGGCGATGGTCTCCGCCGGGGTATCCCCGGGCACGGCGATCATATCCAGGCCCACGGAGCACACACAAGTCATGGCCTCCAGCTTATCCAGGGCCAGGGTCCCGGCCCGGGCGGCGGCGATCATGCCCTCGTCCTCGGAAACCGGAATAAATGCGCCGGACAGGCCGCCCACATGGTTTGAAGCCATCAGGCCGCCCTTCTTCACCGCATCGTTCAACAGAGCCAGCGCCGCAGTAGTCCCATGGGTGCCGCAGGTGGACAGGCCCATAGCCTCCAGGATCCGCGCCACGCTGTCTCCCACTGCGGGCGTCGGCGCAAGGCTCAGGTCCACAATGCCGAAGGGCACGCCAAGCCGGGCGGAGGCCTCCTGCCCCACCAGCTGCCCCATACGGGTGATCTGATAAGCGGTACGCTTGACCGTCTCTGCCACCACGTCAAAGGGTGCGTCGGGGATTCCCTTCAAGGCGTGATACACCACGCCGGGCCCGGAAACGCCCACGTTGAGGATGCACTCTGGCTCCCCTACCCCGTGGAAGGCGCCGGCCATAAAGGGGTTGTCCTCCACTGCGTTGGCAAAAATAACCAGCTTCGCGCAGCCGAAGCCCCCCTGATCCGCCGTCCGCCGGGCCGTCTCCTGAACAATCCGGCCCATGAGCGCCACGGCGTCCATATTGATCCCCGCCTTGGTAGAGGCCACATTCACGGACGCGCAGACCCGCTCCGTGGCTGCCAAGGCCTCGGGAATTGATTGGATCAGCCGCCGGTCTCCCTGGGTCAGCCCCTTCTGCACCAGGGCGGAAAAGCCGCCCACGAAGTTCACCCCGCAGGTCTTAGCCGCCCGGTCCAGAGTCTCGGCAAAGGGAGTCAGATTCTCGCACCGGCTGCTCTCCGCCACCAGGGCAATGGGAGTGACGGAAATCCGCTGATTCACAATGGGAATGCCGAATTCCTTTTCGATGGCCTCCCCGGTGGGGACCAGGCCCTCGGCCAGGCGGGTAATTTTGTCATAGATCAGCCGGCAGCTCTCTTTATAGTCGGGATGGGCGCAGTCCCGCAGGGAGATCCCCATGGTAATGGTGCGCACATCCAGGTGCTGCTTGTCGATCATGTCAATGGTCTGGAGAATATCTTTCTGATTGAGCATGGCTTCCCCCGTTACACATGGTGCATGGCTTCGAAAATGTCCTCCCGCTGCACGCGGATGGACAGCCCCATGCGCTCTCCCAGAGCCTGCATCTTCTCAATGAGCTCCACCAGCGGGACGGTGCATTGGGAAATTTCCGTCACCATCATCATGGTGAAGAAGCCCTGCAGAACCGTCTGGCTGATGTCCAGCACATTGACCTGGTACTGCGCCAGCTCGTTGCATACCCCGGCAATGATCCCGACCCGGTCCTTGCCGACTACGGTAATGATGGCTCTCATCTCAGTAATCGTAGTCCCCGCAGACCCGGGATGCGATCATATCGTGGAACTGTGCCTTTGCCGCCAGATGCAGGGGGTTCTTCTGGTAAGCGTCCAGGGCCTCCCGGGAGGTAAACTCCGAATACAGCACATAGTCCATGCCGCCCTGGAAGGTCTGGCAGACCTCCAGCCAGTTCAGCCCCTCGATCCTTCCCACCAGGGGCTCCAGCAGAGAGGCGATCTTCTCCACGGCCTGGGTCTTGTCCAGATCCTCTTTCAGTGTGTACATTACAATATGCTTAACCATTGTGGTACTCCTTTCAAAAGAAATACCGGGGCTGCGGTGCGGCCCCGGTATGTAGTCTTGACTTATTCGGCGTCCTGGCCGCCCAGCAGCGCACGGATGGACAGGGAGATACGCTTCTTCTCCGCGTCAATGTCGGTGATCTTCACGGTCACGTCCTGGCCCTCAGACAGGACCTCCTCGGGCTTCTCAATGCGGCGATCCGCAATCTGAGAAATGTGGATCAGGCCGTCCACGCCGGGGATGATCTCAGCAAACGCGCCGAAGCTCATGAGCTTGACGATCTTTGCGGGGACCACGTCGCCCACATGGTACTTCTCCATGAAGATGTTCCAGGGGTTCATCTCGGCAGTCCGGTAGCCCAGGGAAATCTTGTGCTTCTCGGGGTCAAAGCTAATGACGTAAACGTCGATCTCGTCGCCGACCTTCACGACCTCAGCGGGGTTCTTGATGCGGTTCCAGGAGAGCTCGGACACATGGACCATGCCGTCCACGCCGCCGATGTCCACAAAGGCGCCATAGGACGTCAGGGACTTCACTACGCCGTGATACTTCTTGCCGACCTCGATCTCGCTCCAGATCTTCTCCACGGCAGCCTTCCGGGCCTCAGCGTTCACGGCACGGATGGAGCCGATCACGCGGCGGCGGGCACGGTTGACCTCGGTGATCTTCATCTTGACGGTCTTGCCCACCATGCCGGACATATCGCCGCCCTTGGCGATGCCGGACTGGGAAGCGGGGATAAACACCCGAACGCCCTTCACATTGGCGACCAGGCCGCCCTTGTTCTCTTCGGTGATGACG
>CAKTIN010000113.1 GCA_934565775.1 uncultured Oscillospiraceae bacterium
ATCATAGCCCCCGTTCTCCAGAATATCCTCCAGATATAGGGGCTCCCCACTGGTGGGATCAAAATTCACCCCGCCATACCGGTAGGACACCGATTCGGAGCCCGCAAGCAGCTCCGTCTCGTAGGTCCGGAAGGACAGCACCATCGGGTCCAGGCGGAGGACATAGAGCCACTGATAGCTGTCCAGCTGGGCGGAGTAGGTCTTGGAAAGCGGCAGCTCGGCATAAGCCTCCCAAAATTCCTGGATCGCCAAGGCGGCAGCCGGATATGCCGTGCTGCTTACCTCCACCCGCTGGGCCGACAGAAGGACCTGCGGCTGGTCATAGGATGCGGTATAGCTGGACAGGGTCACGCTGTAGGTCTCCTCTGCGGACTCGGACTGCTTTTCCTGGGACCGGTCGGAACCGAAAAGCTCGTCGCTTGCACCGGTCAGCGCATCGCCCGCTTCGGCTGCAAAAAGGCCGCTGCCGGCGGGGGCACCGTCCGGCTGGGCGCTCTCCTCCCAATCGCTCCATTCCGTCTGCTCGCTGCCGAACTGCATGGCATTGTAGATCGGTGCATAGCTGTCCGCGCACTTCGCGCCGCAGCCGGAAAGCAGCAGGGCCGCGCTCAGAACAAACGCCATCCACTTTTTCATCCGCGGTCCCCCTGCCTTTCTTTTTTTGTATCATAACACAGAGAAGTGCCCTTTTCAATGGAGAATCGCAGTTTTAATATCTTAATTTTTCCCGGAAACGCCCCAGAGCTCCGCTTTGAAATTTTTCTTTACAATTTGCGGGTTTTCGATTAAAATAGGAGTGTTTCCCCATGAAGGAATCTCTTTTGACACTGAATAACAGGAGGTCATCCTTATGAATGTTAAGCGTATTGGCGTGCTGACCAGCGGTGGCGACGCTCCCGGTATGAATGCGTGCGTTCGTGCGGTGGTTCGGACCGCCATCCATCTGGGTATTGAGTGCTACGGCATCCGCCGCGGCTGGAACGGATTGATCAACGGCGATGTGGTAAAGCTGGACGAGAGAAGCGTCTCCCATATCATCGACCGGGGCGGCACAATCCTTTACACGGCCCGGAGCTCCGAATTTATGACGGAGGAGGGGCAGCACCGGGCAGTCGCCACCTGTAAGTTCCTGGGACTGGAGGGTATTGTGGCCATCGGCGGCGACGGCACCTTCCGGGGCGCCCAGGCCCTGAGCCGTCACGGCATCAACGTCGTCGGCATCCCCGGCACCATTGACAACGACATCAGCTGCACCAATTACTGCATCGGCTTCGATACTGCGGCCAACACCGCCATTCAGTGCATCGATAAGCTGCGGGATACCATGCAGTCCCACGAGCGCTGCTCCGTGGTGGAGGTCATGGGCCGCAACGCCGGATACCTGGCCATGTATGTGGGCCTGGCCACCGGCGCGACCGCCGTCCTGGTGCCCGAGGAGCCCATTGATTTTGACCGGGATGTGATTGAGAAGATCCGCCAGGCCCGGCTGAACGGCTTCACCCATTACATGATCGTGGTGGCAGAGGGCGCCAGCAGCGCGGCGGATATTGCCGCAAAGATTAAAGAGGAGATCGAGCTGGATCCCCGGGTCACGGTCCTGGGTCACATTCAGCGGGGCGGCTCCCCCTCCGCCCGGGACCGGGTCAACGCCACCAAGATGGGCTACTATGCCGTGGAGCTTCTGTCTCAGGGGAAAACCAACCGGATCGTCTGCACCCAGCAGGGGTCCATTACCGATGTGGACATCGAAGAGGGCCTGAGTATGCGCAAGAGCATCCAGCAGTTTGAGGTGGATGTGCTCGCCGCCATGACCGGAATCTAATTCAAAATGCGCAAAAATCTCCGTATTCCATCGAATACGGAGATTTTTTATCGGAATTTTTCCGTAAAATATGTTGGCCTGCTTTTACTCAGCAGCAATAAGGCATACAGCACAGGCACCACAGAGGCGAGCAGCTGGACTGGCCGGAGAAGCCGCCATACCGCCCGGTCTGCTGCCGGTAGGCGGAGCCGCCCTGCTCCATCTGAGTCAGGACCTGACGGTACTCGGCGTTGTCCGGGTCCATGGAGACCGCTCGGCGGATATGCTCCATGGCCACCACCCGATTGCCCACGGCGTCGTTGGCCAGAGCACTGAGGTAGTACCACACCCCGTCCCGGTCCCCGGGCGCCACGCCGCCCAGGGCATTCAGCGCCTCCTGATACCGGCCGTAGCGGATATAATTGTAGGCCGCCCGGGCCTCGTTGGTACGGAAGCGGCTCTCCTCCTGGCGGCGCTGCTGCTCCTGCTGCTGCCGCCACCACTGCTCAAAGGGGTCGTATCCATAGCCGCCCTGGCCGGTGTAGCCGCCGGAGGAACCGCCGCCGTAGCTGCCGGTATTCTGGCTGCTGGGATGGGTGATCTGCTCATAGGCAGCGTTAATCTCCTGCATTTTTCTGGCTGCGGCCTCATCTCCGGGATTCCGGTCCGGATGATACTTCTTTGCGAGGGTACGGTAGGCCTTCTTTACTTCTTCGTCCGTGGCGTCAGGCGATAGGCCCAGCACCTTATAAGGGTCGTCAATCATCCTTTGTCCTCCCGCTCTTTCTTGATCTTACTGTGGAACGCAGCCCATACCCCGCTGTATAGAATTTTATCCATCAGCGCCTTATCCTGTACCAGGGGCAGCCGCTCGTAAAACGAAACGCAATCGCTCATGGCAAGCACCAAATCCGGCTCCCAGGCCGAAGCCGGACGGTCCGGCGAAAGCAGGAGCAGCGGGTTATAGCTTCCGGAGCGGTGGTCTCTTTTCAGATCGATCACCGCATCCGCCAGATACACGAACCGGCCCAGATGGTGCCCCATGGCCCGCAGCACCGGCTCCCAGCGGTCCTGCCGCCAGAGGAACAGCTCGGCCATCAGCTCCCCGAAGCAGTTCGCCGCAAGGTCCGGATTCTCCGACTTCTCCTGCTCCAGCTTGGACAGCAGACCCAGCTGCTCCCCAATGACCCGGCATTGCCGGGGATAGCGCCGCTGAATCTCCTCCCAATAAGGCCGCAGGAGCTTCCGCTCCCCCAAGGCGGGAAGAGAATGGTCGTCCCGCCAGTGATCGTCCGCACTGTAATAGGCTAGGGCGATATTCATATCCGCCGCATAGGAAATGGCGGCATTTTGCACCCAGGAACGCTTGCTTAGAGGGTGAAGAAGGCAGGCGTGCTCGCCCTGAGATTCCTCCGGCTCATACAGAGACGACAGGACCAGAGCCAAAAACACCATATCGTAGCTCAGAGCCAGGCGGCAGAGCTGAGAGCACTGTCCGCGAATGGCCCGGCAAATGCCGCAGTAATAGCTTAAGTATCGGCTTTTTTCCTCCGGGGTGAGCTCCCCGGGGCAGGCCGCCACAAGACCAAACATGACGATTCCTCCCGATCTCTTTGGATAGAGGGTATCATAGTTCGAAAATATGAATCCCATATAAACGTTTTTTCAAATTTCTTCCTGTTCCTCTGCTGCTTCTGCGGCCGCCTGCGCCGCCGCAAGGCGCTCTCTGGCCCGGCGGGTCTTGATCTGGAACCCCACATCCATGAGATAGCGGTTAATCGCGCCGCCGTAGAAAACGATGGACATACAAAT
>CAKTIN010000114.1 GCA_934565775.1 uncultured Oscillospiraceae bacterium
GGGGTATAGCTCAATTGGTAGAGCGGCGGTCTCCAAAACCGTAGGCTCAGGGTTCAAGTCCTTGTGCCCCTGCCAGGCTCCCGCGCAGAAATGCGCGGGAGCTTTTTTGTCCCCTTTTTCGTTATAGATTCCGAAATTTTCCTGAAATCTTCAAGCCTGAAGCATGTTGCGAAAAGCTGAAATTCTCTCCCTGATTGGCCTGCGTTTTAACGGTCCGGGGATTCTTGATAGTCTGAGAGCCCCGGCTTGCGCCGGGGCTCCGTTTGCTTTATTCAGTTCTCGCTCTGACAGAACCGCATGAAGATCGCAGCCGCCTGGGCGCGGATCGCAGTGTTCTGCGGTACCAGGCAGATGCTGCCGTCATCCTCCAAAGAGCCGGTCAGGATCCCGTGCTCCACGGCCCAGGTCATGGCCTCCGCCGCATAAGGCGAAACCTTACCGCCGTCCGGGAATGCTGACAGGTCCCCGCTGATGCTGACATCCGCCCCGGCATACTTCGCATACCGGTACAGGATTGCCGCCATCTGCTCCCGCGCGATGGGGGCATCCGGCGCAAAGGTCGTCTCGCTGGTGCCGTTGACGATGCCGTTCTCCTTGGCCCAGGCAATGGCCTGGGTGTAATACCAGCCCTCGGCCACATCGGTAAAGCCGGAAGCCGTCTTGGCCTCGGGCTCCCCTGCCACACGCCACAAAACCGTCACCATCATGCCCCGGGTCATGGGCGCGCCGGGCTCGAAGGTCGTCTCGCCGGTGCCCTTGAACAGGTCATGAGTCAGAACGTAATCCACCGCCTCATGATACCAGGAATCGGGATTCACATCCACAAAGCCGTGGCTGGGGCAGCCCTCGCCGCCGTCACA
The DNA here is from genome assembly GCA_934565775.1 of uncultured Oscillospiraceae bacterium. Taxonomy (GTDB): domain Bacteria; phylum Bacillota; class Clostridia; order Oscillospirales; family Oscillospiraceae; genus Faecousia. The sequence continues at coordinate 861 of CAKTIN010000114.1, forward strand.
GTGCTCCAGCTTCGCGATGGGCTCCGTCCGTGTCGCAGAGCATACGGTGCAGGTGTAGGTCTTAACGCCCTCCCGGGTATAGGTAGGCTCGGTGGTCACGACGCCGTCGTCCCAGCTGTGGTCGCCGGTCTCCGTGGGGCAATTCACATAGTAGACCCGGATCACATCGTCCTTTTGCAGCTGATAGGTGTCCAGGGTGCAGTAGATCGTCTCACCGGTCTTGGGATCCGTACCCAGAGTGGGCATCTCCTCGTTCACCGTAAACATCCAGCCGGACCAGGGGCCATGGGCCGGGTCTCCGGCGGCCAGGACTGCGCTGCCGGGCATTCCGATGCCCGTCACATAGGAGGCCGTGCCGGTATAGGTGTAGTCGTTCTCCGCCAGAACGGCAAACAGTGCGTCCGCAGCGGTCCGGTGGTCCCCGGTGAGGCAGGAATAGGTCTGATTCTTCAGATCCGTAAAGGTCTCGTCGAAGGCGCTGCCCTCCACATGGACCGTCACATTCATGGGCTGAATATCCGGATCCTCGATGCCCTCCGAGCCGATCACCGTCACGGTCACGGAAACGGGCTGCTGATAGAACTGGGCAAACTGGGCGTAGGCCGGGTCGCTGCCGAACTTCTCATAGTACCGGCCATACAGCGTATAGGTCAGAATGCTGTCGATGGTCACCTTGGTATTGTACTTCGGCTGAGAAACCAGCAGGTTCTCGTGGGTAATGACGGAGGGGTTGCTGGAGCGGAAGCAGCGGTACTTCTCGGACAGCTCCCAGCCGGGGATGTCGTCCGCCTCCACGCCGCGCCACTCAAAGTCGTCCATATTCCGGATGAACTTGTAGGAGTCGCCGTCCGGGACGATCTCAAAGAAGGAGTGGAGGTTCGTGGTGACCTGATTCTTATCCGTATTGCCGTTGCGGATGCCCTCCCAGTAGACCTCCTCGGTGCAGACCTTCTTCATGAAGGCCGCAGCGGCGTCCAGCTCCTCCTGGGTCAGGGGCTGCACCGTCAGCACCAGGTCCTTGGTCGCCAGAACGCCGGTGGGCTCCCCGGAGCCGCTGGGCCGGTCCAGAATCTGCACGGTAATGGTCACCACCGCAGGCTCCTGCCTGGGCAGAGGCCGGTAGGTCGTCACCCGGGCGGCATTCAGACCGCCGTTGGGGCTGATAACGTCAAGATTGCTGCTGGTGATCCGGATGGGGGTATACTTGCCGTCAAAGTCCTGGTTATAATCCCGGGCTACAATCCGGCCCACATCCCGGGTATTGGGGAACTGAATGTCCGTGGTCACATTGCCGTAGTCAATGGCGGTATCCGTCCGGGGATCGGTCAGGCCGACCTCCTGCAGAGCAGCCTCCAGCGCGGCCTGGTAATCCACGGACTTGGGCGTGTTGTCCCGGGTGACGACCACATTGTACGTTGCATTGATGTACAGATCCTCCCGGCCGCTGTAGGTCAGGGTCAGGGTCAGCACCACGCGGCTGTCCTCCTTGGGCTGGGTCACCGTGACCCGGTAGGGCGCAAAGAAGGGGCTGCTCACGGAGGTAATGGAAATCACGCCGGTGTTGCTGGAAGTCCAGACCGCCGTGGCCCACAACTCCAGATCGTCGCTCTCATTGTAGTCAACGGTGCTCTCGTCCACACCGGCCTTCACGGGATAATGGGGCAGCTTGGTCAGGTCGGAGGGGGCGTTTACCGTCTCGGGGACCGTAATCCGGGCGGCCACGGCCCGCAGGGCCTCCATAGCCTTGGCCTCGTCCAGGCCCAGGCTGAACAGGCAGTCCGTGGACTCCTGGGTATACTCGCCGTAGGTTAGGATGAGAGTCGGCCGGACCGCGGCGGTGGTGCTGGGAGTAGAGCCGTTGGGGTTCCAGCGGTATTGCAGAGTGCCGTCCGCCGCGATCCCCACATTATAATAGCTGTTGTAGGCCGCTTCCTTCATGGTCACGGTAACGTCCGTAATCCCGGCTGCGGTGAGCTTAGCCGTGATCATGGTCAGGGCGTTGGTATCCTTGCCATAAACGGGGTTGTAGGTGCCGGAAATGGCCAGATTGGCCGCGTCCAGCTTTTCCTTGGCCTCCTGCTTGCCGGGGTCCTGCACCTCGGTCCAGCAGGCATACAGGTTATAGGTCTCGTTGTCCTCGCTGCCGTCGCCCCAATCGTCCTCCTCAAAGGGACGGTTGATGGTGGCGCCGTCGGTGTACTTTACGGTGCTGTTATAGGAGCTCTCCGCCCAGCCCGCAAAGACGCAGCCTTCCTTCTGGTAGGTGCAGGCATTCAGAACCACATCCTGCCCGAAGGGCGCCGCCTGATCCGCCATGGTCCCGGTCACGCCGGTCCGATCGGAATACTTGATGTTATACTTGATGATGTACTGGTAATCCCGCCACTTGGCGATCAGAGTAACCTCGTCGCCGGTGAACACGGTGTCCTTGGTCACAAGCTCCCCGAAGGAGCCGTCCGCATTCTTCACATACCAGCCGTCCAGAGCCTTCTGGGTGGGATAGTAATAGGAGGACAGATAAGGCAGGCTGGAATAAACCTGGTCCAGCGCCACAGTCTTGTCCGCCAGGGTGCCCTTGTAGCCGTTGCCGTCAAAGTGGACGGTGATGCCCTTGGTCCAGTGGGCGTACATATGCACGCCGTTCTCCGCATCCTGGGGGGTAAAGCTATACTGATTCGTAT
>CAKTIN010000115.1 GCA_934565775.1 uncultured Oscillospiraceae bacterium
TACCCATGCCCATGAAGCCCATCATGGAGCCGTTGGGGTTGGCGGCCGCAGTTTTCATCGCCTCGGACTGCGCGCCCACCAGAGTCGCCGCGGCCATGGTGGGATCCCGCATGATGGCGGTCCGCTGGGCCTCCTTGATCATCTGCTGATCCTCCTCGGGGAGGGCCACGGTGCCAAGGGCCACGCTGACGACCTTCAGACCCCGCAGCTCGCCCCACTTGGCGGACAGGGCCTCGTTCATGGCATTTTCCAGGTCCGTATTGTGGGTGACGATCTGATTGGGCCGAAGCTCCAGCTCGGAGAGCCGGCCGAAGGCGGGCTGCAGGGCGCTGATGAACTCGGTCTTGAGCTGGCTGTCCAGCTGATCCCGGGTGTATTCCTTCTCTACGTTGCCGCAGACGTTGGTGTAAAACAGCAGGGGGTCGGCGATCTTATAGGAGTATACGCCGGAGCACCGCACGGACACATCCACATCCAGGCCGATCTTGCTGTCTACCACCCGGAAGGGGATGGGGTTGGGGGTGCCGAACTTGTTGTCGATGAGCTCTTTGGTGTTGAAGTAATACACCCGCTGATCCTTGCCGGTGTCGCCGCCGTAGGTAAAGCGCTTGCCGATGGTCTTGAAGGTCTGCTTGATGCTCTCGCCCAGGGAGCCGGAGAAGATGCTGGGCTCCGTGGAGGTGTCGTATGTAAATTCGCCGGGCTCTGCGCAGACCTCAACGATCTTGCCCTGCTCTACGATGATCATGCACTGGCCGTCGGCCACGGCAATGCCGGAGCCGTTGGTAATGATATTGTCGCTGCCCTTGGTGTTGGAGGAGCGGCCGGTGATGCGCTTCTGACCCTTGGTGACCAGGACCTCCTTCGGCAGTGCCTCGCAGTAGAAAAATTCCTTCCACTGGTCAGCCAGCGTGCTGCCCAGGGCACCCATGCCCGCTTTAATAAGTCCCATGTGTAGCTCTCCTTTCAAAATGTCTATCTGCTCCCCTCGGGGACAGAGCTTGCTGTTTCTATTCTAGCATACAAAGCCCCGAATGTCCAGGGGAAAAACCCGCCCGGTCCCGGGAAACCCGGCGGAAATTTCTAAAAAGCTGCATTTTTGGAAAATGGGGGGTGCAAAATCCGGAAAGATATGCTATACTAACCGAGTATGCAAGCAAGACGCCGGGCCTCCGGCAGGCGTCCTTATCATAAGGGGGATTCCGAATATGAAAACCGAGATCGTAACACTGGATACAGCCGCAGAGCTGGACGCCTTTGTGATGGCCCATCCCGAGGGCCGGTATGAGCAGGTCAGCGCCTGGGGACGGCTGAAGGAGCGGGACTGGCGGGGGATCATCTGCCGGAAGGATTCCGGAGAGATCACCGGCACCATGGCGGTGATGTTCTACCCCATTCACGGGACCAAATACAATCTGGCCTTTGCGCCCCGGGGCCCCATTGCGGACCGGCGGGATAACGAGACCTTTGAGACTCTGGTAAACGCCGCCAAGGAGCTGGGCAAGGAATTCAACGCCTTTACCCTCCGGATCGACCCGGCGGTTTACGAGGACGATGACACCTTCCGGCAGGAGGTCCTGAAGCAGGGCTTCAAGATCGACGCCATTGACGATTTTACGGCGTTCAGCGCCCGGATGACCTACATCCTGGACCTGAAGGGCAAGACGCCGGAGGAGCTGCTGGCTGCCTTCCACACCCGGACCCGGTACAATATCCGCCTGTCCCAGCGCAAGGGCGTGACCATTGAGGAGCGGGGGCCGGAGGACGCCGAGACCTTCAACGAGATGATGCTCACCACCGCCAGCCGGGACGGCTTCCACGCCCGGGGCGCGGACTATTACCGCCGGGTGCTGGAGCTGTTTGGGGAGCATAGCAAGATGTTCTTCGCCATGTATGAGGGCAAGCCTGTGGCCGGGAGCATTGCCGTGCGCTTCGGGCCCCATACCTGGAGCCTGTACGCCGGCTCTACCAGCAATATGTCCTGCAAGCCCAATGAGGCGCTGAAATGGGCGGATATTAACTGGGCGCTGGAGGGCGGCTGTGAGATCTACGACTTCCAGGGTGTGGAGGGCTATCCGGTGGAGGATAACCCGGAGATCGGCCTGCACAAGTTCAAGCAGGGCTTCAACTCCGAGTTCAAGGCCTATCTGGGGCAGATGGATCTGCCGCTGAAGCCTGTGGCGGCGAAGCTGATCCCTGCCGCCCAGAAGCTCTGGGTCAAGATCAGAGGATAAGACCGCGCGGCGCGGGGAGCGGGGAGGCTCTCCGCGCCGCTGGTGTAAAAAGGGGAAATAGAGATGAAAATCAAGACCAAACAGGCAGATTACGACGCGGTTTGCGCCCTGCCCCGGGCGGCGCACAAGCTGCCCCGGAAGCCAGGGATGTTCTGGCGGCTGCTCATGCGCGTCGCCGCTATCCGGGACCTGAGGGCGGCGCACTTTACCTATACCACCGAGGGAATGGAACAGGCCGGGCCCGGCCCGTATCTGATTTTAATGAATCACTCCAGCTTCATAGACCTGGAGATCGTGGCCCGGGTCTTTTTCCGGAAGCCCTACTGCATCGTCTGCACCTCGGACGGCTTTGTGGGCAAGGAGTGGTTCATGCGGAGCCTGGGGTGCATCCCCACCCAGAAGTTTGTCCCGGATCTGTCCCTGGTGGGAGACCTGCTGTATACGCTGAGGGACCTGCAAACCAGCGTGCTTATGTACCCGGAGGCCAGCTATTCCTTTGACGGCACCGCGACGCCGCTGCCCCGGAAGCTGGGAGTGCTGCTGAAAAAGCTGGATGTGCCCGTGGTGATGGTCTCCACCCGGGGAGCCTTTTCCCGGGACCCGTTGTACAATTGCCTGCAAAAGCGGAAGGTGCCGGTGTCCGCTACGGTGCGGTGCTTGCTGACCCGGGAGGAGATCCGGCAGAAGCCCTCGAAGGAGCTGACCCGGGCCCTGGACGAGGCCTTTACCTTTGACAATTTTGCCTGGCAGAAGGAAAACGAGATCCGGATCTCCGAGACCTTCCGGGCCGACGGCCTGAACCGTATTCTCTACCGCTGCGCCGCCTGCGAGGCGGAAGGGCAGATGGAGGGCAGGGGCACCCGGCTGACCTGCCGCGCCTGCGGCAAGACCTATGAAATGGATGAGCTGGGGCAGCTCCACGCCCTGGAGGGGGAGACCCGCTTTTCCCATATCCCGGATTGGTATGCCTGGGAGCGGCAGACGGTGCGCCAGGCCCTGCTGGACGGGAGCTATTGCCTGGATGTGCCGGTGAAGATCGGCATGATGGTGGATTACAAGGCCATCTATCTGGTGGGGGAGGGCCGCCTGCACCATGACCGGGCGGGCTTCCGCTTGACCGGCTGCGGCGGCAGACTGACCTATACCCAGCCGCCTCTGGCGTCTTACAGCCTGTACGCCGACTATTACTGGTATGAGC
>CAKTIN010000116.1 GCA_934565775.1 uncultured Oscillospiraceae bacterium
CCCGGGTCCGGGCCGCAGCCCGGTGGGCTTTCGGCCCTTTCCCCCAGAGGAAAGGGCCCCGCCGGGGGCAGCGCAGGCTGCCTCGCCCGAGCGCCGGTTCAAAATGGGAAAAGACCATGATTGCAAATCTTCTCAAAATTGGAAAGTTTACAATCCCTCAGTCAAAAATCAAAGATTTTTGTGTGGTGCGCTTGCCACCGGCAAGCGTCCTATTTTGATCCGCTGCGGGTTGCACCCGCCCTTTCCACAAGGGAGCCTGGGGCGCTCTGCGGGCTTACTCCAATCGCCATTGGCACAGGGGAAGGTCCACATGGTCCTCATCCCGGAAGGGAACGCCCTCGGCCTCCAGCAGCGCCCGCTGCTCCGGCCAGCCGGGGACCAGCCGTCCGGCATGATTTACTACCCGGTGGCAGGGATAGTCCCCGTATAGCTCCGCCCGGCGGAGCACCTGACCCACCAGGCGGGCGTTCTTCGGCCGGCCGCACAGAGCGGCCAGCTGGCCGTAGGTCGCGGTGCAGCCGGAGGGAATTTCGGAGACGATGGAGAGAATCTCGTAAGCCAGATCCTCTGTCAGCGCGGTTTTCATAGACAATTCCTCACAAAGAAAAAGCCTGCGGAACACATGGCTCCGCAGGCCTGGGTCACATGGGAAGGAGCATTTTGGCAAAGCCGAAATACACCAGCAGAGACAGGGCGTCCACGATGGTGGTGATGAAGGGGCTGGCCATCACGGCAGGGTCGAAGCCCAGCTTTTTGGCCACCATGGGGAGAATACAGCCCACGGTTTTGGCCAGAAGGACCGTAACGGCCAGGGCCAGGCACACCACCAGCGCCACCACATAGGTGATGCTGTCGTTGCGCATCAGGAGCTTGTCCACCAGGATGATTTTCAGGAAGCATACGGCGGCCAGCGCCACGCCGCAGCACACGGCGGTGCGGACCTCCTTCCAGACCACGCCGGGCAGGTCCTGAAACTCCAGCTCCCCCAGAGACAGGGAGCGGATGACCGTAACGGAGGACTGGGAGCCGGAGTTGCCGCCGGTGTCCATGAGCATGGGGATAAAGGCGGTCAGGGCCACCTGGGCGGCCAGGGCGGATTCAAAATGGGTGATGATCATGCCGGTGAAGGTGGCGGAGACCATCAGCAGCATCAGCCAGGGGATGCGCTGCTTGAACAGGTCCCACACGGAGGCGCGGACATAGGTTTTCTCCGAGGGAGACATACCACCCATGATCTCGATGTCCTCCGTAGCCTCCTCTTCCATGACGTCCATGGCGTCGTCAAAGGTTACGATGCCCACCATGCGGTTCTCCGCGTCTACCACGGGCATGGCCAGGAAGTTGTATTTGGCGAACATATGGGCCACTTCTTCCTGGTCGGTCTGGGTGTTGACGGAGATGACATGGGATTCCATAATATCCCGGACGGGGGTGTCGTCGTCCTCCGCCAGGAGCAGGTCCTTTACGGTGACCAGACCGATGAGGGTCCGGTTCTCCGTGACATAGCAGGTGTAAATGGTCTCCTTATCCACGCCGGTGCGGCGGATGCGGAGAATGGACTCTCCCACGGTCATGGATGCCCGCAGGGAGACATATTCCGTGGTCATAATGGACCCGGCGGAATTCTCGGGGTAGCGGAGAATTTCGTTGATATTCTTCCGCATATCGGGGTCCGCCTGGGCCAGGATCCGCTGGACCACGTTAGCGGGCATTTCCTCCACGATATCTACCGCGTCGTCCACGTACAGCTCGTCCAGGACCTCCTTCAGCTCGCTGTCGGAGAAGCCCCGGATGAGCAGCTCCTGGTTCTCGGGCTCCATTTCCACAAAGGTTTCCGCCGCCAGCTCCTTGGGCAGCAGCCGGAACAGCAGGGGAATGCAGTCCTCCTCCAGGCCTTCAAAAATAGAGGCGATGTCGCTGGGGTTCATGGTGACGAACATATCCCGCAGGGAGGCGTATTTCTTCTCCCGCAGAAGCTTCGTCAGGGTGTTTTCCAGAATGATGCTGTGATCTGCCATTGGGTTTCCCTCCTAAATCTATCATTTGCGAATTTGGGAGTAAAAACACATTGCAGCCGATATTTTGTTAGAATTGGACAGAGGGCGCATCATGGCCGCCCGGTCCAGGCTTACTTCGGCCAGCGGATGTGCCGTTACTGCCAGCGTCCATGGTGTTCCCTCCTTGTTTCATCAGATCCGGGCAAAAAGCCCTACTTCTTATTTTAGGTCAGGCGCAGGGAAAAGTCAACGGAAAAAGTGGGAAATTGTGCAGGATGTAAGAGGCTGCCGCCAAAAAATCCGGCAGATTTCGTGAGATCCGTGCTTGAAAATGAAATTACCGTATGCTAAAATGATTAAAGTATAAAAGCCCGACATTACCAACCTGTATCTGCTGGCCCCCATCGACCGGCTGCAATACAGCAAGGTTGGCTTTACGGTGAACGGTACGGATTATGACGCGGCCGGGGACGCGGATGGCGTGGCCTTCGGCGCGGTAGAGGTCAACCGGAGCGGAAAGCTGTACGATTACATTTATGTGAAGAACGGCGCCATCAAGAACCACAAGGGCGAAGCCGTCGCGGATAAGGACGAGGGCTATATCGACCTGCTGCGGCTGAACGATGCTCTGGTCACAGAATTCCGAAATCGGACGCAGATCTCCATCAAGCCCTATTGGGTGACGCTGGACGGTGTGAAGGTCGTTGCCTATGAGCGGGTGATCCGCTATCAGGGCGTGGGCTATAAGACGGCGGAGAAAATCTCCGACGGCCGGGCCGATGAGCTGACCCCTGCGGCAAGCGATGCGACGGCCCTGCGCTTTGCGGCGGCTTATGCTGCGGACTATGACGAGACCCCGGCGGTCCCCACGGAGCCCGTGGAGCCCACCCCCGAGACCGTGACGGTCACGGTGCATGACAACGGCAAGACCTATGAGCAGCCCGTGCAGAAGGGCGACGCCACCGGGACCCTGACCTACAGCGCCCCTGCAGGAAAGCTCTTTGCCGGTTGGTTCCTGGACGAGGCCTGCAAGACCCCTGCCGACTTCCGGAACGTCCAGGAGGACCTGGAGGTTTACGCCAAGTATGTGAGCAACACTTATCTGCGGGTCAAGACGGTCAACAAGCTGACCCTGAGCGGCCGGAAGGCGACCCTCGTTTCCGCAGTGGACGAGAAGCGCTATGCCGAGACCGGCTTTGTGGTGAACGGCGAGAAGATCGCCCTGAGCCAGTATGTAAAGCGGGTCGGCATCTACAATGGCCGGATCCTCTTCGGCGTGGAGAGCAATGCGCCCCTGATGGCTTGGGAGCTGGCGCTCGGCGGCCGAATCGGGGAGAAGCTGACCGTGACCCCCTATTGGGTGACCCAGG
>CAKTIN010000117.1 GCA_934565775.1 uncultured Oscillospiraceae bacterium
GGTAGAGAAGGTCTGGTACGGGGAATCCCCATAGCCCGTTGGGCCCACAGGCAGGATCTGCCAGTAGCTCTGCCGGCTCTTTTCCAGAAAATCCACGAAATCATAAGCCGCCTTCCCCAGGGTCCCTACGCCATAGGGGCTGGGCAAGGAGGTAATATGCATTAAAATCCCGCTGCTGCGCATGATGAAGCCTCGCTCTCAAGTTTTTTCACGCTCTCGTTGACTGCAAGCGTATAAGGTACGGTTAAATGTCTGGGGTTTCCGCCGTCGATCATATCCAGCAGGAGGCGCACGCACTCCCTGGCCAGCGCCTCCACCGGCTGGCAGATCGTAGACAGCTTGGGGTTGTAGTATTGCCCTACAGGGAGGCCGTCAAAGCCCATGACGGAAATATCCTCCGGCACCCGGAGCCCATGGTCCCTGATGCAGCGCATGGCCCCAATGGCCATCACGTCCGCCAGGGCAAACACCGCCGTCACCCGCTGGCCGCCGGTCAGCTGCCGGTCCATGGCCGCGTAGCCCTGGTCAAAGGAGAACCGGGCGGGCTGATACTGGTAGCCGCAGTTTGCCCCGGCCACCGCCTTCACGCACCCGTCCAGGCGCATCCGGCTGACCTCCGAGGAGCCGTAGCCGCCAATGACCAGAATCTCCCGGTGCCCCTGGTCCAGCAGGAACTGCATGGCGCACCGGGCGGCGTCCGTATCATCGGTGGTGACGCTGGCCAGATTCTGGAAGGGCAGCCGGGCGGCAGAGTTCGTCACCAGCACCGCCGGGACGTTGATCTCCTTGAAGTCCGCCATAAAATGTTCGTTATCGCCCCCCAGGAACAGCACGCCCATGGGCTTTTTCTCCCGGCAGAGCTGGGCCGCCTGGCGGACCTCATTGTCCTCCTCGTCGATATAGGTCAGCAGCAGCGGGTGCTCCGTCTCCCGGATGAGGGACTGAATCTGCTCGACCAGCATGGCGAACAGCTCGTTTGCCCGTCCCTTGACCACCACCAGCAGGCTGGTAGAGCGCTGCTGCTTGAGATTCTTCGCGTTGGCGTTGAGCTCAAAGCCCGACTCCTCCACAATGGCCATGATCTTCCGCCGGGCCTGCTCGCTGACATTGGGTTGATTGTTCAAGACCCGGGAAACGGTCCCCAGGGAGTAGCCAGACAGTCTGGCCAGGTCTTTTACGGTCATAGTTCGCTCTCCAGATGGGCGCTTATCCCTTCACGGCGCCAGCCGCCACGCCCTTGATAATGTGCTTTTGGCAGGTCAGATAGAAGATAATGACCGGGATGATGCTGATGAGGATCATCGCCATCACAGCGCCCAGGTCCACGGAACCGTAGCTGCCCTGCAAATACTGGATATGAATGGGGATGGTCATATACTTCTGCCGGTCCAGAACCAGATAGGGCAGCAGATAGTCGTTCCAAACCCACATGATCTCCAGAACGCCCACGGAGATCAGGGTCGGCTTCAGCATGGGCAGCACCACATTAAAGAAGGTCCGCACCGGGCCGCAGCCGTCAATGGCCGCCGCCTCCTCGATCTCCAGAGGAATGCTCTTCACAAAGCCCGCAAACATGAACACCGCAAGCCCGGCGCCGAAGCCCAGGTAAATCACCGGGATGGTCCAGGGGGTGTTCAGGTGGAGGGTATCCGCTGTCTTGGGCAGAGTGAACATCACCATCTGGAAGGGCACGACCATGGAAAACACGCAGAGGTAATACACGACCTTGCACAGCTTCGACCCCACCCGGGAAATGTACCACGCAGCCATGGAGGTGCACAGCAGAATCAGCAGGGAGGAGACAATGGTGATAAAGAAGCTGTAGCCCGCAGAGCGGAGGAAGGGATAGTTGCCAAAGGTCAGACCCTTGACATAATTCTTGAGCCCCACGAACATCTCCCCCACAGGCAGGGCGAAGGTATTCGTGTTGATATGGGCGTTATCCTTAAAGGAGTTCATCAGCACCAGAAAAATCGGCATAAGGTACAACACGGTCAGCACCGCAAACACGGCGGTGAGGACATTTTTCCGGACGCGCTCCTGGTGCAGCGTTGCAGACTTTTTCATTACTGCTGCACCTCCTTTTTCCGGGTTGCATAAAGCTGAATGAGGCCAATGGCCGCCACCAGCACGAAGAACAGCACGGCCTTGGCCTGGCCCACGCCCCGGGTCTTTACCGTGTTGGAATTGACGATGTTCAGCGCCAGCATCTCTGTGGTGTGGATCACGCCCTGGAAGGGGCGGCCCTCCGTCAGCGCCAGGTTCTGGTCGTAAAGCTTAAAGGAGTTGGTCAGGGTCAGGAAGGTGCAGATGGTGATCGACGGCATGACATTGGGAATGGTGATCTTCCAAAGCGTCGTCCACCCGCTGGCGCCGTCAATCTTTGCGGCCTCCAGCATATCCTCCGGCACGGACTGAAGTCCGGCAATGTAAATGATCATCATATAGCCGATCTGCTGCCAGCAGACCAGAATGATCAGGCCCCAGAAGCCGTACTTGGTGTTCAGCAGGATAGAGGTCCCGTACCGGGACAGAATGCCGCTGAAGATCATGGACCAAATGTAGCCCAGAACAATGCCGCCAATCAGGTTCGGCATAAAGAACACGGTCCGGAACAGACTGGAGCCCTTGATGCCCCGGGTCAGGGCATAGGCCACGGCAAAAGCCAGGACATTGATGACCACCAGGGACACCAGAGCAAACAGCGCGGTAAAGCAGAAGGAATACCGGAAGCTCTCATCCTGGAAGGCCTTGATATAGTTGGTCAGACCGTTGAAGGTCCAGTTGCTTGTGGTAATAAAGTCGCAGAAGGACAGGAACAGGCCCTTCGCGAAGGGATACAAAAAGCCGATGCTGAATGCAGCGATGGTCGGCAGCAGGAACAGGGCGAAGCAACGCTGGATCGGCCGCCGGATCAAGGCGGAGTTCAGCGCCGCCGGGTCGCGGTTCCCTTTATGCATTTTCATACTGATCTCCTCACATTTATTATATCACATTTTCCGTCAAAAAGCGATAGGAAACCGGGCGCACCCGGATCGGGCCTCTTTCGCCTCCGCCCCTTGCGGCGGCGAAAGGGGCGGGCATTTCCGCCCGCCCCTCAGCGCTAGGTTTTTTGGTTAGAGATTAGCCGTTCTCCTTGGCATACTGGGTGGCCCAGCCGTCCACGAAAGCAGTCTTGACCGCTTCCCAGTCGCCGGTCCCGGCGGTGTA
>CAKTIN010000118.1 GCA_934565775.1 uncultured Oscillospiraceae bacterium
TCCTCTGCCCGCAGGGCGGCAGCGCCTTTGGGAACTGGCGCCCCGGCGGGGGCTGCTGCGCCTGGGGGAGGAGGGAGGCCACTGGGAGGCAGTCTCGGACCGGCCTCCGGACGAGCTGCGGAGAGACACGGCCTCCGGTCTGGCCTGGTGCGCCCGGAGCCGGGGAAAGGAGCTGGAATTCTACCTGGAGGACACGCAGGAAAGCCTGCTGGCCTTTCTGGAGGAGCCGGAGACCCTGGGGGGCGTGGCCCTGCCCCGGGAGTGGGCCCTGCTCATCGGAGCAGAGGCTGAAGCTGACGGCCGTCCAGAGCCGCGGCTACCGTCTCCGGAATCCGCGTAAAGTCCGCCACCAGACTGGCCGGCTTCCCGGCGGGATCATCCTGCCCGAAGGGCACAAAGTAAAAATGCCGCCGGGGCAGCAGAGCCCCCAGATTGGCCGCCGCGGCACCCAGACCGTCGTTGGTGGATACGGCCAGAATCACGGGCCGCCCGTTGCGAAGCTGGCTTTTTGCCGCCATGGCCACGGGAGTGTCCGCCAGTCCATGGGCCAGCCGGGCCAGGGTCGTGCCGGTGCAGGGGGCGATCAGCAGCGCGTCCAGCAGCCCCTTGGGGCCGATGGGCTCCACCTCCTGTAGGGTAGTGAGGGGCGGGCGGCTGCAAATGGCCTCCGTCCGGGCAAGGTGCTCCGCCGCGCGGCCAAAGCGGGTATCCTCCTGCCCGGCCCGGAAGGAGAAAATGGGGACGAGAGCGTATCCCTGAGCGGCCAGGGCCTCCATGGCGGCAAAGGCCTTTTGAAAGGTGCAGAAGGACCCGGTCAGGGCAAAGCCGATGGTTTTTTGATTCATAATACCTCCTTATTTTCCGGCAGCAGCCGAAGGATGGCTCTGCCGATGCAGGCTCCGGCGGTCTCCGGCGCGATCTTTCCGGGGAGCCCGCCTGCCTGGATGTGCTGCCGCCCGGCAGAGGCCATGCGCCCGCCGGTGGACAGCTCGACCAACAGACAGTCCGGCCAGGTCTGGGCTGCCTGAGCCGGGGTGAGGACCTCCGCCGGGACGGTATTGAAAATTACCCGGTATTGGGAGAGGCTCCGGTGGTAGACGCCGGTTTCCTCGGACCGCAGCCCCAGCGCCTCGATCATGGCCCGGTCTCTGGGCCGCCGGGCGGCTGCGGTCACCCGGGCGCCCAGCCCCGTCAGACGGCGGCAGAGAAGCTGCCCGATCCGTCCCCAGCCCAGGACCAGCACCTCGCTGCCCCACAGGGTGACGGGGAGCGCCTCCATAGCCAGCTGGATGGCCCCCTCGGCGGTGATGGCGGCGTTTTCGGCGGTCAGCTGCTCGTCGGCAAAATAATCCAGAACGGGATAACCCCGGTCTGCCAGAGCGGCTCCCGCCGCGCCCAGCTTCCCGCCCAGAATGGAGAGCTTCTCCGGCAGCGCCTCCAGCAGGTCGTCCAGCGCCGGACCGTTTGTAATGATCCCTGCCTCCTGAAAGGCGGGCAGGGGCAATATGAGATGGGTCACCCCTGGGCCCGGCGCCTCTGCGCACCGGAGCCCCCGGCGCTCCAGACAGGCTCTTGCTGCCTGCATTCGGTCGTCGCCTCCCGCAAAGTAAAATAGCGTTTCCTCAACCACGGACGCATCACCTCCCTGTATGGTATGCGGCAAGGGGGGAAAAGGTGCCGGGGGTTGCAATTTGTCCCGGCAGCGGATATAATAGGATTCAAAGAAAGAGACGATTCTCCCCGCATCTGCGGGGCCAAGGAGGCGTTTTCGTGGAGCATTTGGGATTTATTCGGGACATGATTGACGTGAAGGTGCTGATCCTGTTCGTTACGGCGCGGCTGGAATATCCGGTGGATGTGCAGCAGCTGTATGAGCTGTGCTATCAGGATGAGAGCGTGAGCTATTTTGATGTCTGCACGGCGGTCCCCGAAATGGTGGAGTCCGGCCACCTGACGAAAACACAGGACGGCAGATATGTGATTACGGATAAGGGCCGGGAGCAGGGCGAGGCGACGGAGAGCAGCATTGCCTATACCCTGCGGACCCGGGCGGAGAGCGCGGTGAAGCGCTACAATCGGAAGGTCCACCGCAGCAGCTTTGTGAAAACGGAGCTGATCGACCGGGAAAACGGAGAGTTTTCCGCCCGGGTGCGGCTGGATGACGAGAAAGGAAATCTGATGGTGCTGGAGCTCATGGCGCCGGATAAGGCGCAGGCGCGCTATCTGGAGAAGGGGTTCCAGGAAAAGGCCGAGATCCTTTACAATATGCTGATGACGGAGCTTCTGGACGAGACATAAGGCTGCCCCCTTGTCAGGGGGAAAAAACGTGGTATAGTTTAAGTAAGCCGGAGGACCGGCAGAACGAAAGGAGCGACAATTATGAATATCCAGATCAAAGAGAAAAAGGTCAAACTCCCGGATTCGGTACACGCTTATGCCGAAAAAAAGGTGAGCAAGCTGGATCGGTATTTTAATGGTGATGCGGAGGCACTTGTCGCTTTTTCTGTAGAAAAGAACCGTAATACGGTTGAGCTTACGGTTCATGCTGCAAATACGTATTTCCGTGCCAGTGAGAGCACCCACGATATGTTTGTCTCCGTAGATGCCGCCGTTGCGACGATCGAGGGCCAGATCCGGAAGAACAAGACCCGCCTGGCGCGGCGCCTGCGGCAGGATGCCTTTGTGAAGGCGGCGGATACCGCTTCCTTTGCACCGGAGGAGCCGGAGGAGACCTTTAATATTGTGCGTGTGAAACACTTCTCCATGAAGTCTATGACGCAGGAGGAGGCCATCCTGCAAATGAATCTGCTGGGGCACAGCTTCTTTGCCTTCCGAAATGCGGATGCAAACGGCGCATTCTCCGTGGTTTACAAGCGGAATGATGGCGGCTACGGCCTCATCGAGGACGAAAAGTAAAATAACCTGGGAAAGCGGCGGGCCGAAAGGTCCGCCGCTTTTTGCGGTTTTGAGAAAAATCTCAAAAAAGGATGAAAAAGGGGTTGACAAAGGGGGCGAAGTCTGATAATATATCTGAGCGCTTGAGAGAGCGCAGGGCCGGGCGAGCGGCTGGCAAGAAAAACTTTGAAAAAAGTCAAAAAAGTTCTTGACAAAAGCGAAGCTCGGTGCTAAAATGAACAAGCTACGCAAAACCGGAACGGTGAGCGAAGCGCGCTGCATCTTGTAAATTGAATAACGAGAT
>CAKTIN010000119.1 GCA_934565775.1 uncultured Oscillospiraceae bacterium
TGGCCGTCTTGGTAAGGTCCTGGGCCCCAAGGGTCTGATGCCCTCTCCCAAGGCCGGCACCGTCACCCCCAACGTGGGCGCCGCCGTCAAGGAGATCAAAGCCGGTAAGGTCGAGTACCGTCTTGACAAGACCAACATCATTCACTGCCCCATTGGCAAGGTCTCCTTCGGCGCTGACAAGCTCCAGGAGAACATGGACACCCTCATGGGCGCCATTGTAAAGGCCAAGCCCGCCGCTGCCAAGGGCCAGTATATCCGTTCCTGCGTCGTCGCCTCCACCATGGGCCCCGGCGTAAAGGTCAATACCTCCAAGTATTGAGATTGAACGCACAAAGCGCCGGGCAAAAGCCCGGCGCTTTTCTTATCCTGTAGAAATAGTCCCCTCGTAATCGGGGATAAGGAGGCATTATGGCCAAGGATCGTACCACGCAGCTGAAGTCTCCCCTGCGGCTGCTCCTGCAATTTATGAAGATCGGCTGCTTCACCTTCGGCGGCGGCTGGAGCATCATTGCGCAAATGGAGCAGATCTATGTAAAAAAAGAGCAGATCCTGACCAGCCAGGAGCTGCTGGACATGACCAGCGTGGCCCGGAGCCTGCCGGGGATCATGATCGTCAATCTGGCCATGCTCTTCGGCTATCATATGGCCGGGGCCCTGGGGGGGCTGGCCTGCCTCTTCGGCCTGAGCCTGCCGCCCATGGGCGTGCTCACCGCCGTGACCTATTGCTATGACCTGCTCCGGGACAATCTATGGGTCGCATCCGCCATGGACGGGGTACGGGCCTCCGTCGTCCCCATTCTGATCGCCGCCACCGTGGGCATGGTGAAAAGCGCCTATCGCTACGCCCCCTGTCTGCTTGTGACCCTGCTGACCTTCTCCTTGTACCTGTTCTGGAATGTGAACTGCGTCTGGCTGGTGCTCATCGGTGTGGTCTGCGGCTTTGCCATCAGCGAGTTTTACGAGCGAAGGGAGGGCAAGCGCCATGGTGCTGCTTGAGCTGTTCTGGAGCTTTGTGAAAATCGGCTTTACCAGCTTCGGCGGGATCTCCATGATCCCTCTGATCTCCAGCGAGATGCTGTCCCATGGCTGGATGACCAACGCGGAGCTGTCGGATATTGTGGCCATCGCGGAAATGACCCCCGGCCCCCTGGGCATCAACTCCGCTACCTTCGCCGGGCTGCGTGCCGCCGGGATCCCCGGCGCTCTGGCCGCCACCCTGGGGGTCATGACCCCCACTCTGACCCTGTGTATGCTGGCGGCGGCCTTCTTTGAGCGCTTCAAGCGCAGCCACCGCATGGAGCAGGTCATGGTCGGCGTCCGCCCCGCCTGCCTGGGGACCCTGTGCGGCGTGGGGGTCTCCCTGACCATGACGAACTACCTGCGCGCCTCCGCCGTGAGCTACAGCGCCATCGCCATCGGCCTGGTGGACCTGTTTCTGCTGCTCAAATGCAAGCTCTCCATTCCCAAGGTCATTCTCATCAGCGCCGCCTTGGGTATCCTGTGCTTTGGAATCCTGCATTTGCCCTAATGATTCAAAAGCATCCCTTGTCACACCGGCAAGGGATGTTTTCGTTGCATTTTCCCAGGGACTGTGGTAGAATAGGCCTAATTTTACAAAATAGGAGGCTTTTCTATGGATTACCCGTCCAAAACCTTTCGCCTGCCCGGCGGGAAAACCGTCCTGTTCCGCGCCCCCACCCCGGCGGACAGCCCGGCCATGCTGGAATATCTGGAGGTTACCGCCGGTGAGACGGACTTTCTCTCTCGCCGCCCGGGAGAGCGGCACATGACGGTCGAGGAGGAGGCGCAATATCTTCAGAATGTCCTGGACTCCCCCCGGCAGATCATGATCGTCTGCGAGGTAGACGGCGCCATGGCCGGAAACTGCCAGGTCGTCTTTGGGGGGACGGAAAAAACCGCCCACCGGGCCACCTTTATGATCGGTCTGCGGAAGCCCTACTGGAGCCTAGGCATCGGTTCCAGGATGTTTGACGAGCTGCTCCGCCTGTCCGTGGAGCACGGCAGCCTCCAGGCCGAGCTGCGAGTCGTGGCGGGCAATGAACGCGCCCTGCGGCTGTACCGGAGCAAGGGCTTCCAGGTGGCAGGGGAGATCCCCAACGCCTTTCAGATGCTGGACGGCAGCTATCAGGCGGAGCTGTACATGGTCCGGCCCCTACCCTAGCGCCACCCCCAAACGCAAAAAATGCCCCGGAAAGCAAGCTTTCCGGGGCACGCTCTGTTTTCTTACTTCATGAAGTTCATGAGGATGGACAGGCCAAGGGTCAGCACCACAAAGGCGATGGCAATGTACTTGGTCGCCCGGGCGAGGACGGCGTCCAGGGTGTTCTTCTTGGAGTTGGCCAGATAAGAATTGCTGTTACCGGAAATCGCGCCGGACAAGCCCTCTTCCTTGCCGGACTGGAGCATGATGGTCACGATCAGGCCCAGGCTGGAAATGATTTGAAGAACGATCAGGATCCATTTTGCAACATTCATAGTGAAACCTCCATCCGCCAAGGGGCGGGAGCCGTGCTTCCGGCGACGGCGCGCCGAGATAACATCCCGTAGGAATTGAATTCAATAGCCGATTTATTATAACATAGACTTTCCCTGTTGGCAAGGGATTTTTGCGATTTTTCCGGATTATTTTGTCACCCAGTTTCCGGTCGCGGCGCAGTTCAGATAGCTGTTGATGAAGGGATCCAGATTCCCGTCCATCACGCCGTTGACGTTGGAGGTCTCGCAGCCCGTGCGGGTGTCCTTCACCAGAGTATAGGGCATAAACACATAGTTCCGAATCTGGCTGCCCCACTCGATCTTCTGCTGGACGCCCTTAATATCGGAAATTTTATCCAGATGCTCCCGCTCCTTGATCTCCACCAGCTTGGAGCGCAGCATCTTCATA
>CAKTIN010000120.1 GCA_934565775.1 uncultured Oscillospiraceae bacterium
CCTACTTTGAGCCCGGGACGGACAAGCTGGAGGATATGATTGCCTCCGTCAAGGACGGGATGCTCCTGGAGCAGCCCAGCTCCGGCATGGAGGACCCCAAAAACTGGGGCATCCAGTGCATGGTGAGCATCGCCCGGGAGATCAAGGACGGCAAGCTCACCGGGCGGATTTTCTCCCCTATCGTGCTCACCGGCTATGTGCCGGACCTGCTGAAGTCCATCACCATGGTCAGCGACACCCTGGCCCTGGGTGGCAGCGGCGCCTGCGGCAAGGGGTATAAGGAATGGGTCAAGGTTTCGGATGGCGGCCCGTATATCAAGGCCAAGATCCGTCTGGGATGAGGAATATGGCTATGAAGGAACAAATTGTACAGATTCAGGAAGCCCTGGCCGAGGCCGGGATCAAAATTTGGAGCCTGCGGGAGGAGACCGTCTCCAGTGCGGAGTTGTTCTTTATCCGCCGCCGGCTGGATATGCGCCGGATGAAGGAGACCGTCAAGTACCCCGTAACGGTGTATCACCCCTTCCAGAAGGACGGCAAGCAGATGCTGGGCTCCTCGGAGGTCACGCTTCTGCCCACCCAGAGCAAGGAGGAGATGTGCGCCGCCCTGCGGGATACGGATTACGCCGCATCCTTTGTGGCGAATCCCACCTTTGCGCTGCCGGAGAAGGTCACCGCCCCGGAGGTCGTGCTGAAGAGCGGGCTCAGCGAGCTGCCCGTGGAGCAGGCGGCCATGAAAATGGCCGGAGCCGTCTTTGCGGCGGATCACAACGAAAAGTCTTATGTAAACTCTACGGAGGTGTTCGTAACCCGGCTGAAGCGGCGTATCCTCACCTCCTGGGGGACGGACGTGGGCTTTGAAAAGAGCAGCATCTGGGGCGAGTTTGTGGTCCAGTGCAAGGAGCCCCAGGACGTGGAGACCTATCACAGCTTTGCCTATGAGGATTTGGACTGCGCCGACCTGTCCCGGCTGGTGGAAACAGCCCTGGCGCAGGTCAGCGACCGGGCGGTAGCCCGGCAGGCGCTGCCCTCCGGGACCTACGATCTGATCCTCAGTGAGGACAATCTGGGGGAGGTTCTCGGATATTATGTAGACCGCACCCGGGTGAGCATGGTCTATCCCGGCTACTCCACCTGGCAGGTGGGCAGCGACGTGCAGGAGTCCATGAACGGCGGCGAGCGGCTGGAGCTTACCCTCCACGCCTCGGAGCCCTTCAGCCGGGAGGGCATCCCCATGTCCGACCGGAAGCTTCTGGCCGATGGCAAGGTGCAGCTCATCCACGGCGGCGCCCGGCTCTCCTCCTATCTGGGCATCGCCCCCACCGGCGATTACACCGTCTATGACTGCGGCAACGGCCATACGCCCCTGGCGCAGCTCAAGGAGAAGCCCTACCTTTACCCCGTCTGCTTCTCGGACTTCCAGATGGACGCCATGACCGGTCACTTCGGCGGGGAGATCCGCCTGGCCTACTACTTTGACGGGAAGCAGGTCCAGATTGTCACCGGCGGCTCGGTCAACGGGTCCATCGCCGAGTGCGCCGGCGGGCTCCTGTTCTCCCAGGAGCGGTATCGCGGCGAGCATTACCGCGGGCCCTTCGCCGCGCGGATCCCGCAGGTGAAGGTCGCAGGTACGATCTGACGCACACGCAAACGCGCGGGGCCAGGCAGATTGCCTGGCCCCGCATTTTTTGAAAAAGCCGCTGATTCTGAAATTTGCAAAATGCGCCGGAATCGGAGGTTTTTACCGGTAAACACGGCGCATATTCGTCCTCTTTTGGGCAAAGCTATGGTTGCGGCGAACAATTTGGAGCAGTTGGAAGGCTCCCGCCGAAATCAAGAGAAAAGGAGAAAACGAGTATGACCAGCAACAGCAAGATCAATGTGCCCGAGGCCCGCGCGGCCATGGACAAGTTCAAGATGGAGGCCGCTACCGAAGTCGGCGTCAACCTGAAGGACGGCTACAACGGCGACCTGACCTCCCGCGAGGCCGGCTCCGTCGGCGGCCAGATGGTCAAGAAGATGATCGAGGCCTACGAGAAGGGCCTGAAGTAAGCGCTTTCCCAAAAGCACCGGCGGGGGACCTCCCCGCCGGTGTTTTCTGCGGTTCAGGGTTGATTTTGCCCGGCTTCTCTGCTAAGATAGCAGTAATAAACATGGGCCGCCATGCGGCACTGGGAAAAGAGGAAGCCATGAAAAAGAAAGCCCTTTGGATCGTTCTCATCGTCGTTCTGGCGGCTGCCGTCGCCGCAGGCGGCTACTTTGCCTGGCAGAGCGCGCATACCCATTCCCTCTCCGAGCTCCTGCCTCCGGAGGCGTGGGCCCATGTGGAGGGGGTCGCCGTCTCCCAGTCCAACGGCGGCGAGGCCCTGACTCTGCCGGAGCCGGAGGTCCTGCGGGCAAAGCTGGCGGATTTCCAGGTCCGGGAGGCCAAGGCCGGTCAGACCCTGCCGGACCGGTTTTATGTCCTTGACATTTACACCGCCGAGAACAAGGTCAGTCTACAGGTCGCCGACAACGGAGACATTGTGGTGGTCTATCTGGACAAAAACGCCTCCTACCGCGACGGCGGGAAGCTTTTCGCCGCCCTGTCTGAGCTCCTCGGCTGAGCCCACCCATTCCTCTATTGATCTGCAAAGGCGCCCCGGATCCAAGACCGGGTAGCCGCAAAACCGTTTCGGTCCCGGCAGTTCCGTCTGCCGGGACTTTTCTTGCAGATATGGAAGCCGTATGATACAATGAAATAAATCGGTAAATTGGAATTGGAAATCCCCTACATCATAGGCATCTGCCGCTGATTATAGGGCTTTAATGAAATCCTCTGAATCCTTTGA
>CAKTIN010000121.1 GCA_934565775.1 uncultured Oscillospiraceae bacterium
GCCCCGGGCCAGCATGGGCTTGAGCAGGTTGCCCGCATCCATGGCGCCGTCGGTTTTGCCGGCGCCCACAATGGTGTGCAGCTCATCGATGAACAGAATGGTCTGCCCGTCGGACTGCTTCACCTCATTTAGAACGGCCTTCAGCCGCTCCTCAAATTCGCCCCGGTACTTGGCGCCCGCAATCAGCGCGCCCATATCCAGGGAGAAGATCGTCTTATTTTGCAGACTCTTGGGCACGTCGCCCCGGACGATTCGCTGGGCAAGCCCCTCCACAATGGCGGTCTTGCCTACGCCGGGCTCACCGATGAGCACGGGGTTGTTCTTTGTTTTCCGGGACAGGATCCGGATGACATTCCGAATTTCCTCATCCCGGCCGATGACCGGGTCCATCTTCTGCTCCTGAGCCCGCTGCACCAGATTGGTGCCATACTTCTCCAAAGCTTCATAGGTTCCCTCGGGGCTGTCCGTGGTGACGCGCTGGTTGCCCCGGACGGATTGCAGCGCCTTCAAGCACCCCTCCTTGTCAATGCGGTAGGTGCTCATCAGCGCCTTTACGGGCCCCTGGGCGGTCTCCAGCAGCCCCAGGAACAGATGCTCCACAGAGACATACTCGTCCTTCATCTGCTTTGCCAGGTTCTCGGCGGCGGTCAGCGCTTGGTTAGCGCCGGCACTGAGATAGAATTGACTGGGGTCAATCCCTCCGGTGACGGAGGGGAGCTTCTCCACCTCTGCCTGAAGAGCCGCGGCCAGGCTCTCCACGGTAACGCCCTGCTTTTTCAGCAGCTGGGGCACAAGGCCGCCCTCCTGCTGCACCAGGGCCAGCATCAGATGGACCTGCTCCAGCTGCTGCTGATTGTGGCTTGCGGCCAGATTTTTGGCGGCCTGAACGGCCTCCAAAGATTTTTGCGTATAACGATCAAAATCCATAACTTCATCCTCCTTCGCCGGATGCCCGGCGGGGTAGATTAGCACTCTCAATCATCGAGTGCTAATTTCTTTTGCCTAAACTATACCGCACATTCCGGAAAAGTCAAGGGGCACCGGTAAATTTTTTGTGACATTCCGAAAAACCGAAGGAAATTCCTTGCAATCCGCCCCGGGAAGTGATAAACTGAAACAAACCGTCTGGCTTGGCCAGAGGAAAGAGGATGAACATGACCGATTACGAACAGAACCGGGAGCCGGAGAAAGAAGAGACTCCCATCCCGGAAGAAACGGAAAGCCAGACCGCCCAGAGCGTCGAGCCCGATGCCGCCCAGGCGCCGGAGGCAGCCGGAGAGACCGGCCCGGCATCCCAGGAGGCTGCTCCCGAGGAGGCGCAGCCCGGCCAGGAGGGCGTATGGGACGCATATCAGGTGGACGATATTGAGGGAACGCCCGAGGAGATCGCCGCGCAGGCCCAGCCGAAGAAGTCCGTGGGCAAGACCATTGGGATCCTGATCGCGGCTCTGGTTGCTGTGGGGGCCATCGTAGCGGCCTGCATTTTCCTGATCCCCCGGTGGCAGGAGGCTGCGGCTATGGGAGAAGGGGACGTGTACCAGCGGACCTCCTATACGGCCCAGAGCGATGAGGAAGCGCTGGAGCGGGCGGACCGCACCGTGGCGAAAATGGGCGATACAAAGCTGACCAATGCCCAGCTCAGTATGTTCTATTGGATGCAGTATTATAATTTTGTCCAGCAGTACGGTACCTATGCGACCTATTACTATGGCCTGGATACCACGGCCCCCCTGGACGGCCAGACCATGAACCTGGGGGATAAGGAGCAGACCTGGCAGCAGTATTTCCTGAGCGGCGCCCTGGAGGCCTGGGCTTACTTTAACGCCATGGCCAAGGAGGCGGAGGCCGCAGGGCTGACCCTGTCTGAGGATATGCAGGCCCAGCTGGACCAGGTGGCGACGCAGCTGACGACCCAGGCGGCGACCAACGGCTACGATTCGGCGGACGCAATGATCCAGGACAACTTCGGCCCCGGGGTGACGGTGGCGGATTATGTGGAGTACCTCCGGCTGTACCAGATCGGCCGGCTGTACTATCAGCAGCAGTATGAGGCGCTTACGGTTACGGACCAGGAGCTTTCCGACTATTACGACGCCCATTATGACGATCTGATGGCCCAGGGCGTGGAACAGACGGATATGCCTGCCACGATCTCCGTGCGGCACATTCTGATTAAGCCCGCTACCAGCGGCACGGACGAGAACGGCAAGGCCGTTTCTACGGATGAGGACTGGGCTGCGGCGAAGGAAAAGGCCGAGGCTCTGTACCAGCAGTGGAAGTCCGGAGCGGCTACGGAGGAATCCTTCAGCGAGATGGCCACGGAGTATTCCGAGGACCCCGGCTCCAATACCAACGGCGGCCTGTACGAAAACGTGCAGCCCGGCAAGATGGTGGAGGCCTTTAATGATTGGTGCTTCGATACCGCCCGGAAGGCCGGGGACACGGGAATTGTGGAGTCCTCCTTCGGCTACCATATTATGTATTTCGTCCAGGGCAGCGAGGAAGTGTACTGGAAGGCCTATGTAAAGGAGCTGATCCTGGAGGAAAAGACCCAGGCCATGACCGACACGGTGATGGACGCGCACCCCTACAAGGTGAACTATCAGGCCATCTATCTGGCGGAAATGAACAAGCAGACCGAAGAATAATTGAATTTAGATCGGAAAAGCAGCCCGGTAGGTACCGGGCTGCTCAGTCTGTCAAAAAACTACCCAAAGGCCCCTGTTTCTGCTATAATAGAGGAAACGGGGGTGTTTTCATGGAAGA
>CAKTIN010000122.1 GCA_934565775.1 uncultured Oscillospiraceae bacterium
ACATTGGGATGTCGCCAAGTGGTAAGGCACCAGACTTTGACTCTGGCATTTCGTAGGTTCGAGTCCTGCCATCCCAGCCAGAAAAAAGTCGCCCGCCCGGCGGCTTTTTCAATATGTGGCTGGGCTTTCTTTTTTGCCGGGAACCGGCGTCAATTTCAAATCCGATCCGCTAGCTCAGTCGGCAGAGCAACTGCCTTTTAAGCAGTGGGTCCGGGGTTCGAATCCCCGGCGGGTCACCAAAAAGGCTGAAATCCTTCCGATTTCAGCCTTTTTTCTCAACTTCATGTACCTTTTTGCATGGTCTCTGAAGGACCGTATTCTGGTGTCTGTAATGCGTCTGTAACCGGAGGCGCAGAGGCGGGCGCTACGGCTGAGAAACGATTCCCAGAAACACCGGCAGCCCGTCCAGCCCTGTGACGGCAAAGACAAACGGCCGGTCCAGAGTGAAGGACACTTCCTCCTCCGGCGGCTTTGCGGCGGTGGCCTCGACCGGCATTTCCGTGTAGGCTGCCGCCATGACCCCCTGCTCGTCTATGGCAATGCGGGCGGCGTGCCGGAACCGGGAAAGGCAGATTCCTTCCGCATCTTCTGCCAGGGGCGTAAAATCGGCGCAGTCCGGGTCGAAGGGCGCGGTGATCCCCAGCCGGGACAGGACTTCCGTGAGCTCCAGATCAGAGGAAATGTCAAATTTTGGTACGGCCAGGTGGATGACTTTGGACCGGCTGGATGTGCCTCTGCCGCCCTTTAGAATCAAATCCAGGGCCTTTTCCTGGGTGAGCAGCGTTTCCGGCGTAACGCCATCCTCCGGCAGCAGGAGCCACATGGTGCCGCCGCTCAGCAGGGGCAGCCCTACGGCGGAGAATTGGTCGCTCCAATAATAGCGGTCCACCATGCTCCGGTGCAAAAACGCGCAGCGAACCTCGCCGGACGACCCCCGGAAGGTTTCGAAATCGGTGCTCTTTTGGGGAAAGCCGGCCTCCCATTCGGCGCGGAAATAGACCGTTGTGACCAGGGCGAGAACGGTCTCGGGGGACAGGGTCAGGCCGGAGGCCTGTTCCTGGAGAAGATTACCGGTCTGCTGGTTGATCCAGTCCTGGAGCGTGCCGTCCAGGGCGGGGGACCCCATTGCCCCCTGGAAGGTAGAGGCATATTCATATTTTGCCAAGGCGTTCACGGTGCCCTGGCGTACACGGAGCGGATCGCTGATCCAGAGGGAGCTTGCGAGAATGCTGGTCAACACGCCGTCCTTGCAGTAATTTCTGTTCCAGACGGCTGAGGCTTCCTTGCGCAGCGCGTCCAGCTCTGTGCAGCCCAGCAAACGGAGAATCTGCTCCCGGCTCTCGCCGTCCGTTGCTTCGGCCAGCATGGCAAGGGCCATATAGACATTGACGGGGGCGCAGACCCGGTTTTCTCCCTGCCCGTCGGAGAACAGCTGCGGAATGATTGTGCGCAGATAGCCGTCCAGCGCATCGGCGCTGCCCTCCGGCTGGTCCAGCTGCTTCTGACGGCCTGCCTTCCAGGCGCTATAGGCCTGCTCATAATTGCCGCCTTGGCCAGGATAGGACGCCATCTCCGGGTATAGCGGGGCTGCAAGCAGGAATTGCCCCTGCCCCTGCGCCGGGGTACAGGAGGCCAGGCTGCATAAGGCGAGCACCGCAAGCATGAGGGAAAGAAAGCGTTTCATAATCGACTCCTCCGTTCGAAAGCCGGGGCTCAGATCCCCCTATGTAAATTTAGACGGTTTTGTCCAAGGAAAGGTTTCGACTGGCGAGAGAGCGGCAAAGAGATTTTGTTATATAAGGAAGGAAAATGCACGCATGGAGCGATGTGCATGGTGCCGGGATGGCGGCAGAATGGAAGCGTATCATGATACCCAGTGGGGTATCCCCCTGCATGACGACCGGGGGCAATTTGAGTTTCTGATGATGGAGGTCATGCAGTGCGGCCTGAGCTGGGCGCTGATGCTCAAAAAGCGGGAGATCTTCCGGGCCTGCTTTGCCGGGTTTGACTATGAGCAGGTGGCAGGCTTCACAGAGGCGGACATTGCGCGGATCCTGGAGACCCCGGGAATGATTCGTTCCCGGCGGAAGATCGAGGCGGTGATCCGCAATGCGCAGCTGTTCCTGGAGGTGATCCGGGAATACGGCAGCTTCAGCCGGTATCTCTGGGGCTTTACCGGGGGGAAAACCTACATTTACCGGGCCCATCATCAGGGAGCCTGGGAAGCCAGCAACGCGCTGTCCGACCGGATCAGCCAGGACCTCAAGAAGCGCGGCTTTAAATATCTGGGCTCTATAACGGTCTACTCTCACTTGCAGGCCTGCGGCGTGATCAACGATCATGAGCCCACCTGCTGGATGTATCCGATGCTCTCCCAGGGAGAGAACGTGGTGATCCTCTGAGAGGAAAAAATTCCGGGCTCCGGTCTTGACAGACGGGAAAAGCCGCGCTATGATAAAGGCAAGGAAAAACCAGTGACTGAGAGAAGTATCCCGCGTACCGGCATTGACAGAGAGCCGCCGAAGGTGGAAGTGCGGCAGTGCCCAGGGGGAGAATGGGCTCAGGAGGGCGGCGCAAACGCAGCGATTGTCAGTAGCGTCCGACGGGGTTCCCGCCCGTTATCCCGGAGGCCGTATGTCAGTACGGGCAGAGAGGGTGCAGCCGCACCAACTTGGGTGGTACCGCGAATGATTTCGTCCCAAGCGCTTTTGCGCTTGGGATTTTTTCTATGCCGAAAGGAG
>CAKTIN010000123.1 GCA_934565775.1 uncultured Oscillospiraceae bacterium
GGGAGAAATGTTCAACTGCCCCTACCAGACCCCCAATTTCCCGATTTATGCCGAGGAGGCCGGCGGCGAGAGCTGGCAGCGGTGCAGCGCGCTGGCGAAAAAGCATGGGATTTATTTGTCGGCCGGCAGTATGCCGGAACGGGACCGGGAAGGGCACATATACAATACGGCCTATGTATTTGACCGGCAGGGCAGGCAGATCGCGAGACACCGGAAAATGCATCTGTTCGATATTGCCGTCAGCGGCGGCCAGTGCTTCCGGGAGTCCGATACCCTTACTGCGGGAAACGATGTGGCGGTATTCGATACGGAATTCGGGAAAATGGGCCTGTGCGTGTGCTATGATTTCCGGTTCCCGGAGCTGCCGAGATTGATGGCCCAGCGGGGGGCAAGGGTGATCCTGGTTCCGGCGGCCTTCAATATGACCACGGGTCCGGCCCACTGGGAGATCATGTTCCGGCAGCGTGCCGTAGAAGACCAGGTGTTTGCCGTCGGGACAGCCCCCGCCCGGGACGCGTCCAGCGGCTATACCTCCTGGGGACATTCCATTGCGGTGGGACCCTGGGGAAATATTCTGTATCAGATGGACGAGAAGCCGGGCATCGCCCTGGCGGAGCTGGACCTGGACGAGGTGGAACGGGTCCGGGCAGAGCTGCCCCTTCTGGCACACAGACGACTGGATATCTATAAGTTGGATACGCTTGAATAGAAAAAGGAGGAAAACCATCATGGAAGAAACCAAAACGACGATGACGGCGGACGAGGTCCTCAGCACGAAGGGGCGGGTCCCCATCTTTGTGAAGCTGTTCGCGGTGGTGGGTGTTTTCAGCGCGCTGGGCGAGCTGATCGGCACACTGAAGATTCCCGTAGGCCCCGGCAACGTCATCATTATGCCCATGGTCTGGGCGATGATTATGGCGGTGATTATTACCCCGGACGCCCTGGGAAAGAAGGTCGCCGCGTTGAAGAAGCTCTGCGGCATTGAGGAAGTGGAGCTCTCCAAGCAGGTAATGGGTCTGACTCTGCTGCTTTTGGGTGTGAAGCTCGGCTGCGCCGCGGGTCCCAATGTCATGAGCCTGATTACCGCCGGTCCCGCGCTGATTTTCCAGGAATTCGGCAACCTGAGCACGATGCTGATCGCGCTGCCTGTAGCTGTGCTGCTGGGCATGCGCCGGGAGGCCGTGGGCGCCACCGTCAGCATCTGCCGGGAGCCTACCCTGGGCCTTATCAGCCAGATGTACGGCCCCGATTCCCCCGAAGCCATGGGAACCATGGGTACTTATATGGTGGGCAACCTGTTCGGCACCATTTTCTTCGGCCTGCTGGGTTCCCTGGGCGTTCTGACCGGGATCCATCCCTATGCGCTGGCCATGGCCTGCGGCATGGGCTCCGGCTCCATGATGACCGCCGCCTCCAGCGCGCTGGCCGCTACGGTCCCTGAAATGTCCGAGCAGATCCTGGCCTACGCGGCCACGTCCAATATCTTCACCAATGTGGACGGCATGTACATGGAGCTGTTTATCGCGATCCCGCTGGTAAATCTGTTCTATAAGGCGCTCCGGGGCAAGAAGGATGCCGCCGAAGCTGCGAAGAAGTAAAGAAAGGGAGGAACGAACGATGACTATGGCACAGAGATACCTCAATTACTTTAAGGTCCTGCTGATGATTTCTGCGGCGGTCCTGATAACGCAGATCGCCAATACAAAGGGTGCCGTCAATATCGGCGGCGCGATTGTGGGATTGCTGATTATCTCCGTGATCTGCCTGCTGGGCATGCTGATCGGCGAAGTGAAGTGCCTGAAGAAGATCCCGACCTTTGCCTGGGCCTCCCTGATCAGCCTGCTGCTGACCACGCCCTTCTGCCCCCTGGCGGATTTGATCCTCAAGTATACTGGCAACATCGGGACAAGCCAGATCGGCACGGTCATTCTGGCTGTAGCGGGCGTATCCATCGGCACCCGTCTGGCGGATGTAAAGCGCCTGAGCTGGAAGATCGTTATCATCAGCATTCTGGTATTCTGCGGCACGTTCTTTGGTTCCGCGCTGATCGCGCAGATGATCCTGAAAATTCAGGGCATTATCTGATCTCTGAGGCGGCGTTATGACGACGGAAGAACGGAAAAAAAGAGCATGGGCGGAAATCGATGCCGCCCGGGACCAGATCCTGTCTCTGGGACATGCCATTTACGCGGACCCGGAGACCGGCTATAAGGAATTCCATACCGCGGATCGTCTGGCGGAACGCCTGGAAGCTCTGGGGCTTCAAGTGACCTGGGGCGCGGCGTACACGGGCGTCGTAGGCAAGGCCCAAAAGCAGAAGCAGGGACGCCGGATCGCGGTGATCGGAGAGCTGGATTCCGTAATAAATCCCCAGCACCCTGACGCGGCGAAGGAAACGGGCAATGTCCACGCCTGCGGGCACAACATTCAGGTGACGATGATGTATGCCGTGGCGAGAGCCCTGGTGCCTACGGGGATCCTGGAGGAGCTGGACGGAAATGTGACCTTTGTCGGCGTCCCGGCAGAGGAATACGTGGAGCTGGAGTATCGCACCGAGCTGAAGGAAGCGGGCAAGATCAAATATTTCGCGGGAAAGCCGCAGATGGTCTATGAGGGCGTGTTCGATGATGTGGACATGGCGATGATGGCC
>CAKTIN010000124.1 GCA_934565775.1 uncultured Oscillospiraceae bacterium
GATCACTACGGCGCCGAACGTCGTCTACCGGATCACCAAGACCGACGGCACGGTGCTCATGGTGGACAACCCTCTGAACTACCCGGAGCCGGACAAGATCGAGCTGGCGGAGGAGCCTTATGTGAAGGCCAGCCTCATTGCTCCCCAGGAGTATGTGGGCAATATGATGGACCTGTGCACCAACCGCCGGGGTGAGTTCCAGGATATGGTGTATCTGGACAGCACTCGGGTGGAGCTGCACTATGAGATGCCTCTCAACGAGATTATTTACGATTTCTTTGACGCGCTGAAATCCCGGACCCGTGGCTACGGCTCGCTGGACTATGAGATGGACGAGTACCGGCCTTCCCGGCTGGTAAAGCTGGATATTCTGCTCAACGGGGAGATCGTGGACGCCCTGAGCTTCATCCTCTTTGCGGACAACGCCTACCCCAGAGCCCGGAAGATCTGCGAAAAGCTCAAGGACAATATTCCCCGCCAGATGTTTGAGATCCCCGTCCAGGCGGCCATCGGCGGCAAGATCATCGCCCGGGAGACCATCAAGGCCCTGCGCAAGGATGTGTTGGCCAAGTGCTACGGCGGCGATATTACCCGGAAAAAGAAGCTGCTGGAAAAACAGAAGGAGGGCAAGAAGCGGATGCGGACCTTCGGCACGGTGGCGGTGCCCTCGGAGGCCTTCATGGCGGTGCTCAAGCTGGACGACGACTAATCGGAAAGGAAAGAACCATGATTCTCTGGATCAGCGGGGCCTATGGGGTGGGGAAGTCCACCCTGGCGGAGGCTCTGGCCAAGCGTATGGACGGCGCGCTGCTCTTCGACGCGGAGGAGGTGGGCAACGCGGTGCGGGAGAATTACCCGGACCGTCCCTACGGCTTCATTTTTGAGGATTATCCCCTGTGGGGGACCTTTTGCGGGATGCTCCTGCGGGACCTGCACGAAAAGTTCGGGCGGGACATTCTGGTGCCCATGACCCTGCTGCGGGAGAGCTCCTATAGGATCCTTGCGGACCTGAACCGGGCGGGGATCGATACCCGGCTGGTGGTGCTGGAGGCCTCCCGGCAGACGGTGCACGACCGGATCCTGGCCCGGGGGGAGACGGAGGACTGCTGGTGTATGCAGAATCTGGAGCTGGCCCGGGCGGGCTCGGCCCGCTTCCCCGGCAAGCACATCCAGACGGACGGACGTCCGGTGGAGGCTTTGGCTGCGGAGGTGCTCCGGTGGCTCGGCCGGGAGAAAACGGGCGAAACATGAATCAATCGGAAGAGGACGGCGGCTATGGCGAAAAAAAATAAGACCCCCCTGGGGATTTATGTGCATATTCCCTTCTGCCGGAGCAAATGCGAATACTGCGACTTTTACTCCCTGGGCGGCGGGAAGGAAAAGGGGCTGATGGACGGCTACTTGCAGGCGGTCCAGGCCCATATCAAGGAGGCCGGTGCGCTTGCGCCGGACTATGTGGTCGATACCGTATATTTCGGCGGAGGGACCCCCACGTTCTTTGGCGCGGAGGGCCTGGTGCAGATTCTGGGCACCATCCGCCGGCGGTTTGACGTGGATTCCGAGGCGGAGATCACCTTCGAGGCCAATCCGGACAGCGTTACCCCCCGGGGCCTGCGGCGGCTGAAGGCCGAGGGCTTTAACCGGGTCTCCCTGGGGGTGCAGAACGATGACGACGCATTGCTAAAAAAGCTGGGGCGGCCTCACAATTACCGCCAGGTGGAGGAGGCGGTGGACCGCATCCGGGACGCCGGGTTCCATAACCTGTCTCTGGACCTGATGTACGGCCTGCCGGGGCAGACCCGGGCGGCCTGGGAGACGACCCTGCGCCATGTGCTGGAGCTCAAGCCGGAGCATATGAGCTGCTATGGTCTGAAGGTGGAGGAGGGCACGCCTCTGTGGCGCTACCGGGAGTATGCGGATCTGCCCGACGACGACACCCAGGCGGATATGTACCTGGCGGCGGTGGAAATCCTCCGGGAGAAGGGCTATCAGCAGTATGAAATTTCGAATTTTGCCCGCCGGGGCCTGCGCTCCCGGCACAATCTGAAATACTGGACCGGCGGCGAGTATCTGGGCTTCGGCCCGGCGGCCAGCTCCGACTTTGCGGGGAAGCGCTTTACCATTGCCCCGGACCTTCACGGCTATGTCAACGGCATCCGAAACGGCGGCGCGGTGCTCTCCGAGTGCCAGCAGGTTCCGGCCCGGGACCGGGCGGGGGAGTATCTGATGCTGCGCCTGCGGACCAGCCTGGGGGTGGAGGCGGAGGAGTACAGCAGGCAGTACCTCCTGCCCTTTGAGCCCCTGGAGGAGATCTTCAAGAAGTACGCGCTGCAGGGCCTGACGACCCAGGACGAGGGCCGCTGGCGGTTTACCGCCCGGGGCTTCCTGGTGTCCAACAGCCTGATCGTGGAGCTGCTGGAGGCCCAGGAAAAGTCCACGCCTCTGTCGAAGAGAAGGTAAATAGGGCGTTCCGAATGCCGGGACAGACCCAAAATGGACCGGGCGGGGCCCGGCGGCAGCCGGGCCGGAAGAATGGCATTGGGATTTTCGCTTATAACAGGAGGGGGCTTGCCGCGGCAAGCCCCCTCCTGTCTCGGTAGGGAAAAACGAAGG
>CAKTIN010000125.1 GCA_934565775.1 uncultured Oscillospiraceae bacterium
CGTGTGGGGTTCTTGAGGGTAAAGGCGTCCGTCTCGACGGTGTAGGTGTCGGGGTTGCCCTCTGCCGTGCCGCCGTCCAGATCGTAAGTAATGGTGTATTGATTGACCGTCCACTGCGCCGTGATGGTCATATCCCCGGCAGGCATGGTCGCGGGGATCGTCTTGTCCCAACCGGTGAAGGTATAGCCTTCTCTTGTCGGGTCGGCGGGCGCGGCGACGGCGGTGCCGTAGTCCTGCGTGATGGGCGCGGCGGCACTGCCGCCGTCGGTATTAAAGCTGATGGTGTACCGATTGGCCGTCCACTGCGCCGTGACGGTCAGGTCTTCGGCGGGCATGGTGGCGGGGATTTCCGGGTTCCAGCCCACAAACGTGTAGCCGTTCTTGGTGGGATCGGCGGGCGTGGTAATTGCCGTGCCGTAGTCCTGCGCGATGGGTGCGATGGCGCTGCCGCCGGCAGAATCAAAGGAGATGGTGTACTGGTTGATTCTCCACTGCGCCGTGACGGTCATATCCCCGGCAGGCATGGTCGCGGGGATCATCTTGTCCCAACCGGTGAAGGTATAGCCTTCTCTTGTCGGGTCGGCGGGCGCGTTAATTGTCGTACCGTAGTCCTGGGTGATGGGGTCGATGGCGCTGCCGCCGTCGGTGTCAAAGATGATGGTGTACTGGTTGATTCTCCACTGGGCGGTGACGGTCATAACCTTCGCAGGCATGGTGGCCGGGAGCTCCGGCTCCCAGCCGATGAAGGTGTAGCCGGTTTTGGTGGGAGCTGCGGGGGCGGTGATGGCGGTGCCGTAGTCCTGCGTGATGTGGCCAATGTCGCTGCCGCCGGCAGTATCAAAGTAGATGGTGTAGTAGAGAATGCGCCAGCCGGCGTAGAGCGTCATATCCCCCGTCACCCAGTCGCTGAAGTCCCAGCGCCGGGTGCAGGCGGAGTCTTGATACCAGCCGGTAAACGTGTAGCCGGTCTTGGTGGGGTCATCGGGCTTGTATTGGATAGAGTCGTTTGACCTCTGTTCACTTGTGTTCTTACCGGCCAATGTGCCGCCGTTTGGGTCGAAGGTGACCGTGCAGAGGGGAGCATCGCTCCATATGGCATATAGGGTGCAGTTCTCTGTTTTGTCATATCTGGCTGTGCTGTTGCCATTACCATCGACATACTGCTTGCCGCCTGCTTGCGCATCATACCAGCCGCAGAAAATATGACCCGCCCATTGCAGCACGGGTATGGCAGGGCAGTCCTCACCGTAGGTGACCGTGACCGTCGATGGCGTTACAGCGCCGCCACCGTTGGAATCGAGGGTAACGGTGTACTGATTGGCTGTCCACACGGGGTAGAGGGTGATGGGTGCGTTTTCCTCGTAGATCGCGTCGAGGTCATAGACTTTTTCACCGCCGTCAACGGTGGCCCAGCCGGTCTGGGTATAGCCGGTGCGGGTGAAGGATTCACCGGCAAGGGTGAGGGGAAGGCCTTCGATTTTGGTGGCTGTAGACGCCGCTCCCGTGCCGTTTGTGCCGGGGTCGTAGGAGACGGTGTAGGTGTTGGCTGCGCGAACCGTCAGCGTAACGTCTGCAAAAGCGCTGGCGAGGTCGGTTATTTTGTCGCCGTTATACTGCTCGTTATAGACATAAAGGGTAGCATTGCCTGCGGCAAGGCCGGCGGCGACGGGGATGGTGACCGTGCCGCTTGCTGCGGTAAGGGCGGCGCTGCGGCCGTAATAAGTGGGGTTGCCGCTGCTGTCCTTGAGCAGGACGGAGATATATTCGTTGTCGCCGGTCTGTGCGCCGGAGTATTCGATCTGGATGTCGCCGCCATAATTGGTGGTGGAAACCGCCGCGGTGGTCACAGAGAAGCCGCTGCGGGCATCGTCCCTCAGCGTCAGCTTCCACTCGTTTCCTGTATATTCGGAGATCTCTGCCAGCCCGCCGGCAGGCTTGCCGCCCTCGGCTGCGGAGACGAAGAGAATATTATTTCCTGCGGTCGAAAGGTTCATCGCAGGACGAACCGCAGACAGGTTACCACCCGAATCACCCATCAGGCTGGCATCTTCGCCAACCATAAACGGTAGCTGTTCGGAGGGTTCGCATGAGCGAAGCCAATACTGCGTACCGCGACCCGAAGAATTGATCGGCCCCGCGATTCGCGACGCTGGATCGGTAAACCCATAGTCCGCATTCATTATATCCTGAATGGAAGGAGCAAACACATGTTCCGCTTCCAGAGCGCATATTTGGAGTCTCATGTAGAGAGGCGAGTATAAATACGTGCTGCTTTCCTGCGTTGTCTCAGGGATCAGCGCACGCTCGGCGGAGGTAAAGGCGCTGTTTTCGCCGCTGTAAAAGGTGTTTTTGAACCAGTCTTGCAGCGTGCTGTCCTTCCAGAGGTGTCTGTTGGGTTTATTCGTCGGATTGAATAAAATATAGGAAGAAAATGAGCTTCCCTCGCGCGGGTACAGACACTCGTCTGTCAGCAGGAACAGGGCGCCGGCTGCGCCGGTGTTCGCCTTGTCATCGAGAACGCGCCATTTGATGGGGCTGTCGCGCCATGTGCCATAGTAGATGTAGCTGTAGCCGCCAGAAGTGTCA
>CAKTIN010000126.1 GCA_934565775.1 uncultured Oscillospiraceae bacterium
ACCTATGCCTCTATCCCGGCCCTGCTGGAGGGATCCCCCTACCGCAATTGGTTTGACCTGATTGACCATGTGGAGCGGGAGGAGGAGGCTCGGAAGCTCCTGGACCAAGAGGCGGTATATCTGTCTGCCGGCCTGATAAATATGCTGAACCTGGTACCTCTGGACAGTATTTTCTTGGCGGGGGACATCTGCTATCGCTACGAACTGCTGGCGCAACGCATCCAGCGGGAAATTGGAGCCAAGGCGCTGTTTCGGGACAAGATGGATGTCCGTATTGCTCCCGTAGCCGAAAACCCCAATGTGGGCGTGTTGGCAGCCGGAGAGATGGTTTTTTCCAGATTTTTTACGGTATAGTTCCGACAGCGATAGAATCCCAAAAGGCAATAGGCCAAGGCCAGCGGGGGGCGGCGCGGCGTATCCCTGTTCCCCAAACCCTCGGTGCGGAGCAGGCTGTGGGGCGGGGGAGGGAATTTCCCCTTGCTTTACAGGGGAAACTCTGCTATACTAAGAGCATCGGTTTCTTAGCGCGGGCGTAGCCCGAAAATTGAAAACAGGATCGGGCGGCTTGCCGGTAATGCGGCGGGCGGAATGGGGTGGGAAGCCCCGCGAGTGGGTCACTGTGATGCCGGTGCAGCCGGATAAGTCAGATACGCTGGCCGCCGGATCGGCTCCTGCCGTCACCGGGATCGCCAGCTCTTCTTTCCATAGAATCAGTGGGCCTGTACTGTGCGGCAGTATGGGTCTGCTTTCTTTTTTTGGCAAGCGCGGGCTTTGGGACGAAATTTATGAGAAGGAGCGGAAACGCTAGCATGAAGAATCGGATTTTAGCGATGCTGCTGGTCCTGGTCATGATCCTGGGCCTGCTGCCGGTGTCTGCTTTTGCGGCCACGCCGACCCTCAGCGAGTATTTTGAGGGTCTGCCTGTGGATGCGGAGACGGAGCCGGGCGCACCCAGCAGCACCAAGAAGTGGAAGGTTACGGAGCTGAACGGGGAGCAGGTCCTTGTTTCCGGCAATCAGGACAAGAACAGCACCACCAGCACCCTTCAGCTGACCTTTACGGAGGACGCCAAGCTGACCTTTGAATACAAGGTCTCCTCCGAAAAGAACTATGACAAGTGCAACATCACCCTGGATGAGACCTCCCTGGTAAAGGACGCCAGCGGCGAGGTGGACTGGACCGGTCTGGAGGTAGACGGCAAGAAGGACAATGTGCTCAAGATCGTCTACAGCAAGGACAGCAGCAGCAGCGGGGGAAAGGACTGCGTATATCTGCGGAATTTTGCCGCCGGAGAGCCTCTGGTGGTGACCTTCCACGCCAATAACGGCACGACCGATACGGTCCAGCAGAATATTTTCGGCGGGAAGGGGACCCTGAAGGCCAATACCTTCACCTGCGAGGGCAAGCTCTTCGCAGGCTGGGCCGCCACTGCCGACGGTCCCGTGGTCTATCAGGACCGGGATTCCATCACGCTCACGGAGAATGTGGACCTGTACGCCGTGTGGGCGGACACCTTCACGGTGAGCTTTGTGAATGACGGGAAAACGACCACGGTGCTTGTGCCCCGGAATACGGCCATTGGCAGCCGGATGCCCCAGGCGCCCGCCAAGCAGGGCTACGCCTTTGCGGGCTGGTTCCATGACGACGAGCAGCTGACCGCCGAGACGGTCATTACCGCCGACGTGACCTACACCGCCAAGTGGACCGCCGCCCGGTATACCATCGCTTTCAATCCCGGCGACGGCCAGGGCACCATGGACAGCATCTCCGCCGTGTACGGCGAATGGGTCAAGCTGCCAAAGGTGACCTTCACCAACCCCGGCTATGACTTCAACGGCTGGGCCACTTATTCCAGCGCCAGCTACGGCATTTATGACGATGAGGGCTCGGTAAAGAATCTGGCCAGTGAGGACGGCGCTACCGCCACCCTGTACGCCACCTGGCGGGGCCAGGCCGTACCCATCACCATTCACTACAACTATGAGGGGGCCCAGGACGCCACCCGTACCGGCGCGGTCGGCAAAAACTACAACTATGTAAAGACCGATAAGGGCGCCATGTTTGACGAGCTCAAGGATCCCACCCGCACCGGCTACATTTTCTCCGGCTGGTTTGACGCGGCGGAGGGCGGCAACGAGTATACGAATCAGTATAGCTTTACCCCCCAGGATGCGGAGAACGGCGTGCATATGTACGCCCACTGGACCAAGGGCATTACCG
>CAKTIN010000127.1 GCA_934565775.1 uncultured Oscillospiraceae bacterium
TCTGGTGCATATCCCAGGTCCGGATCTGGACCTCAAAGGGGATGCCCTGAGAGCCGATCACCGTGGTGTGCAGGCTCTGGTACATATTGGGCTTGGGGGTGGAAATGTAGTCCTTAAACCGCCCCGGAACAGGGTTGAACAGGTCGTGAATATGCCCCAGGACGTTATAGCAGTCCGGAATGGAGTCCACGATTACCCGGAAGGCGTACAGGTCGTACATTTCGTCGATGCTCTTGCCCTGGCTCTGCATTTTCCGGTAAATGGAGTACACATGCTTGATCCGGCCATAAATCGTCCCCCGGATGTGAACGGACTCTAGCCGCTGGGAGATGGTATGCTGGATGCTCTGCATGAAGGCCTCGGCCTCCTCCTTGTGCTCGTTGAGATAGGACATGATCTCATTGTAGCTATGGGGCTGCAAATAGCGCAGGGAGGTATCCTCCAGCTCCCACTTGATCTTCTGCATACCAAGCCGGTGCGCCAGGGGCGCGTAAATGTCCATGGTTTCCATACATTTGGAAATCTGCTTGGCCGGGGTCTGGTACTGCATGGTCCGGGTATTGTGGAGCCGGTCTGCAATTTTAATGAGAACCACCCGGATGTCCTTGGACATGGCCATGAACATCTTGCGCAGATTCTCCATCTGCTCGTCCTCCAGGGTAGAATACTCCACCCGGGTCAGCTTGGTGACGCCCTCCACCAGGTCCGCCACGGTAGGACCGAAGCGTTTGGCGATCTCGTCGTGGGACGCGTCGGTATCTTCGATGCAGTCGTGGAGCACGGCGCCCAGCACCGCGTCGGTGTCCAGACCCATTTCCGCCACGATCTCCGCCACCGCCAGGGGGTGGATAATATACGGCGAGCCGTCCCGGCGCTTCTGATCCTTGTGCTTCTCCTTGGCGTACTGCACCGCCTCGTCGATCAGAGCCATATCCGCCCCGGGCATATATTGATTCAAAGCCTCCTTCAGAGAGGCATAATGTTCTTCAAAGGTCTCCATAAAGCGCTTAACTCTCTTTCAGTTTCAATAGCTTCCGCATGGTCTCGCAGGCGTTCAGATCCGCCCGCTCCCCTCTCGGCAGGACCACCACGCGGATCGACTGCCGCTGCCGCCGCAGCGTAATCAGCCCCGCCTCGCTGAACAGGTCCAGGCATACCAGCATCTGGGGCAGCGTCATGGGGCGGGTGCTCCGGCGGACGATCTTCCGCAGCAGGCAGGCAGGAGTCTCCTGCACATCCCCCGCCGCAGCCAGATACCGCCACACGTCCCCCTGCTGCTGCCGGCTGGGCAGGAGCTGCTCCGCCTCCTCGGGCTTTAATCGGCCGGCCCGCATTCTGCGGTACAGGCCCGCGTCCGCCGGGCAGGGGCAGGGGCAACTGGGCCGGATGTCCAGAACGCTGATCTGGACGCTCTGCGTCCCCCGGAACTCATTGATCTGGGCGGTAAAGGCCAGATCCACCAGGTCCCCCTCCGCAATGGAGGCGGACTGCGGGGTCGCGGAAAAATAGATCGCGGTAACGGTGCAGTCCCCCCGCCGGAGCTGGAGGCGCATATGCCGCCCGCCGCCCACCATGGCGATTTTCTGCACCCGCAGCTGCTCCATGGCAAATACCGGCCGGGGGCAGCCGCTGCCGCAGGGCTCCAGCACATCCAGCGACGTCACGCCGGCCAGGGTGAGGTCCTGGGGATGCACCGCGCAGTCGATCTCAAGGGTCGTTTTCGGTCCGGCGGTGTCGTAAAAGGACGCCGCCATGGCGCTGACCTTCTCCCGGAATTCCGCAATGTGCTCCCGGGTGATGGTAAAGCCGGCCGCAAGCTCATGGCCGCCGTAGCTCTCCAGCAGCGGCGACAGGGCCGACAGGGAGGCAAACAGGTTGAACCCTCCATAGGACCGGGAAGAGGCCTTACCCCGGTCTCCGTCCAGGCAGATCAGGAAAGCCGGGCAGCAGTATTCCTCCGCCATCCG
>CAKTIN010000128.1 GCA_934565775.1 uncultured Oscillospiraceae bacterium
TCTTCCATGAAAACACCCCCGTTTCCTCTATTATAGCAGAAACAGGGGCCTTTGGGTAGTTTTTTGACAGACTGAAAAACTCGGAGCAGTTTTTCTGCTCCGAGTTTTTTATTCGGAATCCGGCAGGATCGGTTTCCCCATCTTAAAGCGCCACAGGCGCTCCCGGTCCTCCTGCGCGGCATAGCCGATGCCCACTCGCGTATCCGGCAGGATCTCAAAGCGCGCCCCATCGTCCTCCACCCACAGCTCGTCGCCGCAGGCGTCCGCCCGGTTCAGCGCTCCGGTGATCCCCAGGACCTTTGTCAGCCTTCCGGGGCCGGCCGCGCCCTCGCAGGCGCGGATCAGCACGGCCTCCGGCTCCTCTTCCCGCCCGGTGACAAGATTCAGCAGCCAGTGCATTCCGTAGCACAGGTAGAGATAAATCGTCCCCGGCGGGCCATACAGGACCTCCGTCCGCTTGGTTCTCCCCTTATGGGCATGGCAGGCGGTATCCGCCTCCCCGCAGTAGCATTCCGTCTCTGTGATCCGCAGGCAGCGGGTTTCCCGGCCCTCCCGGTGTACCAGGAGCTTCCCCACCAGGTCCGCCGCCACCTGCGGACAGGGCCGGGCGTAAAAATCCCGACCCAGCCGATTCCCCTTAGCCCCGGCCATACAAGGCCGTAACCTCGGCAATTTTCGCGGCCAGCTCCGGGGTGATCTGCCCCGGGAGCGCACGCCAGCGCCAGTTATTGCCATCCGTCACGCCGGGGTGATTCATTCTCCCCTCGGCCCCCAGCTCCAGCCAATCCTGAAACTGGGCCACGAACAGATCCGCCACAGAGGCAGACCCGGCCCGCAGCACGGCATGGCAGATGCTCTCCTCCGCACCCTTCCCCAGGTAGCGGACCGCATAGGCAAAATTCTCCTGCGGGAGCGCCTGGGCCCATTGCAGCAGGGTCTCGTTGTCATGGGTCCCGGTGTAGCACACGCAGTTATGGTCATAATTA
Source organism: uncultured Oscillospiraceae bacterium (assembly GCA_934565775.1). Lineage (GTDB taxonomy): Bacteria > Bacillota > Clostridia > Oscillospirales > Oscillospiraceae > Faecousia. The sequence goes on from CAKTIN010000128.1 coordinate 987, forward strand.
TGGGGCAGATAGTCGCTGGGCTCCCGGGGATCAAAGGCAAATTCCAAAACCTTCATCCCGGGGAAGCCGGAGGCCTGCACCAGCTCCACGACCTCGGGCGTCAGGAAGCCCAGGTCCTCCGCAATGAAGCGCAGATCGGGCAGCGCCTGGCGCACCTGGCGGATCAGCGCCATGCCCGGCCCCTTGACCCAGCGGCCGTTCCGGGCCGTCGTCTCCTGGGGGGGCACGGACCAATAGCTCTCCAGGCCCCGGAAGTGGTCGATCCGGACCACATCGAACAGCCGCGCCGCCGCCCGCATCCGGCGAATCCACCATTGGAAGCCGTCCGCCTCCATCCGGTCCCAGCGGTACAGAGGATTCCCCCACAGCTGGCCGTCCGCAGAGAAGTAATCCGGCGGGACACCGGCCACCGCGGTGGGATGCAGATCCTGGTCCAGCTGGAAATACTCCGGCTCCGCCCAGACGTCCGCCGAATCCAGCGGCACATAAATGGGCACATCCCCGATGATCCCGACCCCGTGGGCCTTGGCATAGTCCCGCAGGAGCCGCCACTGCCGGAAGAATTCATACTGCACAAAGCGCTGGACCTCCAGCTCCTGCCGCAGCAGCGCCCGGTAGCGCTCCATGGCCTCGGGCTGGCGGCGGCGAATCTCCTCCGGCCAGGTCTGCCAGCTCTGCCCGCCAAAGTGGTCCTTCAGGGCCATATACAGGGCATAATTCTCCAGCCAGCCCTTTTCTGCCTCCAGGAAGGCCAGATAGTCCGGATCGCTCCGGTCAAACCGAGCGGAGGCCTGCCACAGCAGCCCCATGCGGTACTGGTACAGCCGGCCATAGTCCACCCGGCCGGGCTCCTCGCTCCAGGTCACCCGCCCCGGTGCCTCCCGCTCCAGCAGCCCCTGATCCGCCAGCAGATCCAGGTCCACCAGATAGGGACTGCCCGCGAAGGTAGAGAAGGTCTGGTA
>CAKTIN010000129.1 GCA_934565775.1 uncultured Oscillospiraceae bacterium
GTTTCCTCTATTATAGCAGAAACAGGGGCCTTTGGGTAGTTTTTTGACAGACTGGAAAGAAGCGGGAAGCGGGAGGATTGCCCTCCCGCTTCTTTTTTATCTGTCCGCGAGGATGACCTCGACGCCCAGGGCGCGGATGCGGTCCAGCTCCGCCGGGTCCGCGCCGCTGTCGGTGATGAGATGGGTGATCCCGTCCAGGCCGTAGCTGAAGAAGCTCTGCTGAACGCCGATCTTCGAGCTGTCCGCCACGATGATCTTCGGGCCGGTGCACTGGCGGATCATCTGCCGGTTGACGGAGGACTCCTGCAAAATACTGCTGGTAACGCCGCCGCTGGCGCTGACGCCGCTGGCTCCCAGGAAGCACTTGGTGGCAGTCACCATTTTCAGGGTGTTCACCGCCATATCCCCGACCAGGCTCTGCTTGTTGCCGTAGATCTCGCCGCCGGTGAGGAACAGCTCAATGCGTACGTTGCGCTTGGCGTACAGGGCGCGTCCGTTATTGGTCACGAACACGGCGTGGATATCCGGCAGATAGTCCAGAATGTACAGGGCAGTGGAGCTGCTGTTCAGCAGGATCACGTCTCCGTCCTCGATCATGGAGGCAGCGCACCGGGCGATGGCGATGCGGCTGGGGGTGGGGTTGCCCTTGGGGGTCTGATACTGTACATCCGTATTCTGGGGCAGAATATACTCCACGCCCCCAAAAAACCGGTGGACATACCCCTTATCCTCTAAATATTGCAGATCCCGGCGGATGGTGGCGGTGGTCACATGGAACTGTCCCGCCAGCTCCGTCACATCGGCGCTTTTGCACTTTTGCAGCGCCTGCAGGATGTTTTTCTGCCTTTTTTCAACAACGTCCTTGCTGCTTTTCACGATAGTCTCCTTCTGCTTGTTTGCAAGCCACGAAATTTGATTCTGACTATATTATAGTGAGTTGCTTTGGAAAAGTATAGTGGAGCTGGGAAGATTCTCATAGATTTTTTGGCGGATTTCGCCGATTTCCTTATAAATTCTCCTGCGCTCCGGGTCCGGCAGACAGACCTCGCCCCGATCGGAGGCCGGGGGCAGCGGCGCCAGGGACAGCGCCCGCCGGGCTAGGAGCAGCGCACCCCGGGCCGTGGCCTCCCCGCTTCCGCCGGCCAGCACGGGCAGACCGGAGAGGTCCGCCAGGATCTGATTGAACACGGGGAAGTTGGCCAGGCCGCCGGCGGAGCAGATCTCCCCCGCCTCCGCCCCCAGGGCGCGGATCTGGTCCAGCGCCTCGCAGATGCCGAAGCAGATCCCCTCCAGCACGGATCGGGCAAAGGAACCCCGGGTGTGCTGAAGGCCTGCGCCCAGGAACATGCCCCGGGCGGCAGGGTCCGTAGCCGGGCAGCCGCGCCCGGCGAAATCCGCCAGGCAGATTAGCCCGTCGCAGCCCGGGGGCGCGGCGGCGACCTCCCGGTTGACGGCCTCCAGGTCCCCGCCGTAAAAGCTCCGGGTGAACCAGTTGTACACGGTGCCGCTGCCGGTGTTGGAGGCCTCCAGCACCCAGGGCTCCGGACCGCAGTAGGCGCTGAGATTCACCTCCCGCTTGGGGTCCAGCCGGGGCTGTGTCACCGGCAGGGCCATATAGGAAGCGGAGCCGGAGTTCAGCCGCAGAGCGCCCGCCGGGGCCTCCAGCCCCAGGACGCAGCACTGCTGATCGCCTCCGGCGGAGATCACGGGGATACCGGGGGTCAGGCCCGTGTCCCGGCAGAAGGAGGCGGCGGCGCCGCCCACGACGCTCCCGGAGGGAAGCAGGTCCTCCGGGAGCTTTTCTCCGTCCAGACCGAAGCAGTCCAGGAGCGCCGGGGACCAGCGGAAGGTCCGGATATCCATCAGCGCCGTGCGGCAGGCGCAGCCCACATC
>CAKTIN010000130.1 GCA_934565775.1 uncultured Oscillospiraceae bacterium
GAGGCCGGGCGCCATACTGGGGATCATAGGCCTCGGAGATGATGAAGGCCTTGGCCGCGTCCGTCAGGCGGCAGGAGATCTCCTGCTCCGCCAGGCGGCTGTTCAGCTTGGCGATTTGCAGATCAATGATGGAGGCCACATTTTCCTTGGTCAGGGGCTTGTAGAACACGATTTCGTCCAACCGGTTCAGGAACTCCGGGCGGAAGGTCTGCCGCAGCAGGGCGGTAACGGCCTGCCGGGCCTCGTCCTGAATCTCTCCGTTAGGACCGATGCCCTCCAGGAGGTAATTGGAGCCCAGATTCGAGGTCAGGATGATAATGGTGTTCTTGAAGTCTACGGTCCGGCCCTGCGAATCGGTGATCCGTCCGTCGTCCAGGACCTGGAGCAGGATGTTGAACACATCGGGATGGGCCTTTTCCACCTCGTCAAAGAGCACCACGGAATAGGGCTTCCGTCGCACGGCCTCGGTCAGCTGGCCGCCCTCCTCATAGCCCACATATCCGGGAGGCGCTCCGATCAGACGGGATACGGCGAATTTTTCCATATATTCGCTCATATCGATCCGGATCAGATTGTTCTCGTCGTCAAACAGCGCCTCGGCCAGAGCTTTGGCCAGCTCCGTCTTACCCACGCCAGTGGGCCCCAGGAACAGGAACGACCCGATGGGGCGGTTGGGGTCCTGAATCCCGGCGCGGCTGCGTTGGATCGCTTCGGTCACGGCGGTCACAGCCTCGTCCTGCCCGATCACACGGCGGTGGAGCTGGGCGTCCAGGTTCAGCAGCTTCTCCCGCTCTCCCTGAACCAGGCGGGACACGGGAATCCCTGTCCAGCGTTCCACGATCTTTGCGATTTCGTTTTCGGTTACCTTATCCCGCAGAATGCTGGAATGCTCAGTCTGGCTGGCCTTACGCTCTTCCTCCTCCAGCTGGCGGCGGAGGGCGGGCAGCTTGCCGTATTTCAGCTCTGCGGCCTTCTCCAGATCATAGCTCTGCTCAGCTGTCTCAATCTGCCGGTTAAGGGCCTCCAGCTGCTCTCTCAGCTGCTGGACCTTGCCGATGGCGTTTTTCTCATTTTCCCACTGGGCCTTCTGGGCCTGGAAATGCTCCCGCTCCTCGGCCAGCTCCTTTTGCAGCTCAGCCAGCCGGGCTACGGACCGGGGATCGTCCTCCTTCTTCAGGGCGGCCTCCTCGATCTCCAGCTGAATGATCTTCCGGGAGACTACGTCCAGCTCCGTGGGCATGGAATCCATCTCCGTGCGGATCAAGGCGCAGGCCTCGTCGATCAGGTCAATGGCCTTGTCCGGCAGGAACCGATCAGTAATGTACCGGTCGGAGAGGGTGGCGGCGGCGATAATGGCCCCGTCGGTGATCTTCACGCCGTGATAGACCTCATAGCGCTCCTTCAGGCCACGCAGAATGGCGATGGCGTCCTCCACCGAGGGCTCGTCGACCTGTACCGGCTGGAACCGGCGCTCCAGCGCGGGGTCCTTTTCAATATATTGCCGGTATTCATCCAGGGTAGTCGCACCGATGCAGTGCAGCTCGCCCCGGGCCAGCATGGGCTTGAGCAGGTTGCCCGCGTCCATGGCACCGTCGGTTTTTCCGGCGCCCACAATGGTGTGCAGCTC
>CAKTIN010000131.1 GCA_934565775.1 uncultured Oscillospiraceae bacterium
GGAACCGGGTGGGGTTGGTGGAGTTGCCGGTGATGGACACGTCCACGCCCTCATGGTGCATGATGGCCACGCCCTCGCGGACGTCGTCAGCACCGTAGCAGCGGACGGTGGCCCGCTCGCCGTCGGAGTAAGCGATCTCCCGGACGATCTTCAGCTCGCCGGTGTAGTAATCAAACTGGGTCTGCACATAGGTGAAGCCGTTGATCCGGCTGATGATCTGGGCGGCGTCCTTGCCCAGGCCGTTCAGGATGACCCGCAGGGGCTCCTTCCGGGCCTTGTTGGCGTTCCGGGCGATGCCGATGGCGCCCTCGGCGGCGGCGAAGGACTCGTGGCCGGCCAGGAAGGCGAAGCACTTGGTCTCGTCCCGGAGCAGCATAGCGCCCAGGTTGCCATGGCCCAGGCCGACCTTCCGGTCCTCGGCCACGGAGCCGGGGATGCAGAACGCCTGCAGGCCGATGCCGATGGCCTCGGCAGCCTCGGCGGCAGTCTTTACGCCCTTCTTGATGGCGATGGCGGCGCCCACGGTGTAGGCCCAGGCAGCGTCCTCAAAGCAAATGGGCTGGATGTTCTTGGTGATGGTGTAGGGGTCGAAGCCCTTGGCCAGGCAGATCTCCCGGCACTGCTCCACGGAGTCGATGCCATACTGGGCCAGGACGCCGTTGATCTTGTCGATTTTTCTTTCGTATCCTTCAAACAGAGCCATCGTTCAGTCCTCCTTAGTCCTTCCGGGGGTCGATATAGCTGGCAGCGTTCTCGAAGCGGCCATAGTGGCCCTTGGCCTTCTCCAGCGCAGTCGCGGCATCGTCGCCCTTCTTGATGAAGTCCATCATCTTGCCCAGGTTAATGAACTCGTAGCCGATGATGAGGTTGTCCTTGTCCAGAGCGCACCGGGTCACATAGCCCTCGGCCATTTCCAGGTAGCGGGGGCCCTTCGCCTTGGTGGCGAACATGGTGCCCACCTGGCTGCGCAGACCCTTGCCCAGGTCCTCCAGGGAAGCGCCCACGGCGAGGCCGCCCTCGGAGAAAGCGGACTGGCTGCGGCCGTAAACGATCTGCAGGAACAGCTCCCGCATGGCGGTGTTGATGGCGTCGCAGACCAGGTCGGTGTTCAGCGCCTCCAGAATGGTCTTGCCGATGAGGATCTCGGCGGCCATGGCGGCGGAGTGGGTCATGCCGGAGCAGCCGATGGTCTCCACCAGGGCCTCTTCAATCACGCCTTCCTTGATGTTCAGAGACAGCTTGCAGGCGCCCTGCTGGGGAGCGCACCAGCCGATACCGTGGGTGAAGCCGCTGATGTCCTTGATCTCCTTGGCCTGGACCCATTTGCCTTCTTCGGGGATGGGAGCGGGGCCGTGGTAAGCGCCCTTGGCCACAGAGCACATATTTTGTACTTCTGCACTGTAAATCATGGCAATAATCCTTTCTTTTTAGAAGATTTCCCTCCGCCCGGGGCAAAAAAGCCCACCGGCGGGAGCCTTAAAATCCAACACTAATTATACATAAAAAGCAGCGGTTTGTCAATTCGCGCCGGAGAAAATCCGCAATTTAACCATGCCGGAGGTACTCCAGGACGCTGTGCGCCGCCACGTTGCCCTCCCC
>CAKTIN010000132.1 GCA_934565775.1 uncultured Oscillospiraceae bacterium
GTTCCTGTCCACCCGGCGGTTTTATTCGCCCAACGATTCGGCGCAGGCGTCGATCATTCTGGCGGAGCCCGGTCCGGAGGGCTGGAAAACCCGCCGGCTGTGCAGCCTGCCCTTTGTCCACCGCTTCGGCCTGCTGGAGCGGGAGGGGCGGCGGTATATGATTGCCGCGACCCTGAAGTCTGCCCACGGCTATAAGGACGACTGGACCTGTCCGGGCCGGATCTGGGTGGGGGAGCTGCCGGAGGATCTGCGCGTGGAGGGCGACGACCGGGAGCTGACCCTTACGCCCCTGGTCAGCGGCCTGTACCGGAATCACGGCTTCTTCAAGCGCCGGGAGGACGGCATGGACGTGGCCTATATCGGCGCGGAGAACGGCGTGTACCGGGTCTGTCCGCCCAAGCCCGGAGAGGGCTGGACGGCGGAGCGGGTCCTGGATACCCCGGCCAGCGATATGCTCCTGGCGGATCTGGACGGAGACGGCGAGGCGGAGCTGCTGGTATTCAGCCCCTTCCACGGGGACCGCATCACCATTTACCGCCGCGGCCCCGAGGGCTATGCCCCTGCGGCGTTCTTTGAGCGCCCCCTGCCCTTCCTCCACGCCCTGGCTACCTGCCGGGTAGGCGACCGGGAGGTCGCCGTGGTGGGCTACCGCAAGGCGGAGCGGGAACTGCTGCTGTGCGATTATGACCAGGGCCGCTACCGCTGGCAGGTGCTGGACCGGGACGTCGGCCCGGCGAACGTGCTGTGCCGGGAGCGGGACGGCAAGCTCTGGGTCCTGGCTGCCAACCGGGAGACGGACGAGGTCGCCAGCTACACCGTAGAGCTCTGAATCTTACATCGGCGCCCCGGGAGATTGTGCTCCCGGGGCGCTTCAGCGTGTCAAAGAAGTACCCACGCCCCCGGAAATCTCCGTGGTTTTTCCTTTTGCGCGCCATCGGGCGGCATGATGCACGTCTTCGGAGGCTTCTGCCGCCAAGCTCTGCCCGGTGCATTTCGGGCGTGTGCGCGGCCAAGCGCTGCCGGACGCGGAAGCGGATGCAGAGCGGCGCAACAGCCAAGGGCTTTGCCGGGTGATTGTCCCGTACCGCCGCCGGGGCCCCCCGGGGTCCGGGCCGCAGCCCGGCGGGCTTTCGGCCCTTTCCCCCGGTGGAAAGGGCCCCACCGGAGGCAGAACGGGCTGAGGAGGCAGAGCGCCGCGATCAATCGGAAAGCATATCCGGTTATGGACCCACCCAAATGGGACAATGTACGACCCACCGGTTCAAAAACAAGTTTTTGACAGGCTGAAAGGCTGCCCTGTACGGGGCAGCCTTTTTTTGCGCACAAATTCAAAAATGCGCAAATTTGCGTATTGATGCGGTTCCCCTGAAATTCGGAAGAATCGACTTTTCCCGCCATAGTTTTCGCGTGGAGATTTCGTTAAGATAAGAATATCCTAAAGCAATACAAAACAGAAAGGAACTGTTATTATGAATGCCTCGGAAGTGTTAAAAGGATTTGCCATGAAGCAAGTTTACGGCTATCTGGATAAGGATCCGGATACCAATATCCCCAAGCT